>CALYAR010000228.1 GCA_944393585.1 uncultured Clostridia bacterium | reverse complement strand
GCTCCTGCCTCTTCAAAATATTCCTGAAAATACCGGAGCATGTCCCCCCTTTCCTCCTCCGGAATTTTCCTAAGGGCATGGGCAAGCTCTTTCAGGTATTCTTCTTTATTCATTTGAATCCCCTCCTGTAAAGTTCAGCCTTGCATCGCCCATTGATACGGAAATTTCATAGGTGGTTTTCCCAATTTGGGAGGAACTTCCGTTCGTTTTGACCCCATCGACGTGTGTGCTTCCCATATTGGATGATACATGATAGGAACACTCTTCTTTGGGAACAGAAGTCGAAACCACAATACTTCCCAAATTTGCCATCATTTCATTTTTCCCCTCCAGCTTGCCCGCCAAGCGGATCGATCCGCAATTTACTTTTGCAAATAAAGACCGGGTAGAAAGATGATCGCCTGCAAGGCTTCCCAGATCGGAAGTTCCAGTCAGTTTTTCCGCTGAAAGACGGTTTAATTCCACACTGCCTTTCCCGGAATTTACCGAACACTCTCCGCACTTCACATCGTTTAACACGATTCTGCCAAGCGAGGAATGAAATCTGCACACCCCATCGGCTGTTAATTCCTTTCCGACGATTTCACCCTTGTCCGCCCGCACTTCCAACGCTTTGCCGCTCCCCCGCGAAAGCTGAATCCTTCCGCAGCCAGCTTTGGCCTGGACCTCTCCTGCAAACCGAAACGACTTCAGATCAATATCCCCCGCTCCCGACTGGATCGAACCGGTTTCGCCGCAAACCGTATTCAGGCAAATGCGTCCAACCTTGTTTTGAACGCTGAGCTTCGTTGCGTTCACGCCTTCTGCCAACAAATCTCCAGCCTCATTTTGAATGCTGAGCGCATTGGCACTAAGACCAGAGATGGAAATGCTCCCGGCTTTCATTACGCCTTCTACCGATTCAAAGCGGACGTCTTTGGGATAACAAACCGTCAGCTTCTCCTGCCAGATACCGTAGTTTGTTTTGCGTTTGAGCTGGCAATCGATATATAACGTGGAATCCACGGTCTCGATCCGGTTGATGCGAACGCGGTCGGAAAGCCGGTGCTCTACGGCAAAGCGTTCTCCCTGCTGTAAAATCACCCGAATTCCCGAAGCCGTAATCTTTATGTTCTGATATTCTCCCTGCGGTTCGGATTTTTCTTTCGGGCCAGGGCCGCCGGACTCTTTTTTGATTTTTGCGGCCAGCTCTGCCGGGCTCCCCCATTCCTCCAGGATGGATTTTTCATTTTCTTCTCCTGCCTCTTCCAGATACTCATGGAAATATTCCATTGCATCCTTCCGGTCCTCTTCGCTTAAGCCGGACAGCTGAAATTCCAGTTCTTTGAAGTACTCTGCTTTATTCATTTCCCAAATCCCCTCCCGACAAAATCATATCAATCTGCTTTTTATACTTTTCCCATTCGATCCGGTAATTTTCCAAAATCTGTTTTCCCTTTTCCGTAATGGAATAATACCGGCGGTTTCTTCCGTCAAATGCCTGATCGTACGTTGTCAGAGCTCCATCCTTCTGCAGTCTGCGCAAGACAGGATAAAGGGTGGAGTCGGAAATCTCCATCAGCTCCTTCGCATTCCTGGTTAAGATATAACCATATGTGTCTCCGTTTTTTAAAATTGCCAGCACCAAAAAATCCAGGATGTTGCCCCCTGTCTGAAACGCCATTGTCTCACCTTCTATCGTTCATTCTTTCTTATATTATATTTTGTATAATATAATTTGTCAACAAATATTATAAAATAATTTTCAGCCGGTTCCATCGCCGGCAGTGCAGCAAAAAACGCCCCGGCGATTCTCGCTGGGACGCTCCCAAAATAAAGCAAATCCATTTTTTATTATACAATGAGTTTGCGAAGCAAACGAGGCGGAGTAACAAAGAATATACATTAGTACCTGCGCCCGCCGGCACGATTTAGTCGAATACTGTTTTTTATTGATTGTATAGACGGAAATCTTCTTATACATCTTTATAAGTGTTTATAGAAAATGCTTGAAAGTGGCTTAAATAGAGGCTTTGTCGCCTATTTCTGTTTATCGATTTATATCTCCGCATAAGTTGGTTTTGTAGAGTTGGGCACCATTTTAGCACCGCAAGTAAACAATATAAAGCCGTTTGCAACTGCCTTGTTATGCTGATATTACGCATTAGAGGGGCAATAAGCCTTGCCAACAAAGGCTATACGGACACGAAACCAATAGAGCAGCGCTACACAGCTAAAGTGTCCATTCCCTTCCATTCCATTGTTAAAAGTTCCGTAGCAAGCATAGGAAAGAGGTACCCTTTCCGAAAACTCATTTTTGTCTGTGCCAATAAGAGAGATTTTTACTTGTTGGGGATATCCTAAATCCTTTAGAAAACCGGAAATGATATCTGTTCTATGATAAAATCTATGTTTTCTTCAATAGGCTTTGTTCCGTCAATTCTTATGATAGGGCAGTTTAAGAACTGTACCCATTCTTCAACAGTATTTTCTGCTCTGGATTTAACAAAATCAAAAAATTGTTCCTCCTGCTCATGTAAATCTCCGCCTAATAACATTCTATTACCGAATTTTTGAAAAGAACGATTTTTAACTCGTTGTATCCGAACATCCTTTGGGACATCAATTAGTACAGCATACTGAAAAGAGGGATAAATATCTTCACCATAATCTCCTTTTACAGAAGAAAAAATAAAATTTTTATGTGCTTTAATTTCGTTAAAAAGAAGCTTCTCAACTTCTTCACGAGTACGAGGGGAGGCATAGATATAATTAGAGTTTGCCTTGGGAAAATATAGATCTTCAACATCAATGAAATAAAAATGCAATTTCTCAGCAAGGGCTTTTCCTAATGTACTCTTTCCAGCACCATTTAAGCCACATATAATGATTCCTGTTCCCATAACTTTCTTCTCCAAACTTAGAGATTTATTAATTTCTTTACAGTTGGAATGATATCATTTCAAGATGCGTTTCCTTAAATCGCTAAAGGACATTCGGGCACCATTTTGGCACTAAAACGTCAAAAATCATTGCTGTTTTGAGTGTCTTTGCAAATGAAAAAGTCAGTATTTGCAGGAGTTTTCACAGTTCAAGACCATTTGATACCACAAATTCAAATACTATTTTTTATAAACAGCATGGGTATGCCATAGTCAGAAATCCCGCCAAACCGGTTTGCCTCTGCTTTTATTTGCCCTGCGCACTTACCAAAAGAAACATAACAAAAGCCGTCTGGCAAATCCAAAACAGAAAAGCACACGTACAGCAAATCACCAGCCAAAATTTATTCTATCCGCTGTTACAGGCTCCGCTGTCATAAAACTGCTTCCGGATAAAACCTGCCTTATTCTTTTACCGCTCTTGTCATAATATAGGTCGGCGCATATTCACAAAGCTGCCCATTCCCCGGCCGGTCGTAATCGTCCATCAAGTCGGTCAGACGGAAACCAGCCTTTAACTGGCCGCCGATCTGCTCTTCCAGAGAATGCGAGAACTGAAATCCATCGCCGTCTTTCATAAGCAGCTCATAATGCTCCGGATTTTTCAGAGGGTTAAACGGCAGCTTGTTCTCCACCACCAGAGCGTCAAAGTCATTGAACAGAAAATTCAGCCCGTTGTCCATCCCTGCAAGCAGGATTCCTCCTTTTTTCAGAATCCGGTAACACTCCCGCCAGATGGGCTCTACTTGTTCCACATAACAGTTGGAAACCGGATGGAAAATCAGATCAAAGCTGTCATCTGCAAACGGCAGCGGCTTCGTCATATCTCCCTTGATGATTTCGATCTCGTAGCCTTCCCGTTCTGCCACCGTTTTCTCCCGTGCCAGCTGCTGGTCGGAATAGTCAAAGACGGTACATATGGCTCCGAGGGCTGCAAAAACCGGCATTTGCTGGCCGCCGCCGCTGGCAAGCCCCAGAACGCGGGCCCCTTTCATCGGGGGAAACCATTCTTTCGGCACAAATTTCGTCGGGGTCAGATAAACGCCCCAGACGCCTGTCTTTGCCTGTTCAAATTCTTCATGCGTAACGGGAACCGACCACTCGATTCCTTCCTCTGCCCACCGATCCCAAATTTTCGAATTTTCCTGCGTATAGCTTTTAAAATCCATTTTTGTCTCCTCCTAATAGTAGAAAAACTCCCTTACAGAAGCCAGATGTGGACGGTAAATTCATGCTTGCAGCAGGGACAGCTGACGACATGCTTTCCTTTTTTCATTGGAAGATGCAGCACGGTTTTGCAGTTCGGGCAGGTGCGGAAGCAGTGCGTTTTCCGCTCACGAAACCTTCTTTGCAGCAGGTTCCATTTCTTTTTCACTCCGCCGAATATCTTTAAAAATATTTCATTTTCCTTTCGCCGGGCAGTAGCGTTGCGGGAAAACACCCGCAGGGCTGCCAAAATCAAAACAATCAAACATATTATCTGGAGCGCCAGCGAGCGTATGAAGATGTTGACAGCCGCCAAAGCAATGCAAAGGCCGAACATCCCATATCCCAGCGAATCCGCTCCATAGCGGCCGCTCCAGAAATGAATCAGCTTACTTTTCCAATCCATTTTCTCTTCCTCCTTCTTTTTCACGATTCACAGGCAGGCGTACAATAAATGTACTGCCGCGCCCTAATTGACTTTTTACCGCAATACTTCCGCCGCACAGATTAACAATGCGCCAAACCAGCGAAAGCCCCAGTCCGTTGCCGGCTGTCGCTCTTGCCGAATCGCCCTGGTAAAATTTATCGAAAATATGACTCATGGTTTCATCGTCCATTCCGCAGCCATTGTCGGCAATGGAAAACTTCACATGAGAGACCTCGTTATAGCATTTGATTTGAATTTTACCTCCTTCCGGGCTGAACTTGACGGCATTGCTGATTAAATTCTGCCAGACATGCGACAGCATTTCCCGATTGCCTTTGTATACAACCGGTTCCAATTCCAGCTCCAATTCAATCCCTTTTCGCTCCCACTGGTTCTGCTGGAGCAGGAGACAGCTGCGGATCTGCTCGTCCAAAGAAAACTCAGACGCGTCGCTGACGATTGTCTGGTTTTCAAACTGCGTTAAAAGCAAAATATTCGTTGCCATCGCGGACAAACGCTCCGACTCCTCAATGATGATGCCGGTGTATTCTTTTCTCTGCTCAGCCGTAAGGGAATCATTTTGAAGCTGCCTGGCAAATCCGCGGATGGAGGCAATGGGCGTTTTAAATTCGTGGGAAAAATCGTTGATAAAATCCTTTCGGAACAGCTCAATCCCGCCGAGCTCCTGCGTCATTTTGTTAAAGCTGCGGATCAGCTCGTTTAACTCCTCCGGGCCCCCCGCCTCTTCCACCTGCACCGTAAAGTCTCCTTTGGAAACTTTTTTCATTCCAGCGATCAGCTTCCTCGCCGGATTCAAAAGCCGTTTTCCAAAAATAATGGCAATGATAGTACCAGCCGCCAAACTGACAATCGGAAGCAAAATCAGCAGGGCGGTCGGATGCGGCCGCGATATAATCCGCAGCCGGTAACAGGCATAAATGACCAAACTGCTGAACAGTCCCGAAAACAGAAGGATCAGAAACACGGCCAGCGCCGCCGCAAATGTAATGCTTCGGATTCGTCTCATGGCGAACACCTCACCGCTTTATATCCCAGTCCCCGCACCGTTATGATTTCAAAATCGCCATTGTCCCGGAAGCGGTCGCGCAGACGGTTGATGTGGACGTCCACTGTCCTCTCGTCTGTTTCGCTGCCCATATCCCAGATCTCATCCATCAGCTGCCGGCGCGTAAAAATTCGGTTCGGATTGGAAAGCAAATGGAATAAAAGCAAAAATTCCTTTTTGGGCAGCTCTTCCTGCCTCCCCTCCTGCGTAACCGTCAGGCAGTCGTAATCCAGCAGGGTTTTTCCTATGGTAATCCGGTGTTCATTTGCAATTTTGGACCGCCGCAGAAGGGCCGCAATCCGCCAAAGCATTTCCTCTTCATCCACCGGCTTTACCATATAATCATCCGTTCCCGCCAAAAAGCCTTCTCTCTTATCCGCCTGCGTTTCCTTCGCCGTCACCATTAAAATCGGAGTCGTATCGCCGCAGTTTCGAAGCGTTCGGGTTAATTCATATCCATCCAGCTTGGGCAGCATAATATCGACAATGATCAAATCGACTTTATTTTGCTCCAGCAGTTTTAAGGCGCGGACTCCATCTTCTGCCAAAATGGGCTGATAGCCGCCCGACAGCAGAACTGCTTCCATGAGCCTGCGCGTATTTTTGTCGTCCTCTACCACCAATATTTGAAACATACCCTCTGCCTTTCTGCTTTTTTTCTTCTATCATACCATATTTGTATGGTATTTTCCACAGCCCGGACTGCTCTCACAATACGATTGTAACTTATCTTACCTTCTGTTTTTAAACTGAATATGAACAAGGAAAAATGTTCAAAATATTTTTACAATCTCCCCCCTTAGGGTTTATCTTGAGTTTATATTTGTGGGATATCCTATTGATCGAAATTCAAAACAAGAAAGGATCAAAAGTAAAATGCTGCAGCTTCAGAATATTACCAAAAGCTATACGACAGGAGATTTTACCCAGGTAGCGCTCGATCACGTCAGCCTGAATTTCCGCAAAAGTGAATTTGTGGCAATCCTGGGGGCCAGCGGCGCCGGAAAAACAACCTGTTTGAACGTGATTGGCGGGCTGGATCATTATGACAGCGGAGACTTAATCATCAACGGCAAGTCCACCAAGCACTTTAAAGACGCCGAATGGGACGCGTACCGCAACAACAGTGTCGGCTTTATTTTTCAGAGCTATAATCTGATCACTCATTTGAGCATAGTAGACAACGTGGAAATGGGCATGACGCTTTCCGGTGTTTCCGCGGAAGAGAAACACCGGAAGGCAATGGAGGCTCTGGAGAAAGTCGGCCTTAAGGATCATGTCCACAAAAAGCCCAACCAGCTCTCCGGCGGGCAGATGCAGCGGGTCGCCATTGCACGTGCACTGGCCAATGACCCGGATATTATTCTGGCAGACGAACCAACCGGCGCGCTCGATTCGGTAACCAGCCAGCAGATTATGGAATTAATTCGGGAAATTTCCGATGATAAACTGGTTATTATGGTCACACACAATCCCGATTTGGCGGAGGAATATGCCGACCGAATCATCCGCTTTAAAGACGGAAAGGTCGTAAGCGACAGCCACCCGTATGACTTAAAAGGAGAGTCGGTAAACTACTCGCTGAAAAAGACGAGCATGAGCTTTTTTACGGCCTTAAAGCTTTCAGGCAAGAACATCTCGACCAAAAAAGGAAGGACGGCTTTAACTGCCTTTGCGGCCAGTATTGGAATCATCGGCATAGCCCTGATTCTGAGCCTTTCATCGGGTTTTCAGATCCAAATCGATCAGTTTCAAAGCGATGCCCTTGCCGAATTTCCCATTATCATTTCGCAGTCGGCTATGAGCATGGATGCCGAAACCATGGAAGAAATGCAGGGAATGATGGCGCAGCGTGAGGAAAATCAATATCCCACGACTGATGAGGTTTACTTATACGACTCCTCCGCGCAGACGATCGCTCATACCAACGTCTTTACCGAGGATTATATCGAATATTTAGAGCAGATCGACCCGGAAATCTGCCGCAGTATCGGCTATACCCGTATGGTAGGTATGAACCTTTTAACAAAGCAGGGCGATGAAGTTGTCCCTGCCTCCATCGCAGTCGGAATGAACATGGGCGGCGGAAACGATGCAAGTTCCAGCATGCAGAACATGGCAAGTATGACCAGCATGCGGGGGGCCGGGCTCTCCTCTTATCCGGAATCGCTGGGTGAGGATACGCAGTCCTATCTGGAAAAAAACTACGACCTTCTCGCCGGAGAATATCCCACGGACGAAACCGGTCTGGTTTTAATCGTAGACGATCAAAACCGGGTGGAGCAAAATATCTTAAAGAATCTTGGCTATGACGTGGACGGCATTGAAAGCATTAAATTTTCCGATTTGGTGGGAAAAGAGCTTAAGCTGGTCTCCAACGATGATTACTATGTCCAGACGGAAATGGGAAACTTTGTTCCAAACAGCAATTATGCAGAGCTGTATGACAAGGAAAATAACATCACGCTCACCATCAGCGGGATCCTGCGGCTGAAGCAGGACGTCTCGCTGGGAGTTCTGGGAAATGGAATCGCCTACAGCGATGCGCTGGTCCAGTGCATTTTAGACCGGGAGGCAGACTCGGAAATTGTCAAAGCCCAGCAGGAAGCCAGCTACAATGTCATGACAATGGAACAGCTGGATGAAGAATCCAAGAAAACTATTCTCTCCTATCTCGGCGGAGATTCCACTCCCTTTATGGTTTATCTTTATCCCATAGACTTTGAATCAAAAGAGGCTGTTGTGGATTATCTGGACGCGTACAACGAAGGGAAAGAGAAGGAAGACACGATTGTCTACACTGACCTGGCCAGCTCCATGACGGAAATGACCGGCAGCATCATGGACGCCATTACCATGGTTCTGATTGCATTTGCGGCAATCTCGCTGGTTGTCTCCTTAATCATGGTAGGAATCATCACCTACATCTCAGTTTTGGAGAGAACAAAGGAAATTGGAATTCTGCGTGCGCTCGGCGCCCGAAAGAAGGACATTACGCGCGTATTCAACGCAGAGACCTTTATTATCGGGACCTGCTCCGGATTATTGGGAATTACGATTGCTTACCTCCTGACTATCCCCACCAACATAGTCCTGGAAAATCTGACGGATCTGGCGAACGTTGCCCAGCTCAACCCGCTCCACGCGCTGCTGCTGGTTATAATCAGCGTGATCCTGACGTTAATCGGCGGCGTCATTCCTGCCAAAATGGCGGCCAAAAAGGATCCTGTCGAGGCCCTTCGTTCCGAATAATCTGTCTCTTATCTCCACTTCGCAGTTAGGCGGCTGCGGGGAAAAAGACAACAACCACCCTATGGAAAAAGGCCCACTGCAAGGCATGAGATAAAATCTCTCTTTGCAGCGGCCTTTTTTTGATATAATTTCATAGATGTAGGATTGTCAAACATATTGGACAGTGAACTCTAAAGGAGAGAGCCAGCCAAGAGGCCTCATGGGGAAGTTGTTGGAACGGCGGTTATGAAGAGCGAGCTGTTTTTCAAAGTCGTGAAAGGAAAAGAAAGCGTGGGAAGAATAAAAGCGTTTTTGGTCCTCACGGTGGCT
>CALYAR010000227.1 GCA_944393585.1 uncultured Clostridia bacterium | reverse complement strand
ATACTCTCGCGGAGGCATTCGGCCACGCATTTTTTGCGGTATTGTAATGTTCGGCATATTCGTCGGACAGCGAGTCGCCGTTCATTTTTAAATTGGCCGTCCGGTTGGTTACGAAAGCCCATTTAAGCACGACCGGCGTTGTCCCGTCATAAAATATTTCGTGGGCAGACAGCTCGCCCATCTGTATTCCGAGCGATCCAAATAGCAGAATTCAGCAGAAAACACATAACGCGGTTTTTTTCATAACATGCTTCATTTTTTTCTCCTCCATCTAAATTTTTGTCCCGTTTGTCAGATCCAAAACACGATTGGAGCTCCTTTCGTACTGCACGTTCCCGCAAAAAAACGCGCAGACCACTTCTTCCCAAAAGGAATGGCCTGCGCGCAGCACGTCATATACTTTTCCTTTTCTATTCTCCCCGAAGATGCGAACGTGCAATTTTGCCAAGTCAATCCTCCGGTAAAAATTACAGCTTGCCGGTCAGCTTCCATGTTCAAATAGAATATTCTATGATTTCATTATATTTTAAGTTTTAGAGAATTGCAATAGTTTTAACAAAATTCCCCAAAAATTTTTTAATTAAAATAATCAGGAATTCCGCTTTGCGCTTTGGATGGTATGCTTGAGCAGAACCGACGTGGTTACCGTCCCGATTCCGCCGGGAACCGGTGTGACCGCCTCCGCGACCTCGCTTACCGCTTTATAATCCACATCGCCGCAAAGCTTTCCGTCCACCATATTAATGCCTACGTCAACGACAATCTGTCCCTCTCTGACAAACTCGCGCCGGATCATGCGGGCGGCGCCGGCACAGGCGATGATAATATCCGCCCTGCGGCATTCTTCTTCCAGATTTCGGGTTCGCTTATGGCAGATGGTGACGGTCGCATTTTTCCCCAAAAGAAGCATGGCAAGCGGCCGCCCGACTACCAGGCTGCGGCCGACTACCGTCACCTTTTTTCCCGTCAAATCTACGCCGTAAAAATCCAAAAGCTCGATCACCGCCTGCGGCGTGCAGGGCGGATAACCGCTCTTCTCCCCCGCAAACACATGCGCCATATTCCGGATTCCCATGCAGTCTACGTCCTTTTCTTCCGCAATCCGCTCTTTGATCTTCTCCTCGCTCAAATGTTTGGGAAGCGGCCGGAACAGCAAAATTCCGTGGACGCTGTCATCGGCGTTCAGCGCGCCGATGGTCTCTTCCAGCTTCTCCTGTGTGCAGTCCTCCGGCAATACCGTCACTTCCGCTTTCGCTTCAACCGCGGCAAACCGCTTGAGCAGGCCTTTTTCATAGGACAAATCGTCCTCCCGCTCTCCGACCCGCACAACTGCAAGCTTCGGAACAATTCCCTTTTGGGCAAGCTCGTCCACCTCGCCTCGAAACTGCTCCGCCAAAGCTTTTACGACCGGCATTCCTCTCAATTCCCGCATACTTTGCCTCCCAAATCTTTTGTAATATTCCAATAAACCTCAGAGCACCTTTGGATCCCGTCGGATAAAAGTTCAAACGCCTGTGCGTTTCTCTTTTCCGCCTGCTCCCGGTCCTTCATCAGCTTGGTATTGATGTAGACATTCATCACCGCGCCTTCCAGACAGCACCGGCAGGCAGACGCCGCTACGCCGACGTCACTGACCGCCAGACGCGAACCCTTTTGCGCAAGTTCCTCGAGGCAGTCCAAAATCCCAGCCGCTTCCTGCATGATCTCCAGCGGGACGTCGCTTGCCGCAGACAGCGCACGTTCCATAATTTCTTCCCTGCCCGGCGCGTCCTTGGGAATTCCATATGCCGCCGACAGCGGCTCAAATACTTGAGCATCCTTTTGAATCAGCCGCAGCATATTGCCCCTGGACTGTTCCATTTTTTCCAAAATCCGCTCGATGTCCGGCTGATACTGGGCATATTTCTTTTTGCCGGACGTTAAATTCGCCACCATCGAACAGAGCGCCGCGCTGACTGCTCCCACCAGGGCGCTGGCTCCGCCTCCGCCGGGTACCGGCGCTTTGGACGCAAGAGTTTCCATAAATTCATCGATTGTACGGTTCAAAATTTCCACCTCATTTTATCATTTCCGAAAAAAATTTACCAAAGCTCATCGGATTCGCTTTCGCGCTTTTTTTCGCGCAGCATTAAGTCCATAACGGCTTTTTTCGGGCTTTTGCCTTCAAACAATACGTGATATGCTTCCGACACGATCGGCATATTCACATGGTATTTCTGCGCCAGCTCATAAGCGGCGGAGGTGGTTTTTACCCCTTCCACCACCATATGCACCTGATCGAGCGCCTCCGAAAGCGGCATGCCCTTTCCGATCAGGATCCCCGCACGACGGTTGCGGCTGTGCATGCTGGTACAGGTGACGATCAGATCGCCAATGCCGGACAGGCCGGAAAACGTTTCGCGCTTTGCGCCCATTGCCACGCCCAAACGCGCGATCTCCGCAATCCCGCGGGTCATAAGAGCCGCTTTGGAATTGTCCCCAAAACCCAAACCGTCCGCAACTCCCGCGCACAGGGCAATGACATTTTTAATCGCCCCACCGAGTTCCACGCCCAAAACATCGTTGTGCGTATAGACGCGAAAGACGTCGTTCATAAAAATATCCTGAATTTCCTCGGCCGTTTTACGGCACCGGGACGCGACTACATTGGTGGTCGGCATGGAAACCGCCACTTCCTCCGCGTGCGACGGCCCGCTCATCACAGCAACTGTTGCGGCAGGAATTTCGCTTAAAACCACCTGTGACAATGTAAGAAGGCTTCCCTCTTCCAGCCCTTTGGAAATAATCAATATCTTACCCCCGTCTTGGAAAAAGGGCGCCATGGTTTTCGCGGTCTGCCGGACGGCATGCGACGGCGATGCCAGAACAGCAAGCCGCGAGCCCTTTAAACACTCTTCCATATCCGAAGAGCAAACGATTTCCTCCGGAAAAGCAATTCCCGGAAGATATTCCTTATTCTCCCGATCCTGTGCCAGCCGCTGTGCCTCCTCCTGTTTCCAGGACCATAAACGAACCCGCTTCCCATGGCGGGCGAGCATCACTGCAATGGCCGTTCCCCAGCTTCCGGAACCAATAACTGCAATCTGATCCATATCCTATTTTTTCTCCTTTCTGCGCAAGTTGGATTCCGTTCCATGCAGGAGCCTTACAATGTTCGCATGATGGCGGATTACAACGCTCGTTCCCATAATCAGGGCAAATACCAGCCATAAATAGTTAAACGGCAAATCGGTAAAACACAAACTGCAAACCACCACCGATATGACGTAGAAAAGCGGGGAGAGCACCGACCCCAGCGAAACATAGCCGCTCACTGCAATGACTATCACCGTCAGCCCGATGGTAATAAGCGCAGTCGGCCAGTTTAGCATCAGAATCACCCCAGCACTGGTGGCTACCCCTTTTCCGCCGTGGAACCCAAAAAACACAGGAAAATTATGGCCCAGAACCACACAGACGCCGCCGACAAACCGATAGGAATACACCCAGAATTCCTCCGACCAGGGGGTGGTAAGCGCGGTTTCGCGCAGGCTTTCCCAGGATTCTATTCCCAGATGGTACCGGCGCAGGATATATGCTGCAAAAATACAAATGAGAATGGAAATAACGCCTTTTAAAATGTCCAGCAGGAGTGTTAAAACCCCGATTTTCTTGCCATGGACGCGCAGCATATTCGTCGCACCGGCATTGCCGCTGCCGGATTTGCGAATATCCGACCCCATAATTTTTGAAATGATGATGGAAGAATTTGCACTTCCAATCAGATAGCATACGGCCGCCACCAGGACCAGGCCTACAAATACCATGAATATACGTCTCCTTTATCGGCAGGCACGCTCCATGCCCGCCGGCTGTTTTATTTCTGTCCGGCTGCCCGGCAGCCGGTTGTCTGTTTCATATATAAGCGGCTTCAGCCATTTTTATTCTTGTCCGTCCGCTCCCGGATGACAAAACGGATACAGGTTCCTTCAAAGCCAAACCGTTCGCGCAGGCGGTTTTCCAGATAACGCTGGTAGGAAAAATGAAACAGATCCGCCTGATTGACAAAAAAAGCAAATGTCGGAGGCTTGGCAGAAACCTGCGTTGCATAATAAATTTTAAGCCGTTTTCCTTTATCTGACGGCGGCTGCATCCGTATTACAGCGTCATTTATAACGTCGTTTAACACACCAGTCCGGATACGCAGTGCATTTTGATCGCTGACATATTGAATCAGCGGAAATAACTTCTCAACGCGCTGGCCGGTCTTGGCCGAAATGAACAAAATCGGCGCATAGGTCATAAACGCCAGCTCGGTATAGACCTGTTCCTCAAAGCGCTTCATAGTCTTGTCGTCCTTTTCAACGGCGTCCCACTTATTGACCACGAGGATCACCGCGCGCCCCGCTTCATGGGCGTATCCGGCGACCTTGCTGTCCTGCTCGGTAATGCCGGACTGCGCGTCGATCATAATGAGGCAGACGTCGCTTCGCTCAATGGCGGCCAGGCTCCGCAGTACGCTGTACTTTTCGATCTGTTCATCCACCCGGCTTTTCCGCCTAAGGCCGGCTGTGTCGATCAAAACGTATTCCTGTCCGTCCCGCTCAAACGGCGTATCGACTGCGTCGCGCGTCGTGCCGGCGATGTCGCTCACAATCAGGCGTTCCTCTCCCAATATCCGGTTGATTAAGGAGCTCTTTCCTGCATTCGGCTTTCCAATCACCGCAACTTTGATTACGCTGTTGTCATATTCTTCTTCGGGCTCTATATCGATCTGCCGGAAAACCTCCTCGAGCAGATCGCCGATCCCCAGGCCATGCACCGCTGATACGCCATGCGGATCGCCCATGCCGAGATTGTAAAAATCATAGATGTCGACCGGCGGCGGACCGGGGCGGTCAAACTTGTTTACGGCCAGGACGACCGGTTTTCCCGACTTCTGCAGCAAAGACGCGACCTCGTGGTCGGTCGCCGTCACGCCCGCCTTGCCATCCGTCACAAAGATAATTACATCGGAAGTGGCAATCGCAACTTCCGCCTGCTTGCGCATCTGGGTCAAAATTGTATCGCTTTCTGCCGGCTCAATGCCGCCGGTATCCACCAGTAAGAACTTGTGATCCAGCCACTCCGCTTCTGCATAGATGCGGTCACGCGTCACGCCCGGAGTATCCTCCACGATACTGATCCGGTCTCCTGCAATTTTATTGAAAAGGGCGCTTTTTCCTACGTTGGGACGCCCCACGATTGCTACAATCGGTTTTGCCATTTCAGCATTCCTCCTTATCCGCTATGCTCATATCCAGCACAGCCTCAATAAACGGTTTTCCAAACTGCCCGTCGTATACGATGCGTACTTTCACTCCCAGGGCCCGCTCGGCGTCGTCCGCCGTCTTGTCGTCCAGAAAGACGCTCTCCCCATGCCGGAACATGCACGAGGCCAGTAAAAGCTCGTCCCCCAGCGGCTTCCCCTGAAGCTGCGCAATGATATCCCCGCCGGTCAAAAGCCCCGTCACCGTAATCCCATGCCCGAAAAAGTCATTTTGTATGGGATAGACGCAAACGCTGAGGCCCTCGCACCGCTCCATCAGCCTGCGGGCGTATTCCGCAATGGAAGGGTATGCGTCTACGCCGGTCGCAATACTGACCGACCGCTTTTTCTGCATCGGAGGCAACTGAGACAGTGTCTCAAAAAAACCTTCCCGCATCACCGACAAAAGCCCCACGCCGTCCTCCAGATTAACGCCGTCTCCATAGCTTTCAACCGACGGCGTCTCCCAGCCGGCCAAAAGATAAAACTCGTCCGAGGCATGACAGAGCTTTTCTCCGCGAATGCGCAGAAATTCTTCCTGTTTGCGCCGGCACAGCTCGATTACGCCCTGTGCTTCCGCCCTGGTATAAGCGCGCAGGGGATATAAGCCGTTTCGGTGCTTTGTCAGCCCGACCGGCACAAGCGATATATTTTCCACACCCGAAAGCCCTGCCAGGTCGTCTAACGTTCTCTCCAGCTCCGCTCCGTCGTTGATCCCCGGGCAGAGCACGAGCTGCGTCCGCATTATGATCCCGCTGTCGGACAGTTTTTTCATGCGGGGAAGCAGATTTCCTGCGCGTGCATTGTGCAGCATTTGTCTGCGGAGATCAGGATTCGTCGTGTGGACGGAAATGTAAATGGGCGACAAGTGCATATAAATGATATTGTCAATTTCTGCGTCGCTCATGTTGGTTAATGTGACAAAATTGCCGTGCAAAAGCGAAAGACGCGTATCGTCATCCTTAAAATACAGCGTTTCGCGCAGCCCTTTCGGAAGCTGGTCGATAAAGCAAAAGATGCACTTATTATTGCAGTGACGCGGCTCGTCGATCAAAGGATTTTCAAATTCAATCCCCAGATCCTGGTAATGGTTTTCTATCTCAACTGCATAGCCTTCCCCGTCCGGCTTTTCCAGTTCGATTAAGACTGCTTCGTCGTTGATGAGAAATTTATATTCCAGGATATCTCCAAAGCTCATTTCATTGATAGACACAATAGCGTCTCCCGGACAGATCCCCGCTCTTTCAGCAAGGCTGCCTTCCAGGATTTTCGCTGCGATTATTTTTTTCACGTATGCTTCCCTCCGGTCATTCGTTTCTATTATCTAACAAATTCGCCGTTCCGTCAAGCTCTAACTTGTACCGTCCGCTCTGCATCTGATCATATCCACAGTCTGTGGATAACCATTCTATTATCCACAAAACTAATTGTTGGTTTTTCCAGGCGGCGCGGCGGCTTTTTCTTTTCTTTTCTATTCTATTCTTTTCTTTTCTTTGTGCCGGTCTGTAAGCATTTATGCGTTCTTTGTTCCCCATTTCAGGCAATCGTGCATACTCATTTTGCAAAAATGCCTGCATGCCGCAGGGATGTTTTTTCAGTTTTCCAAACGAGATGGGCAGCCGATTGCTCTAAAAAAGTCTGGAATTAAGCCAAATTCCATTTTTTCCGGCAGAAAATGTTGAAAAAGTGCAACAATAAACAAATTAAAAGAAAAAACAGCTTTTTGTCCAGGCCAGTACACCAAAATCAGGGCTATTTCATAAACTGGTAACATGAGGTGAGTGAAAATGAAATATGCTTATATCATATATAATTCCATAACGTTTGCCAGCCGCGTCAAGCGGGAAGCGGCACGCAGCTTCTGCTGGTGCAGCATGCTGCAGACGCCCGGAGAAATCAGCACTAATGGATGCAGCTATTCGATCCGCTGCAAGGTGGAAGACGTCCCCAAAGTGGCGGCCGTCTCTTCCCGGCTGAACATCCAGATCAAGGGAATCTACCTGAGCCGCCAGGAGCAAGGCAAGGTGACATATGAACCATATGATCTATCTTGACAATGCCGCAACGAGTTACCACAAGCCAAAATGCGTGCTTGAAACACTGGCGTACCACACCCGAAATTCCAGTGCAAATGCGGGACGGGGCGGCCATGATGCTTCCGTCCGTGCCAGTTCCCTTCTCATGGAAGCCCGTGAAACCGCTGCGGATTTCTTTGGAATTTCCGATCCGCTCCGCATCGTCTTTGGACAAAACACAACCATGGCACTTAACCTCGGTATTTCCGGGCTGATTCAGGACGGCGACCACGTTGTAATTTCTTCGATGGAACACAATTCCGTTTCGCGGACGGTTGCCGCACGTGAAAACGTGGAATACACCGTCGTTATGGCGAATGAGCAGGGGTATTTAAATCCATTCGATGTGGATCGCGCCATTCGGACAAACACTGCTTTGATCGTGATCAATCACGCTTCCAATGTAACGGGAAGCGTGCAGGACATTCGTTCCATTGGAAAAATCGCGGAAAAACACAACATCCCGCTCTTGGTCGACGCCGCGCAGAGCGCCGGCTGCATTCCCATCGATGTGGAGCAGATGAATATCTCCCTTTTGGCCTTCGCAGGCCACAAATGCCTGATGGGACCGCTTGGCACCGGCGGGCTGTATGTGCGGGAGGATATTCCGATCCGCCCTGTCCTGTTCGGCGGCACCGGCAGCATGTCGGAAAGCCTGTCCATGCCGGAATTTTTACCGGACGCCCTGGAAGCCGGAACCGTCAATGCTCCCGCCTTTGCCGCCCTGGCCAGCGGAATCCGCTTTGTGGAACGGCATCAGTCTGAAATCAGGCAAAAAGAAACCTATTTGACACAGCGCCTGCTGCATGGCCTGCTGAATCTGGACTCGGTCACGGTTTACGGCTCCCCGCTCCAGCAAAACCGTGTGGGCGTCGTAAGTTTTACCATCGATGGCAGAGACCCGGCAGAATGCTCCAACATCTTGAACCAGAAAAACCACATCGCCGTCCGGGCTGGCCTCCACTGCGCCGCCTTGGCGCACCAGACCATTGGAACGATACAGGGCGGTACCGTCCGGGCAAGCGTGGGATTTTTCAACAAGCCCAGCGACATCGACGCGCTTCTTTTGGCCGTGAAGCATCTTTGCTGATGTTCTACTCTATTGGGGCAGCAGGCGCTGCCCTTACATACGAATTCTTTAAAATTTTGTCATCTTGATAGGACAAGCATTTATCTTGGAAAAGAAATAGGCATTTTACTTGCTGACTGCTTTGGATTGTGCTACAATCAGCTTGATTATGAGAACAATTACGCAAAGGAGTCAATGTTATGGAATCGTATCAATATATTTTCGGTCCCGTCCCTTCACGGCGGTTAGGCGCTTCGCTTGGGATCAGCCCTTTAATTGAAAAAACCTGTATCTGCCGGTGTGTATACTGCCAGCTGGGCAGCACCATCCACTGGCGGACCGATCGGAGCGAAACTGTTCCGCTCGAAGGCATTTTAAGCGAGCTGGACGACTACCTCAGCCGCGAAGATGCGCATTTTGATGTGGCCAGCATTGTCGGTGAAGGGGAACCCACCCTTTATTCCCGCCTGGGAGAACTGATTCACGAGGTTAAAAAGCGCTGTGAACAGCCCGTATGTGTGATTACCAACGGAATCCTGCTTTCCGACCCTCAGGTTCGTTCTGAATTGATGGAAGCGGATATCGTCATGCCGTCGCTTGACGCTTACAATGCCGAGCTGTTTGAAAAAATCAAGCGTCCCGATCCTTCGATTGACTTTTCCAAAGTAGTCGAAGGTCTCATCGCATTTTCACACGAATACAAGGGCCAGCTCTGGATGGAAACCATGCTGGTAGGAGGAATCAACGATTCCAAAGAGGACATTGCAGAATTGAAAAAAATTTTGCAGAAGATTCAGCATCAAAAGCTGTACATCAATGTCCCGCTCCGGCCGCCGGCAGAAGGATGGGTAAAGCCCCCGACTGACGAAGCGCTTGCCTATGCGGCCCAGGAGCTCTCCGGCGTTGTCATTGACGCATTCGGCACCAGCGGTTTTTACAGCGCCATGGAAGACGATTGGGAGGCCGTTTTGAGCATTATTGCACGCCATCCCATGAACAATTTTGAGCTGTCCGCCTTTTTAAAGTCCCGAAACAGCCGCCGGGAGGACGAAATCGTGGAACGCTTAGCCCAGGATGACCGTGTGGAAAAGGTGGATTTCCGCGGGATGAAAATGTATCGCTTAACCAAATCGTGGGCCGAAATGGCAGAAGAGGACAAAGAAAAGCAGGTCTGACCTCCCGGCAGTTAGGGAGAACAAATAAAAAAGGAGCGTGTTAAACTATGAAGATTTATATCATGACCGATCTGGAAGGAATCAGCGGCGTGGACAGCATTGACATGATCCCGGAAGCAAATGATGGCTATCAAAAGGCCGTAGCATATCTCTGTGATGACATCAACGCCGCCGTAGAAGGCGCGATCCGCGGCGGGGCGACCGAAGTCGTCGTCCGCGACGGCCATGGTTCCGGACATAACTTTGACCGTAATCAGCTTGATCCGCGCGCTGTCCGTGATGATACAAAAGAATATGCCGGAATGCTGGATGACTCCTACTCCGGTGTGCTTGTCATCGGTGCACATGCAATGGCGGGTACAAAAAATGCGTTTTTAGACCATACGCAAAGCTCCGTTACCTGGCACAATTACTACATCAACGGCGTCCGCTGCGGCGAGCTGGCGCAATATGCCAGCGTAGCCGGCCACCACAACGTTCCTGTTTTGTTTGTCTCCGGCGATGAGGCCGCCTGCCAAGAAGCCCGCACCTTTTTTACGGGAGTGGAAGCCGTCGCGGTGAAAAATGCAGTCGGGCGAAATCAGGCCGTCTGCTATGACCGGAATGAGTGCCTGGAAAAGATCCGCGATGGGGTGCAGCGTTCCCTCTCCCTGATCGGAAAAATCAAGCCATATCAACCTTTGCTTCCGATGGAGATCCGGGTAGAGTTCAATCGCGCCGACTACTGCGATACAGCAGTAGAAACGAAGCCATATCTGGAACGTTTGGACGCGCGCACCGTCCGCAAAATTACAAACAGCAGACGCGAAATTTTACTTTAATTCCATCAAAAGCACAGAATCTGCAAGAGCGGCCTTTGGCCGCTCTTTTTATGCTTCCTCCTGTCCCTGGCAGGTTTGCAGTCGTGAGACCCTCTTTTCTGATAAGATGATTCCAACAAAAGGGACAGACGCCGCAATTGCAAAGCAAAAGAAGGCGATAAACAGCCTTTTTTCAACCTCACTCCCCTTTATTCCATTGAAAAAAGCGAATAAAACAACAGGATGGGACATAGATTGCAAAAAGATCTGCATGGTTTATTTCATCTTTTGCTGTACCAATCAAACCATAGCATTGGAACGACCAATTTGGTTTGCAGCCTTTTCTATAATCCGTTCAGCCTCTAACTGCTTATCCCATTTCTCTCCGCCAAATTCCGAAATGGGATCACAAACCGCCTTACCGTGCCGAGTGCAGACGGAAAATTTTCTCTTTGAAGGACCGGAAGGAGTAAAAAAGCCCTGTTCTGCTTTTCATGTTAAAGCATAAAAAAACTCTCTTTCCGCTTTACTGGCAGAAAGAGAGAATTTTGATTTGCAATTTCAATTAGATTGCACGCTGTACTTTGCCCGAACGCAGGCAGGAGGAACACACATTGATCTTTTTATTCGCTCCATTTACAACAGCTCTTACTGATCGAACATTGGGCTTCCAGGCCCTGTTGGTTCTTCTGTGAGAATGGCTGACTTTGATCCCAAACGTAACGCCTTTTCCGCAAATATCACACTTTGCCATATATATTACACCTCCAATGTCAAAATCAAATAAACAATCGCTGTTTATTATAGCAGACGAAATAAAAAATAGCAAGTCTTTTTTTTAATTTTATAGAATTCCAGCCGCTTTACAGGCAAAAGAGCTTTTTGGCATTTTGATAAAACAGCTTTTCTTTCACGCCGTCCGCAATTTCCGCCTTTTCAATAATATAGACCGACGCCTTTTCCGACAGCATCGGATAGGACGTGCCGTATAAAATACTGTCCTCGCTGACAGAATTAAGCAGCTCTTCGATTGGGAACGTCGCGCCGCGCATGCCGGATGTGTCGACATAAAAATCATGCTTTCCATCCAGCAGATCCGCGAGCAGTTTAACTTCTCCCACCAAAGCATGCAGAAGAATCACCGGAATGGAGGTACGCTTTACCAGAACCCGAATGGAATCCGTATCCAAAGAGCCTACCGGCCACAAGTAGGAATTGCGGATATCCTCCAAGCGCATGACCAGCATCAAAGGCAGGCGCTTTTCCTCGAGCTTTGCTAAAAGTTCATTGAAGTCGTCGTCTTCCAGGCCATAATTGTGGTACTGCGGCAATACCTTAACCGCACAGATGCGGAAGTGCTCGCATTCATATTCCAAATCCTTCTGCCAGCCGGGGATTTTGGGATTGACCGTCATCACCATCCGGGTAGAGCCAATTTGCCTGATCTGTTCATTCAGATCTTCATCGCCTTCAAACGCATCCTGAAAAAACACGCTGTTAAAGGACGACATGAGTCCCCACTCTACCTCTTCGGCAGCATAATACTCCCGCATGTTCGCCGCGCCTTCTTTGTAAAGCTTCCGAAACGGCCAATGTCCGCCCATTACATTTACATCAATCTTTTTCATTCTGAAAGCCTCCTAAACAGCCGCAGGGCGTTTTGATAAAACATGTTTTTCTTTTCTTCTTCGGTTGCGTCCGCTTCGTCAATCTGCGCAACACAGTTGAGCAAAACGCCCGGCATGTCGGTTCCGAATAAAATCCGCTCCGATCCCAGCTGTTTGAGCGTATAATCTACCGCATCCCGCTCGTCCGGCGTTCCCGAAATATCGACCCACACATTCGGGCAGTCGCGGATGGCCTTGATTCCATGATAGTAATTGCCTCCCAAATGCGCCATCTGAATCTTCGCTTCCGGATAACGCTTTGCAATGACGGCAACGTGAGTTGCGTCTGGTTCATGTTCCAGCTGTCCGACCCGTTTGTGCCAGGTATGGAATAACACCGGGACATCCTGCTGGATTGCCTCTTCCATGATAGGATTGACGCAGGGTTCGTCTGCGTAGGCGGCGATCCACAGCTTGATTCCTACCATTTTAGGGTTTTCCAGGTACTTTTTCATCACATCTACACTATTTTTATGATGGGGATTGAGATAAACCATTCCGCGTACCAGATCGGGATATTGGTCTATGAATTTTGCCAGATACGTATTGGCCAGTTCAATGTTTTCTTCATCCGGCCCATATCCGCCGAACAAAGCGGAAATCAGGATCTTATCAATTCCATAACGCCGGCAGGCCTCAATCATATCGCGATTCGCTTTGCTGTCCAAATCCGGCCCCCAGATATGTGCATGTGCATCGATCATCATTTTTAACCGCTCCTTCCCAAACTCTACAGGTTAAAAACGCGCTCTGCGTTTTGATACAGCATTTTTTCTTTCTCTTCTTCCGGAATGTCCGCGCGCTCAATAACGTAAGAGGCCGCTTTCGCACACAGGAGCGGATAGCTGCTCCCATAGAGAATACTGTCTGCACTGACCGTCTTGCGCAGCGTTTCAACAGGGAAAACACCATAGCGCAGTCCGCAGGTATCCACATAGAAATTGTGCTTTCCGTCTAAGATGGGAGCGAGCGCCTGCACTTCAGCCGTCAAGCCGTGCAGCATAATGATCGGAATCGTCGTCTCGCCGACCAATACCCGAATGGTGTTCAGGTCAATCGTCCCCACACTCCATAAATACACAAACCGCGGGTCTTCCAAGCGAAGAGCAATCATAAGCGGAAGCTTTTTCTTTTCCAGCACAGAAACCAATTCCAGAAAATCCGGGTCCTTTAACAGATAATTGTGATAGGTCGGATATACTTTCACCGCGCAGATATTATAATGCTCGCACTCATACTCCAGGTCTTTCTGCCAGCCGGGCACTTTGGGATTGACCGTCATCACCATCCGGAACCGTCTGTCCCCTGCAATGGCGGCGTGAAGATCTTCGTCCCCCTCAAACGCATCGTTGTAGAAAATGCTGTCAAAGGAGGAAATCAGCGACTGTTCCACCTCGTCGCGCTCCATATAGGCCCGGATGGAGTCTGGACTTTGATGATATACTTTACGAAACGGCCAATGTCCAGTAAACGTGTTGATATCGATCTTTTTCATTATTTCAGCCTCCTAAACAGCCGCAGGGCGTTTTTATAGTAAATGTTCTCTTTTTCCTCCTGCGATGCACTGCACTCGTCCACCTGTGCCAGGCAGTTCAGCATTCCTCCCGGCAGATCGGTTCCATATAATATCCGCTCAGAACCAACGTTTTTTAATGTATAGTCCATCGCGTCGCACTCAATCGGCGTCCCGGAATTGTCAACCCAGACATTCGGGCAGTCGCGGATGGCCTTGATCCCATGATAATAGTTCCCGCCCAGATGCGCCATCAAAAATTTTGCTTCCGGATACCGCTTTGCAATGTTCGCCGCATGCACCGCAGTGGATTCATGATCGAGCTGGCCTACCTTTTTAAACCAGGTATGAAGGAGGATAGGAACATCCTGGCGGATCGCTTCCTCTACGATCGGGTTCACGCAGGGATCGTCGCAAAGCGCCGCGACCCAGAGCTTAATCCCCACAAATTCCGGATAGGACAGATATTTACGGATGATCTCTACGCTGTCCGGATGATTGGGGTTGACATAAACCATTCCCCGCACCAGATCGGGATAGAGCCTGCAAAGTCCCAGCACGCCTTCGTTGCTGGCGATGATATCCTCGTGATCCGGTCCATATCCCCCGATCAGGCCGGATACCAGCAGGCGGTCTATATGATAGCGCCGGCAGCCTGCTATCATTTCCCTGTACTTATCGCTTTCAATGTTGCTGTCCCAAATATGGGCATGCACGTCAATAATCATTTTAACCTCTCCCCTGCTCTTCTCATCGGCTTGCTTTTAACGATTCAAATGATCGGCATAATCATTTAATGCCTTTTTAAATTCCTCTGCCCCATATACATAGCCGTATAACAGCGCAACCTTCCACAAAGCTATTTGCTTTGCCGTCTGCGTCCGGATGGTTTCTTTGTTTTCCACCGCCGTTACAGCGTCGTAAATGGCAGAGCACAGGATTCCATAGCGGGATAAGTCTACCATACCGCCCGGCGACGTCATCAGGCACATGTTAATGGCAAATCCTGTGTAAATCAGATGGTTGATCCCCTCTTTTTCACACCAGGCGGACAGCTGGAAAGAATCCTTGGCTACCGGCTCATCGCCCAGCGGTTTAGTAGTGGGATAAATATCCATCGCAGCATGCCCGCGCTGAATATCCGCCTGGTTCTCTTTCCCAGGAAATACCACGTCGCTGTGGAACTGCCAGAGCTTCTCCGAAGCTTCATCCCGTTCAATGCTCCTGGAGGAGGCGTGTTTGTCGTCTTTGCACAAGTCGCGCACCGGTGCATAGCCGGGATATTGGGCGCCGTAGGACTCGCTGGAAACTACATGGATAATTTTCATGCCTGCCCGGCGTGCCGCATCCAAAATCGGCGGAATTATTTTTTCCGCAATCTCATAGGAACGCGGAATATAGTCGACAACCCGATGCCATCCCGGAAATTCCTCCCGCGTCCCGCAATCCCAGGAGTGCATGACGACAACCGCCGTGTGTTCAATCGACAGCGGAAGCTCTTCCTTCTTCCATCCGCCATACGCTTCAGCCGGAAACTCCAGGCTGAAGTCTGCGTCGTGCTGCTGATAATAGCCCGTAGGCAGTGTTATAATTGCCATGAGTATATCCTCCTTAAAATTCTTTATAAAGTTTTCAGTCCCTCTCCGATGGCAATGACCTGCTCGATATTGCCGTCGGGCGGAACTACATCGCCGATGTTGACAATGACCCTGCGGTCAAAAGCCTTTGCTATCCGTTTGCCGAATTCCACGCACTGCTCTGTCCAGGCCTTTTCTACCACCATTGAGGAGGGAACGCCCAGATAGCAGCTGATCTTGCCCCGGATTGCCTCCGCGAGCTCTTCTACTTCATAGTTAAACATCGGCGCAGGCGTGCAGCCATCGAGCAAATTCACACCCGCCTGGGCAATAAAAGGCAAATATCCTTTTATATTTCCGTCCAAATGCGTTGAAAGATAGATTCCGCGCGGATTCAAAATGCTTTGAACCTTTTTATAGAACGGAACGCAGTACTTCTGATAATAGGGCGGGGAAATCAGGTTTTCGTCTGCATGGTCGGACACAATGACCACCTTCGCCGGCCCCTTAGCCGCTTCTTCAATCAGCTTTAAATCTGCTTCCTCCTGAACCTTTAACAGATCCATGATTTCTTCTTCGTGATCCATCAGTGCATAGACGGCTTCTTCAAAGCCGAAGTATTCATGGATGACCTTGCCGAACGGGGAGCGCCAGATGACCAGATCGCACACGCCGAATCCATCGGTTTCCCGAAGGAATTTCTCCGCTCCGGAAAAATCCACTTCATAGGAGG
>CALYAR010000226.1 GCA_944393585.1 uncultured Clostridia bacterium | reverse complement strand
GACGGCTGAGAGAAGATGTATTCTACGATTACAAATTTGTAGGGTTATCGCACAACACGCTGAGAGGAGCAGCAGGAGGGGCAGTACTGATTGCGGAGCTGCTGTACCGGGAAGGTTATTTGACGGAGAAATAAAGGAAACCGGCCTCTGGCTTATAGCCGGAGGTTGTATCAAAACAATAGGAAAGGCGGCACAACTATGGTTAAAAAGAGCTATGAGATCAAAAAGTTTGAGACAGAGGAGATCCGATGGGACGAGGTCCCAGTGCTCAACGTACATAATCTGCTGTGGGATAAGAATGGGTATGCGCCGGTATCAATGGGGCAGATCTGCTACACGGAAAAAGGCTTGCATGTAAAGCTGACCTCATACGAGACAGAGATCACGGGACGGTTTGAGAAGATGAACGAACCGGTGTATACAGACAGCTGTATGGAATTTTTCTTCCAGATCAACCCGGAAACTGACAAAAGGTATTTAAATTTTGAAACGAACTGTCTCGGAACGCTGCTGTTGGGACTGGGAGCAGAGCGGGAAGAGAGGGAACAGTTGAATTTTGATTTTCGAAAAGAACTGCAAATGAAAAGCACGGTAACGAAGGAGAACCTTGGAAGCTACCGCGGCCCGTACTGGACGGTGGAATATACGATTCCGTTCGCATTTTTAGAGAGCATTTACGGTCCGCTTGAGATCAAGCCTGGGAAGAGAATCGCGGCAAATGTATACAAATGCGGAGATGAAACGAAGTATGAGCACTACATGAGCTGGAACTATGTGGGCAACGAAACCCCTCAGTTCCACAGCCCTGAATTCTTTGGCGATATGTTTTTTGAGTAAAAAGAAATGAACAGTTTTTTGCGCTGTGACACAGACAAATCAATGCTGTTTGTGTCACAGCGTTCTTTCTATTTAGAGTGTTATTTCTTTTTATTGGTTGCCTGTTTTATATTATCATCGTTATAGTGCATCCAGAATCTCAGCATTGGGGAAAAGCGAGTTCGAAAAATGGAACTTTCCTCAATAAAGCTTTTTGGTGCGCGTTTTTTTTCTTCATCGGTTTCCTCATATTTTTTGCTGATGCACATCAGAAGATATGCTCCGGCAGAGAAAAGAAGGAAACAAATTATAAATTGAACGATAGAAAGCTGATTGAGCGGAAGTTCTGGGTTGTTTGGAAGAAAAAGAGGGAGTAGACCGTCTCCGATAGCTGCATTGAGTGCTACGGCCGCCAGTACAATGATATTCCGCCGGCTGCGTTTCATTTCCCGTTCCGTGAAAACCCGGCAATACAATGTCACTGCCGTTCCCAGCAATAAAATTCCCAGGATCAGTTTTACAGGAATAATGAAAATTCCCACTGCGGTTTCCAAGAGGAAAATAAAAAAACTCAATAAAAATGTCGTTATAAAACTTAACAGCAACGAGGATACAAGCTTTTTTTCTTTTTTGAAATACACAATCGTTTCCTCCTCTGGTTTTTAGAATTTGTTATTATTATAACATTCTAACAGATTGCAGTCTATAGAATAATATTATTTTCTGTAAAAAACAACACGGTATTCTATAGATGAAAATCATCTTTAGAATACCGTGCATGTTTATTTCAAGGGATTCCTTTTAAACTGCTGTTTTCATTATTGAAGGCGCTCTTTCAAAGAGGACAGTTCATCCGAAAGTTCTTTCGGAAGCTTGTCGCCAAACTTCGCATAGAATTCTTCGATGCCTTCTGCTTCCTTCATCCACTGATCCTTGTTGACATCCAGGATGGACTGCAAAGTTTCCTTTGTGATGTCAAGGCCTTCGGTGTTGATATCCTCTGCCTTCGGAACATAGCCGATCGGTGTTTCTACCGCATCAGCCTTGCCTTCGCAGCGGTTGATGATCCAGTCGAGAACGCGGAGGTTATCGCCGAATCCCGGCCAGAGGAAGTGGCCTTCGTCGTCCAGACGGAACCAGTTTACATTGAAGATTTTCGGAGCCTTGTCGCCGAGTTTCTCGCCCATTTCAATCCAGTGCTTCAGATAATCGCCCATATGGTATCCGCAGAACGGAAGCATAGCCATCGGGTCGCGGCGGACTACGCCGACTGCCCCGGCAGCTGCAGCGGTTGTTTCAGAAGCCATGATGGATCCAACGAACACGCCGTTGTTCCAATCGCGGGACTGATAAACCAACGGAGTGGTCTGTGCCCGGCGGCCGCCAAAGATAATAGCGGAAATCGGAACGCCTGTGCCCTTGTCAAATTCCGGGCTGATGCAGGGGCAGTTTTTCGCCGGAGCTGTGAAACGGCTGTTTGGATGAGCGCCCTTTTCTGTGCTGGTTTTGCCGTTCCAGGGATTGCCTTTCCAGTCCACTGCGTTTTCCGGCGGATTCTTGTCGAGGCCTTCCCACCAAACGGTGTTGTCCTCTAAATTGTGCGCTACATTGGTAAAGATCGTACCCTTTTTCGTGGTAGCAAGCGCATTGGGGTTGGATTTGTCATTGGTGCCGGGAGCAACGCCGAAGAAGCCGTTTTCCGGGTTGATTGCCCAGAGGCGTCCGTCCGGTCCAATGCGCATCCAAGCGATATCGTCGCCGACAGTCCATACTTTATAGCCGTCTTTCTTATAGCCTTCCGGCGGAATTAACATAGCAAGGTTGGTCTTTCCGCATGCAGACGGGAAAGCGGCAGAAATGTATTTGATTTCGCCGTTCGGTTTTTCGAGGCCGAGGATGAGCATATGTTCTGCCATCCAGCCTTCGTTTTTGCCAAGGTAAGAAGCGATACGAAGCGCAAAGCACTTTTTGCCCAGAAGGACGTTTCCGCCGTAACCGGAGTTGACAGAAATAATAGTGTTGTCTTCCGGGAAGTGGCAGATGTAGCGTTTTTCCTGGTCGATCTGGCATTTGCAGTGAAGGCCGCGTACCCAGTCCTCGCTGTCGCCGAGGCAGTCTACAACAGCCTTGCCGACACGGGTCATAATCGCCATATTCAATACGACATAAATCGAGTCGGTTACTTCAATACCGATTTTGGCAAACGGCGATCCAACCGGACCCATGGAATATGGAATGACATACATGGTACGGCCTTTGTAGCTGCCGCGTGCAATGTCATAGAGCATTTTATATGCTTTCTGGGGATCCATCCAATGGTTGGTTGGGCCTGCATCCTCTTCCTTTCTGGAGCAGATGAAGGTACGGTCCTCTACACGCGCAACGTCGTTTACAGCGGTCCGGTGCAGATAGCAGCCGGGAAGCTTTTCTTCGTTGAGCTTGATCATCTCGCCGGTCGAGCAGGCTTCTTTGCGGAGTGCTTCGAGCTGTTCCTCAGAGCCGTCGATCCAAACCACATTATCCGGTGTTACGAGCTCTTTCATCTCTTCAAGCCACTTTAAAACGGATTTGTTCTGTGTCATAACTACTATTCTCCTTTCGGCCAATTACTGGCCAGATATTACAAATGCGATTCCATGTAGCGGGTACATGGGATGGAAACAGACTTAAAACCCGAAATTTCCACCAGTCTAAGTATACTCCGTTATGCTGTCTATTACAAGATATAAATTGTTAATTTTTTGATTTTTATTCTAAAATACAAGAAAATATCCTTATTAAAACTGCGGTTGTGCAGTCTCTTGCCATGGAAACGTATTTTATTTCATGAAACGCATGGTTATGCCATATAATTTACCAAAGGAGGAGATCTTATGTATGTTCTTTCGTTATCTGCTGCCAGCCCCCTGACCGGATTTGGGCCGCTTTCCCTGCGTTCCGGTGCATACGACGGGGAGACCTACTGCTTCACTGCGGCGGGAAGCTCTGCCATTTTCCGCTATGATAACTGCCTTGAGGCATTGGATCCGGTTCAGACGGCGGAACGTTATACGGCTATCTGCTACGATCCGGTCAATTCCTGCTTTTGGGCTGTGAGGGAACGGGTGAGCCATCTCATTTACCGGCTTGACCGCAGCTTTCAGGAAACGGATTCCGCGTCCATCCGTGTATCGGAAACCTGCGGCGCACCGGTTAATATAAACTACAATTCCGGCTGCCGGAGCATCACTCTGATCTATTCCAACGGAACCGCCGAGTTCCGCATTGGAGGGGCGTGTACCGCGGCGCTGGAACGGACGGCATGCGGAGTTATGCTGCGTTCTGTGCTGCAGACCCCCTCGATTCGGCTGGCAATCCAGCTTCGGGGTTCGGTACAGTCGCTGTCGGTTGACCGCTGCGGCGAGGTGCAGGAATTTTTCTTTCCCTTTGAATATGCACTGCGTGATATTATCCAGACAGACGGCGAAACATTCCGCGTGCTTGCCATGAAGAATACGCAGTACCCCTATTTGCTGACCATGAGCCTCAGCAGTGCTTCGGAAACAACGGAGAACGGGGGAGATTCCAAGGACTGTTCTACTATGCAGCTTTGGGTTCCGGATGATGTGAGGTAACGCACTTTATGTTAATTTAAGAACTTCCTCATTTCGAACGGGTAAAGTCCCGGCAGAATACTGCATAGTATTTAGATACTCGCCTTTTACGTCAAAAATAGAAAACTGCTTGGCGGCCTGCTCGGAACAAAGCACCTTTTTTCAATTATAAGAATAAAAGCACAAGCCCCTTATGACGGAACGAAAAATGCAGGACGGGCTTACTATTTGGTTTGTGATTTGAAATCGATTCGCTTATTTTTATAAGCGGCTTGTTTCACAAAGCATAAAAAATAATCGGTCGGCACAAATTTATATTATTATATGCGAAATGGTTTGGACAAGCCGATTTTTATTGTTTTATTCTACTGCAATAATATTATTTTCGGTAGCAGAGTCTTGATAAAAAGGACTCTGTTTTCGATTTTTATAACGAAAATCTCTTATTTTTCAGGGGCGTTTACAAAATAGAAAACCCGTGGTAAACTAAATCTATCAGCGGCTGTGAACGGACTTCCTGTTCGGACCGGCCAAATGAAAGAATTGCATCGGCGGGCCGCCTGTGCGGCGCCATGGAAGCGGGTGGAATTCCCGCGCGAACCGGTCACTGTGAGCTTTGTAAAAGTCAGCCAGACACATGGGCCGATGCATGTCCGTTTCCCCTGGATTGGAAACGCGCACAAAGGGCCCTCTTTCTCCATTTCCAATAGAAAGAGTTTGTTTGGATTGCGCGTCCGCCGGTGGAACCGGCGGATTTTTTTTAAGGAAACACCAAACGTATTATGGAGGAGTTTAGCATGAAACAAATTTGCAAAGCGGGGGCTGCCCTTTGTCTGGTGTTGGCATTGGTTTTTGGAATCGGAGCGCCCAGCCGGGCGGCCGAACCTGCATTGGACAGTCTAGTAGAATCAGCGGCAGAATACATCTACCGCACTGTCACGGCGCCGGAGGTTGGAGTAATCGGCGGTGAATGGGCTGTTTTGGGCCTGGCGCGCAGTGATTTGGATATTCCGGACGAATATTTTGAGCAGTACTACCGCAATGTAGAAGCTTATGTGAAGGAACATGAGGGAGTCCTGCACGATGTGAAATACACGGAATATTCCCGCGTGATCCTCGCACTGACTGCGATTGGGAAAAATCCGGCTGATGTAGGAGGCTACAATCTGCTCACGCCGCTGGGCGATTATGAAAAAACCATCTGGCAGAGGCTGAACGGGCCCGTTTGGGCACTGATCGCGCTGGACAGCGGAAACTATGACATGCCCGAAAATCCTGATGCCCAAACACAGGCGACGCGGGAGATGTACCTCGATCTCATCCTGGAGCGCCAGCTCGAGGACGGCGGCTGGTCCCTGACCGGAACGGGACAGCCGGGCGAAACATCTGATCCGGATATCACCGGCATGGCGCTTTCGGCCCTGTCCCGCTATCAGGATCGGGAAGAAGTAGCCGAAGCGATCCGCAAGGCACTGCTTTGTATGTCGGAAATGCAGAACGAGGATGGCGGCTATTCCTCCTGGGAAACGGTAAATTCCCAAAGCTGCGTCCAAATGATCGTTGCGCTGTGCGAATTGGGGATTCCGCTCGACGATGCCCGGTTTGTGAAAAATGAGAATACTTTGTTAGACGCACTTTTGTCCTTTTCCGTTCCGGGCGGCGGCTTTGCCAATGAGAACCAGGCTGACGGCGAAAATTTGATGGCGTCGGAACAGGGCCTATATGCCCTGGTGGCGCTGGAACGGTTTGAAGAAGGAAAGAACAGCCTGTATCAAATGAGCGATGCACGCAGCATATCCGGAGACGGTTCGCAGGAGGGCGCCGGCCTTCCCGGAAAGCACGCAGACGTCCGCCGGGTGCCGGTGGAATTTCCCGGGAAAACTTTTTCGGACGTGCAGGGGCATGCCAATCAGTCGGCGATTGAGGCACTGGCTTCCCGCGGGATCATCAGCGGAAAGGACAGCGGCCTGTTTGACCCAAATGCAACCATGACGCGCTCCGAGTTTGCCTCGATTGTCGTGCGCGCCCTGGGTCTTGTGCCAAAAGCAAACGACCGCTTTGCTGACGTTGCGGAGCCGGAGTGGTATGCTCCGGCCGTCGGGACGGCAAACACTTACGGCATTGTAAGCGGAACAAGCGAGACCACCTTTGAGCCGCTGGGAACCATCACCCGGCAGGAAGCAGCTGTTATGGTTGCGAAAGCGGCCGCGCTGTGCGGACTAGAAACCCAATTTGATGCGGATTCCATCCGCAATGTGCTCGCGCAGTTCCCGGATTATATCCAAAGCGCCGATTGGGCGCGCGAAAGTCTGGCGTTCTGCTATGAGGAAGGAATTCTGGATTCGAGCGTGATTGAGATGCAGCCGCAGCAGGCGGTGCAGCGCGGCGAAATCGCACAAATGCTCTACCGCATGATAGAGCTTGCCAATCTGCTGTAATCTGCGGATTTTTTGAATTTCCAATTAAGAAGGGAAATCCATGCTATGAAACGAAAAAAAATAATTTGGATCACTGCCGCTCTTGCGGCAGTCGCATTGGCCGTTGCATTTTTCTGGGGCGGCGCTCCGCGCACTTCCCAAAGTGCCGGTCTGCCGGGTTCCGCTTCTCCGGAAGCTTCGGCTGCGCCGTCGTCTGACGCGGGAACACCCAACCCCGAAGCCGTCAATTCGGCAAGCCC
>CALYAR010000225.1 GCA_944393585.1 uncultured Clostridia bacterium | reverse complement strand
ATTGGAATTCTGCGCTGTCATCTGCCAGAACGGAAATTTGATAATGACAGGGGTGTTGTAGCCCACGCCTAACTCCCAGAACAGGATTTTTTGCCCGTTTCTGGTGCGCAGGAAATTTTCATACCGCTGTGCTGCTTCATGCCAGCCGTCATCCTCTGCAAATTTATCGTCAGAACGCAGATTCATGGTCATGGGTTTGCCGCATTTAGGGCAGATGGGCACAAGTTCGGAGGGGACAGACATTTTTGGATCAGCGCCGTCCGGAAGGATTAAATTGCCGCTGTCGTCCGTGATAAACCCCTGTGCCTGAACCATTTTGCGGACGGCAGTTTGGTTGTCATAGGTTTTCGGATGGCATGGCTCGCTGCACTGCCACAGACCATAATCGCCCTGTGTGTAAAAGATTCTGTGCTTGTCAAATCCGGATTTCTGAAAGCAGTGGTCTACATTTGTGGTAATCACAAAATAGTCCTTATCCGCAACGAGCTGCAAAAGTTCGTCATAAACGGGTTTCGGCGCATCCATATAGCGATTGACCATGATAAAGCGGCTCCAGTAGGCCCAGTGTTCTTCGGGTGTTGGAAAAGGATAAAAGCCGCCGGAATACATATCGTGAAAGCCGTATTTTTCTTCAAAGTCGGAAAAATACTGTTTGAAACGCGCCCCGCTGTATACGAAGCCTGCTGAAGCGGAAAGACCGGCGCCTGCGCCGATCACAACAGCATCCGCCTCGTTTCGTGCGCGTTTTAATTGATCAATCAGCTCTGAGTAACTTCCGGTAGATGTTATAGTCGATTTCTTTGAAAACATTAAAAATCACCTCGATTTTGCTGTGCGTTTCTTTTTTATATTCTTTCACGGTCTGTACGGCAATTTCCGCCGCCTTATCATTTGGGAAGCGGAACTCCCCGGTAGAAATACAGCAGAAAGCGATGCTTTTTATCTTATTCTGTCCGGCAAGTTCCAGGCAGGAACGGTAGCAGGAGGCAAGCTGTACTTGCTCTTTCTTAGTCAAATGTCCTCCGACAATGGGCCCGACTGTGTGAAGGACATAGCGGCAGGGGAGATTAAATGCCGGAGTGATTTTTGCCCGGCCTGTTTTTTCCTCGTATCCCTGGCGCGTCATCAGCTCTGCGCAGGCCAGCCGAAGCTGTATTCCCGCAAAAGTGTGAATGGCATTGTCGATACAGCCGTGGCACGGCACAAAGCACCCCAGCATTTGGCTGTTGGCCGCATTCACAATCGCGTCACAGCGCAGGGTGGTAATATCGCCCTGCCATAAATACATTCCGTCCGCGGCAGGGGTGAGATCAGACAAGCCGGTAATCCCTTTCCGGGCGGTTTCTTCCTGCAAATATGCGTCCTGCACTGCAAGAAAATCTTCTGCGGCAGCCATGGGCGGCCGCAGATTGAACAGGGACCGGAGCAGCTGTTTCTGCTCCGGTTCACCGGCAGGAATTTTTATTTCAGAATACGCTGCCTGTTCTTCCAGCAGTGCTTTGATTAAATACAAACGTCTTTCTGTCTGTGTCATCTTTTTCCCTCCCGGATCACCGCATTTTGCGGACAAATTTCCATGCAGTTTCCGCAGTGCAGGCAGTGTTCTTTCTCAATCACCGCTGGTGTAGAAGCAAAGTCAATGCACTTTTGCGGGCATACAGTCTCGCAAATCCGGCATCCATTGCACACAACTGTGATACAATAACCGTTCTTTTCGTCCGGGACATGTCCAAAAGAGAAAGAAAAGCGTTCCATAGGCTTTTTGGAAAGGTCAAACCATTCACCGGTTCCCTCGTAAAGCTGAAAAACTGTGAGTGCCCGTTGAGATTCTGCCGTAGGATAAATTTCCTCCATATAGGGATTCTTTTTCAGCATTTGTGCCAGCGGTTCCCATCCAAGCTCTTTTACCTTGCCGCGGAGGGACAGCGCGATGCAGGACATGGTGCTCTCTCCTTTTAAGCCGGTCAGTGCCATGTAGCCGCAGTCTTTCAGCCGGCTGTAAAAGCCCTTGCCTTTCGCGGTAAGAAAATACAATCCATTTTCATCCGCGTCCATGATATCAACGGCACAGGTAACGGGAAGACCGCTTTGATCCACCGTAGCCGCGATGACGGTGTGAATTTCGTTTGTGATAAAGTTCAAATAGTCCATTTTATCTCCCGTTAAAACAGGGCTGTCATCAGCGACAGCCCTGTGTATTTCTGTTAGGCAAAAAAGAATCCCGCCGTCATATCAAGGTAATTTTGGCCGCTGTAATTCGGGTACTGTTTCTGTACCGCCGCTTTAAACTCCTCGGCGCTGCTGCAGCCCTGTGCAATCTTTTTCAGGTTTTCCAGGTAAGCAATTTTTGTATCTGCGTCTTTCAAATCCTCCGGCGTGTAATGAGAGGTTAGGATCAGATCATACCCCTTTTCCTTATAGTGATTTAACTGTGCAATGATGGCGTCAGCGTGTGCGGCGCCTGCTACGATCGAGTGGCAGTCATGGCCGAGCATGTGGGTATACACGGCGTTGATTTCCGGTATTTCGACATCAAAGGCTTCCGCAGACTGTTTGATCACGAAATCCATGCCGCCGATTGTCAGCGTTCCTTCACCGATTATATTTGAGATTTTATGAATGGAGTTGTCAAAGATATCTCCAAATGATTTTGTAAAGTTATCAATCAGTGCTTTTCCGCCGCCGCTTTGCGAATATTCTGCCGCATTCTGCGTTGCATATTTGGGAACATCCGGCAGGAAGGTAGCGCCTGCACCATGATAAGCGACCAGCATTCCCGCTGCCTGGAACTCTTTCAGATAATCCGTCAGTTCCCGGATGTTATCATAGAAGCAGGGAGATTCGATGATGACGGCTTTGCCGTTTTTTTCAACGATGAAAACTTCGTCGTCGATAAAATCATTGGTTTTATAGGCATGTAATCTGGCAGTGCCGAAGTCATAAATATTCATTTCGCCTTTTGCGAGCTTTACTGTGCTAAATGTATTTTTGTTCATGATAATATCCTCCTTGCAGTAATTGAATGATTGCTGATTTTGTTTCGTTTTTCAAGAAGAACATTGGATCGGCCGTTTTCCTTAGCTCTTGACTTTATTATAAGCAGGGCATCCTCAATCGTAAAGTAAGCACTTTTTTGTAACTATCCCTCTCATGGGGTAACTTTTGCTGATTTTACGGGCTTTTTTAAGCAAAAAATTTTTTCTCTTGATCTTTACACCGGCTTTACGCCAATTACAGCAAGGAGGGTCATAGTCATTTTTTGACTTCTTCCCTTCATTCACATGAGTATACGGCCCATTGGCAGCTCCTGCAATGTTATGGGCCGCATACTGCGTTCAAAGCATTTCGCAGCGAAAATGTGCCAGAGGGTATAGGAAAGTTTTCCTCCTCAATTCAGATTAATATCCAGCTTGCTCAATTTTTCAAAGAGAATATCTTCCACGGTAGGCTTGTCCGC
>CALYAR010000224.1 GCA_944393585.1 uncultured Clostridia bacterium | reverse complement strand
AAAATTCCGGATTTTCAAAAGATGCAAGATCGACTTCCATCGCTTTTTGAAACAGCATATCGTTCATTTTTTCGTAGATGGTCTGATCGGTTTTGGGCTTATAATATTTGTAAAACCACGCTTGCATTCCATAGGAAATCCCATATATCACCGTCATAATGCCAATGATCCAAATAACATTCGAAAACGGCTTCCCCGTTTCTAAAATATCAATTACGATTTTGATAAAAAAAACATTGTAAAATACGTTAGTGGTGAGTCTTATTATAATTGCTAAAACCAAATCAGAAATCACACGCAGAGGACAACATCGAAACAACAAAGACAGCATATATCCAATGTTTTTGGCAATCTGAACGGGGCCGTGCCGCGGCGTTTTTTTAGCTGCCGTTTTTTCAGGTTTCATAACTCCCTTCATTTCATTCCCCCCAATTAAAAAGAATTAAACCAAAAGCAGAATTTAACGTATAAAATAAAATGTTTTTTTAGTATATCATATAATTACAAAAATTTCTACCTGCTTTTTTCAATAATTCATAAATCAGCAGATGGCTGATTCATCAGGCGGAGATTCCTCCTTCACAGCAGGAGTAAAAAATTTTTTGGCAGCGGCATAAAAGCTGCTGCGGGGAAGGCCCGTGAGCAGCAGTGCTTCATGGATTGAAATCTCCTTGTTTTTCCATTTGTGAGCAGTGTCGGGAAATTCTGGCGGCAGGGGACGGGGAGGGCGTCCAAACCGAACGCCGCGGCGTTTAGCAGCCTCGATTCCTTCCCGCTGGCGCTGCATGGTATTTTCCCGCTCCGTTTGTGCGACAAAAGAGAGAATCTGCAGCACAATATCGGCAATAAAAGTTCCGACTAAGTTTTCTTCTACTCTCGTATCTAACAGCGGCATATCCAGCACAACAATATTAGCCCGTAAAATTTTTGTGATATAGCGCCATTCTTCCAATATTTCTTTGTAATCGCGCCCAAGCCGGTCAATGGACTTGACGACGAGCAGATCGTCTGTCTTGAGCCTTTTTCTCGTCAGCCTCTGATAGGCAGTTCGGTTAAAATCTTTTCCGGACTGCTTATCCATATAGATGTTCCTCTTTTTGACGCTGAAATCCAGAAGAGCGGCCAGCTGTCTGTCCTCATGTTGTTCTTTTGTAGATACGCGTACATAACCAAATGTCTTTTTCATGCTAATCTCACTTTCGTCAAAATAAAAAACTACCGAATTTAAATTCGGTAGTTCCATTATAATCTAATATGCTTAAAATTTCCCTCTAAAATTATTGGCAAATTTTACATTATTTAGTTGATTGTTTTCTGCGCAACCTCCAAAAGAATCTTAGAGAGAAAATCATCCAAGCTCATAACTCCGCCGTTTTCTTCTTTACGGGCACGAACGGAGACCAGCTGATCCGCCATTTCTTTTTCTCCGACGACCAGCATGTAAGGGATTTTCTGAAGCTGTGCTTCGCGGATTTTGTATCCCATTTTTTCGTTCCGGAGATCATCCTCCACCCGGATCCCGGCGTCTTTAAGCTGCTGCGTGATTTTTTCCGCATACGCATGCTGGTTTTCCGAAATCGGGATTACCTTCACCTGAACGGGAGCCAGCCAGGTCGGGAACGCACCGGCGTATTTTTCGATTAACAGCGCCAGTGTACGCTCATAGCAGCCGATGGAAGTCCTGTGAATGATATAGGGATGTTTTTTCGTTCCGTCCGCATCGGTATATTCCATTCCAAATTTTTCAGCGAGCATTTGGTCGATCTGAATGGTAATGAGCGTATCTTCTTTTCCATGTACGTTCCGAATCTGAATGTCGAGCTTCGGCCCATAGAAAGCAGCTTCTCCAATTCCCTCTGCATATGGGATCTGCAGATGATCTAAAATTCGGCGCATTGCACTTTGCGCTTCGTCCCACTGCTCTTCCGTTCCGATGTATTTTTCGCGGTTATTGGGATCCCACATTGAGAAACGATATGACACGTCTTCATAGAGCCCCAGTGTTTTGAGCATATAAATGGCCAGTTCCAGGCAGTTTTTGAATTCATCCTCCAGCTGGGCAGGAGTACACATCAAATGACCTTCGGAAATCGTAAACTGGCGGACTCGGATTAACCCGTGCATTTCACCCGAATCCTCATTGCGGAACAGCGTAGAGGTCTCATTATAGCGCAGCGGCAGGTCGCGGTAGGAGCGTCCGCGGTTCAGATAGGCCTGGTATTGGAAAGGGCAGGTCATGGGACGAAGCGCGAAAACTTCTTTGTCCTTTTCTTCGTCGCCTAAAACAAACATGCCTTCCTTGTAATGATCCCAATGTCCGGAAACCTTATAAAGATCGCTCTTTGCCATAAACGGGGTTTTGGTCAAAAGCCAGCCGCGTTTCTGTTCTTCGTCTTCGACAAAACGCTGCAGAAGCTGAATGACTCTCGCGCCTTTCGGCAGTAAAATCGGAAGACCTTGTCCAATTAAATCAGAAGTAGTAAACAGCTCCAATTCCCGCCCCAGCTTATTATGGTCGCGTTTTTTCGCCTCTTCCAGCTGTGTGAGATAAGCTTCCAATTCCTCTTTGGTTGCAAAGGCGGTGCCGTAAACACGGCAGAGCATTTTATTCTTTTCGTTGCCCCGCCAGTAAGCGCCGGTCGAGCTTAAAAGCTTAAACGCTTTCACTTTGGAAGTGTAGCCGACGTGAGGGCCTGCGCATAAATCCACAAATTCACCCTGACGATAGAAGGAAATGACGGCGTCCTCCGGCAAATCGTTGATCAGCTCAATTTTATACGGCTCGTCCTTTTCCTGCATCAGCTTTAACGCTTCTTCTCTGGGAAGTTCAAAGCGTTCTACCTTCAGGTTTTCCTTGACGATTTTTTTCATTTCCTTTTCCAGAGCGGCCAAATCCTCCTGGGTGAAAGGGGTATCCGTATCAAAATCATAATAAAAGCCGTTCTCAATCGAAGGGCCAATTGCAAGCTTCACTTTGTCGGAATAAAGACGTTTTACAGCCTGTGCCAGAACATGCGAGGCAGTATGGCGGAGAACATCCAATTCGCTTTTTTTTACTTCACTCATGCTAATACCTTCCTGCTTTATTAAATTTACGCTTTGCGCGTATCGTTCCATGTCAATAAACCAATTTTCAGTTTATTAGATTATTATAGCATTTTTTTGAAACAAATGTCAATCCGGTAAGGGCAATTTGCCCTGCATAACGCCTCTTCTCCAAATCAGGCGTAAAAACGCAGGTATTCTTCCGCTTCTTTTGACAGCGCATCCAAAAAAGGCCGGATTTGCGGGAAGAGCGCCAGATAACGAAAGAGTCTCTGGACTGCTGTGATAAATTCCGGATTGAAAAGCTTTCGGTCGTTTGCTGCCGCCAGAGGGCAGAGCCGGCGTGCGCGCGGGTCTAAAATCGGGCAATAAGAAGCAGGAGCGCTTTTATACGGAACCAGCGGAAAAATCCGGCAGGAGAGCGGCCGGATTTCCCTTTTGCATTTGCCGGAGCAGACCAGTAAAAGCGCACGTTTGCCGTTACCGTATGAAAAAGGGGAAGGGTGCAGAGTGAAGCTTTGATCCAGACCATCTGCAAACAGCTTTTCTTCCTGGGGAAAGAGGAGCATTCCGGTGTGCCGGTCTCCCAGACAGCAGGCATGGCCGCAAAGCTTTCCGCAGTCCAGCTTTCCAAGCGGCGTATTTTTCCCAATGATCCGATATGCAATCTCGTATGTTTCAGTTGGATCCACGCATTTTCACCTCGTATGCTAACGGTTATGCTTCATAAATTTCTTTATATGCGTCGGCATATTTTAAAACTTTATCGACATACCGTTCGGTTTCTTCGTAGGGAATACGGTCAAGCGTTTTCCCGTCAGAGCTCAGTTCGGGATCGCCGAGCCACTGGTTCACTCTCCCGATTCCGGCATTGTATGCGGCCAAAGCCAGCGTTTTGTCATTGTCAAACTGTTTGAGCAGATAACTGAGGTACCAAACTCCCAGCTGAATGTTGACTTGAGGGTTGGACAGCTGGTCAACTGTAAAATTCGAAAGCCCGATTTTTCCCGCAACCTCTTCTGCGGTTTCATCCATCAGCTGCATCAGCCCCTTTGCCTCCACATGCGACTGTGCGTCGTGAACAAAATTGCTTTCGGCCCGGATGATGCCCATGACCAGATAGGGATCGACTCCATAGGTTTCAGAGTAACGATAAATGTGGTCCTCATATTTTAACGGGTATTGGTATTCCCGATATGTCTGGATTCCCCAAAAGGAAATCCCGGAAATAATAAGTACAAGGAGAATAATGGTAATTACTCTTCTTTTGCCTTTCTTTCTGCGTTTCATTTGCTATTCTCCCTTAAGTCTTTTGATTAATTCTATGATATTTTTGCGTAAAGTTTCTTTTCCTTCGTTATTTTCAATTACAAAATCAACCCTTGCGGCGTATTCTTCATTGGAAATCTGAGCTCCAATCCGCGCCTGCGCCTGCGCCTGCGTCAGCCCGTCCCGCTCCATAATGCGGGCAAGGCGGGTGGGATTGTCCGCAATCACGGCGGCGGTATGGTCGCAGATTTTATCGATTCCGCTTTCGAACAAAACGGGCGCGTCAATCACGATCAGCCAGTGATCTCTGCTCTCTTCGATATATGCCAAAATCCGCCGCGTAATATGGGGGTGCGTTATGGCATTGAGCTTTTTCCGCTTGTCCGGGTCGGAAAATACCAGGTCGCCTAATTTACGGCGGTTTAATTCCCCGTCCTCCTTCAAGACAGCGGGGCCAAATTCTTCTGTCAATTCCTTCAGAGCAGGAAAGCCGGGCTGTACGATCTCGCGCGCAACCTGGTCGGCATTGATGACCGCCGCCCCGTATTCTTTCAAGACAGAGCAGGCTTCTGTTTTTCCGCAGCCGCTTCCGCCTGTCAAACCTAAAATCATAGTATCCTCCTATTTTGTGTCGTACCAGCTGTGGCCGCATTTCACATCGGCCGTTAATTCCACGCTCAGCGAAGCGGCATGCTCCATTTCCTCTTTCAAAATGGACTGCGCTTTTTCCACTTGATCTTCCGGCGCTTCTACAATCAGTTCGTCATGAACCTGCAAAAGCAGTTTAGCCTCCGGGCACTCCGCAGACAAGCGGCGGAAAACCCGAACCATGGCAATTTTAATGATATCCGCCGCTGTGCCCTGAATAGGGGTGTTTAATGCGACGCGTTCGCCGAAGGAGCGCGTATTAAAGTTCGAAGCCGAGATTTCAGGGATATAGCGCCGCCGTCCAAACAGGGTTTCCACATAGCCCTGCTTCTTGGCTAGCTCCTTAATGCCCGCCATATACTCTCTGACGCCGCTGTACTTTGCCAGATAGCTGTCAATGTACTGCTTGGCCTCCTTGACGCTGACCCCAATGTCCTGCGACAGGCTGAATTCCCCAATCCCATATACAATCCCGAAATTGACGGCCTTGGCGGCAGAACGCTGTGCGCTGGTGACTTCTTCCACCGGGGTGGAAAAGACCTGCGAAGCTGTCATGGTATGGATATCTATTTTATTTTGAAACGCCCGGATCATATTTTCATCCTGTGCAATATGGGCCAGTACCCGCAGTTCAATTTGGGAGTAGTCCGCGTCGATCAGCACCATGCCGGGATCTGCCACAAACATTTTTCGGATTTCACGCCCCAGAGGGGTGCGGACGGGGATGTTCTGCATATTTGGCTCCGTAGAGCTGATTCGGCCGGTGACTGTGACGGTTTGATTAAAGTTGGAATGAATTTTCCCGTCTTTGGGATCGATTGCGGCCAACAGTCCGTCGCAGTATGTGGATTTGAGCTTGGTGAGCTGGCGGTAATCGATAATACAACCGATGATCTCGTGCTTTCCCTTGAGTTTTTCCAACACGTCGATGTTTGTAGAATAAGAAGTTTTTGTCTTTTTGATAACCGGCAGTTCCAGCCGTTCGAAGAGCACTTCGCCCAGCTGTTTGGGAGAAGCGATGTTAAATTCCGTTCCTGCCAGCTCATAAATCAGCTTTGTCAAAGCGGCAATCTGTTCGTTGAGCAGGGCCTGAAATTCCATAAGCGGCTTTTGATCGACTAAAAAACCGTTAATCTGCATTTGGGCCAATACATTGACCAGCGGAAGCTCCATTTCATAATACAAATCGTGCTGTCCATGCTCCTGGATTTCCTCGTCTAAATAGCTTCTCAGCTTGGCGACGGCGTCCGTTATTTTCACGGCATAAGAGCAAAGCAGAGTCCGGCCGCCGGATTCTTCGGTCTCCAACAAAGACATCTGCGTCTGCGCGCCTTCGTGCGCTTCGTCCGGCGAGGGGAGACGAAGGTTTAAAAATTTCTCCGCTACCCGTTCGATGGAATAGTCCGACATGGCGGGTTCTAACAGATAGGAGCCGATCATCGTATCAAACCCAAGCCCAAGGTATTGGATCCCGTGCCGCTGCAAAAAGATGATGTCTGATTTTAAATCGTGGGATACTTTCAAAACCGCCGGATTTTCAAATATAGCTTTCAGCGCGGCAAGCAATTCCGATTCCTCCAATGCGGCCGTATAAAACTGGCCGTCTTGGATAAAGCAGATCGCTTCCAGCTCGTTTGAGCGGTAAAAGAACCGATAGACCAATTCCCCCTGCGCTTCGCCCAGCCGCTCCTGCAGGGCGGAAGTATCCGGCAGAAGAACCGCTTCCGGCAGGGCAGGCTCCTGCGGCAGGATGGAATCCTCCGCCGGATTCTCTTCCAGCTTTTTCAAAAAAGTGCGAAAGCCCAGCCTTTGATACAGGGCGGCCAGCGTTTGTGTATCTGCATTTTTCCGTCTGGCGTCCTCAATGTGAAAATCCAGCGGAACCTTTGTATCAATCGTACCCAGTTCGCGGCTCAAAAAAGCCATTTCTTTGCCTTCCGACAGTTTTTTAAACAGCGATGGAGTCAGCTTTTTCTCCTCCAGCCCGTGATAGATCTCGTCAATGGTATGGTACTTTTGCACGAGATCCAAAGCCCCTTTTTCGCCGATGCCGGCAACGCCCGGAATATTGTCCGAGCTGTCTCCCATCAGCGCTTTCACTTCAATCAAAGCTTTGGGGGAAACCCCATATTTTTCGGTTACGGCTTTTTCGTCATAGACGGTTGTAACGGTTTCTCCCTTCGCCGTCGTAGTCAGATAAATTTTGACGTTTTGCGTGGCCAGCTGCAAATCATCCCGGTCTCCGGTTATAATGCAGCACTGTGTGTTCTCCGCTTCGCAGAGTACGCTCACAGTCCCGATGATATCATCAGCTTCAAACCCTTCCTTTTCCAGGATCTGAATGTTCATAGCGCGGAGAATCTCTTTGAGCACCGGCATTTGCTGTGCCAGCTCATCCGGCATTTTTTTGCGCTGGGCCTTATAGCCTTCGTATTTTAAATGGCGGAACGTAGGTGCGGGAAGGTCGAACGCAACGCAAATATAATCCGGGTTTAAATCCTGCAAATATTTAAAGAGTATGTTTAAAAATCCATACAGTGCGTTCGTTGGGGTGCCGTCCTTTGCCGTTAGGGGACGGATTGCGTAAAAGGCGCGGTTGATAATGCTGTTTCCATCTATAATCATCAGTGACTTTGCGTCCATTTGAGTTCCTCCAATGAAAGAGCCTGCTAAGAAAGCGGCTCGTAGTTTGTTTGATTCGATCTTGCCGGACAAAAATTCAATCCGGCCAATGTGTCCATTCCGTATTTTTGCAGTTCCTGTGATCCCCGCAGGCGACGCTCGCCCCGCAGTCCTCGCAGGACTCGTAGGCACAGATTAATTCCAAGGTTTTGTGCCGCGGACACAGGTTAAATTCTAATATTTTTTATTGCGAACGCACGCAAGTGCGCAGAGCAACAAAAAATATACATTAGTTATTTGGTAATTCAGATATTTTTTATTATACCCATTTTAAACGGGTTTGTATAGTCAATGGAGCCATTTTTTCAAATTATCCGGACGCCGTTTGTGTCGTCCAAGACGGGCAAATGCGTTTTATGCAGCGGAAGCGGGGGGCAGAAGCCGAAAATTCCGTGTCCAAAAAACACCGGCAATGGGCGCTTTATTCTTCCCATGCTTTAATTTTCTGCATTTTTCATATCGAATCAATTAATTTTATTTCCTTTTTCCAGATAT
>CALYAR010000223.1 GCA_944393585.1 uncultured Clostridia bacterium | reverse complement strand
GCTTTCTTCCTTAAAAGAATTGTTTTGCCCGTCTTTTCTTCGCTGTTCAATTTTCAATTTGCATCTTCGCTCCCTAAAGAGCTTTGTTAGTTTACCACGTCACGTCCGTCTTGTCAACCCTTTTTTTTCTTTTTTTTATTTTTCCCCTCGGGCCTCCTTCTCAAACGCGACTCGCTTATATTATCACACCCCTCTCCCTTTGTCAATACCTTTTTGGGGGTTTTTTAATTTTTTAGATTTCAAGACTCTTAATTTTTTTCTATATCTTGACAGAAAAGAGCTTCAACATGACATATTTTGTTGCTGTTCAAATCAATCACAATTTCATCAGTGTTTTTTATATAATTTCAACAAAATTATATCCCTTTGTTTTTTGAGTGGATGAATCAGCAAATAATTCTCTTCCCGCAGCAATGGCATAGAGCTGTTGACTTGCCAGCTGCAAAAGTCCCGCAAGAAAGTTCAGATCATTGGTGTCTAATTTTTCTCCTAATACCGTTGATATGGATAGTATTGCAGCTATGTAATCTTGTCCCCAATATTTTGAACATGCCATTTCCTCCCCTCCATCCTGCCGTTATTGTTATTTACTAAAATTATATGATTCTATTTTCCATTCGTTCAGAAAAAATTTCTTCTTAGATTTATAATGAATCAGAAATCTTTTTTCGATAACAGCTCGGCGTCACTCCGAAATATTTTTTAAAAACTTTGGCAAAATAAAAGTAATCAGAAAATCCGACCTTTTCTGCAATTTCTCCGATGGGATCGTCACTGAATTTCAATAGTTGTTCCGCATGTTCCATTCGAATCCGGGAAAGGCATATTGTGAAGGTTTCCCCCAGATTTTTTTTAAATAATTGACTGATATAATTGGGATGAAAACCAAATGCCTGAGAAACCGACTGAAGCGATAAATCTTCTTTATAGTAATTATGGCTGATATAGAGGATGATCTGGTGGATAACTCCCTCTCCCATATCTTTTTTAGCTATCTGGTTTATCATTTTTTCTTCAAAGGCAGACAGCATCCCGTATACATCAGAGAATTGCTGAGACAATTCATGAACATTGAAACAATGATTATTCTCTAATTCCAGTATATTGGAAAGAGCATTATAAATTCGGTATGCTGTTTCTATTGTGTATTTATTTTCCGAAAACAACTGTCTCATTTTGGAAAAAACATTGCGTAATCCAGCCAGATCTTTACTTTCTATGGCTCTCCCTATAGTTTTGATTTGTTCAGAAAAACAATGGTAACTGTCCTCTCCGGTATAGTATCCGTGCTGGTCGCCATTAATAAAAAACTGATAATGAGCAAATTTCGCTTCTTCTACTGCATCTTCCAATTCAGAAACTGACTGAAACGCCCTGCTCACACCTATAGCACCGGAAAGTTCCAGATTGGAAAGGGCTTTTGGAAAATGATTCAAACTGAAGCGGCGGTTTTGCAAAACAAAATTTTTTTCTCTTAACACCTCGTTAAATTCCGATTCCGGAGCCAAATTCAAAATATATCCGTCGCTTTGACCATTGACTGCAAAACGGAGCATGGGATATTTCCAGACTGTTTCAAAACCACTGTTTTTGTCCAGATAGATCACAATTTTCCAGTGATTCGGATTTAAACCTGCTTGTCGAAGAAGCTCTTCCTTTACTGCAACCGCTTTGGGATCGCGGCAGCCCAAATAATCAGTGATTTGATATTGGTTCTGCTGCCCCTGAGACAATGCAATCTTTATTTCAGACAGAATATCACAAATTTCTTCTTCCTCAAAGGGCTTAATGCAGTATCCCGAAGCACCGCACTCCATAGCAGCTTTGGCATAGGAAAATTCTGCATAGCCGCTGAGTATAACAAATTTTATTTTTGGAAAAACCCGATGAATTTCCTTCATCATTTCGATTCCGCCTTTTCCTGGCATCTTAATATCGGTAAAAACAACATTCGGCTGAAATTGATGAATGAGGGATATCCCTTCTTCAGCAGAGGTGGCTTTTCCAACAACTTCAAAACCAAGATCATTCCATCGAATTCGTTTCTCCAGGCTTACCAAGACATATTTTTCATCATCAACCAATACAGCCCGATACATACTGCTACTCCTCCATTCGAAATTCCATACGGCTCTCACACCAGAGATAAACATACTTTTATTGTTTTCGCACTTTTATTTTTCTTTCCCCCAATTTTTCCTATGGAATTATGATTTCAAAACGAGTACCTTGCCCCAATTTGCTCGTAACGGAAATGGTACATTCCTCATCGTATATAATCTGTAAACGGTGAACGACATTTCGTATCCCTACGTTTTCATTTGCATGATCCGGGCCGTCCTCTCTCCGGATAATTCGTAAGATCCCCTCTAGAGTTTTCTGCTCCATACCCGCTCCATTGTCCTGTACTACCAACATTAATTGATCTCTTACAATTTCCGCTCCGATATAAATATGCCCTTTCCCATCTTTCCCCTCCAATCCATGGCTGATCGCATTTTCCACCAAGGGCTGGAGTATCATCTTGGGTATAATCCGTTCCAGCGCCTCACTGCAAAGGTCATAAGTGACGTCAAACATCTGATAAAACCGCATTTGCTGAATGTGAATATAAGACTCGATTGTTGCGAGCTCCTGTTTTAAAGGAACTCTCTCCTTCCCTTTGACACTGTATTTAAAAATACGCGACAGGCATTTAATCATTTCTGCTGTCTGCGGAGCTTTTTCTTCCAAAGATACACCCATAATAACTTCCAGGGTATTATAAAGAAAATGCGGATCGATTTGTCCCTTCAAACTCAGAAGCTCGGCCTGTTTTTTCTCCAGTTCGGCTTCATACAGGTTTGACGCTGTTTTAACCAGACGGTGTGTCAGGGAATCAATTTCATTGAGCATATGATTAAACTCGTTTGAAATTTCCTCAATTTCTTGATATCCCTCCAATACAACCTGTCTTTTTAAACTTTTTACCTGAGGGTCTTTCATACTCTGAATAAATTCTTTAAATTGGGCCAGCGGCCTTTTTATATTCTGTATTAAAACCGCAAACAAAACAAAAAAGGCGGCCAATGCAAAAGCAGAGAACAAAATTGTATTATTTCGTATCCAGTTCATGCTTTTTACAATTTCCGAACGCGGTGTGATACTAACCAGTTTGGCATCCAATTTGGGAATATTCTCAATATTGACGACATAAGTTTGTCCCATCACGTCCAAAATTACCTGGTCTTCGTTTTTATCACTGATTTTGCGGACAATCCGATCCAAAAGCTCGTCTTCCTCCCGATTGGAAGCTAACAGCAGGTTATCCGTTGTACGAACCATATAAATTCCGGTGTCAAAAGACGGAGCATATTTGTTTATCCCCCAGAACTCCATATCCACGAAAAAGGAAATCTTGCACAAAGGTTTTTTGGGATTTCCGTTCCAAATGTCCGCCACATAAGTAGACAACAGGAAAACAGGACGCTGCCAGCCGTTTGTCATAAACTGAAATGGCATCTGGTAACTGTTGAGCGGATATTCAGGCTGCTGGTCAATTGCTTCTGATTTTTCAAGAGTTTCTCCCATATAATAATAGCTTCTTCCATTATATCCGTTGATAACGATATCCTTAATATATCTCTGAACCCCGTTTACGTTAATATAAAAGCTGTCCAGCTCGTTCATATAATCATAAAGCCTAGAGTTATCTTCATTGAGCACAAATTTTGTAACTGCTTTATTATATCCTACCGTCCGGAGCAGCTCTTCCAACTGCGAAGTGGAAATAATGATGTCTTCTTTCATGTTTTTCAGTATTTGAGATGTATAATTAATATTTTCCTGGATCATAGTCTGCGTAACGGAATAATAAAAATTCACAAATACCAGGGAAAGAATCATAACGATACCGGCCGCTAAAATAATCAGTTGTACTGCAATCGGCTTTTTCTTGATCCATCGCAGCATCTTCCACACGCCTCCTACACCAGCATTTTACTTCATACACAATCCAAAAAAGTTTAGTTTCAGAGGGCATTATTTTTTCCGGTTTACTGTTTTAGGTGTTTTTTCTGCAGCTTTTTTGGATTTGCCTTAATTTTTATCTGTATTTATTCTGTACTCTCTTCATTAAAAAGTATAATTTGGTTAGATCAAAAAAGAAATCTCAAACGCGGCTCTCATTGCCGTTTTCAAGATAAAATGGAACATATTGTGGTACTAATCATTATACTCAAAAATCATGTAATCTGCAAGCACAAATGACAAGCGCAGCGGAGTATCCGCTGCGCTTGCCGTTTCGCAGATGAACATGAAAAGATGAAACTGGCCGTCCAACCTCCTATTTCAAGCCCTTTTGATCGGCAATCTCATTTACTTCTTTAATAATATCTTCATAACCGTTTCTCAAATAATCTTCCTGCAACTGTACAACGGCTGCTTCCAGATCCGGAGCCGTCATCAGCGTATTCAAGTCCTTTGCAAAGTTGGCAGTTGCAGTCGCTTTCGCCTTGGATGGATAGTCCATGCTGTCTACATCTGCCTGATGGGTTGGATATGCTTTCGCTCCGTTTTCTTCGCCCCATTCCAGCAGCGTATTAACCAGGTTTTTCGTTTCAGGCTTGAAAATGGGGTTCTCTTGCATATGATAAGAACTCCAGTTCGTCAGACCACAAATAGCAGTCATCGGATACTTCTCTGCAAGAGATTTGGCTTCTGATCCATCTTTATTATAAATTTTATCATTGATTACGATGTTGCCGTCAGAATCTCTAGTAAAGTCTTCCCCTTCAAATCCAAAACTGTATGCTTCCCAGCCCTCATCAGAAAGGAGATAATCCATCAGGCCGAGAATGCGGTCCATTTTATTTTCGTCCATACCGGCTTTCAAATATGTTTCCGACCAATACAGCGAAGCACTTTTGTAGTAATAGCAATCATCAGTATAGTGTTTGAACGGCGGGAGCCAAGTTACGATATCTTCAAAATCCGTATCAGGCATTAGCTTTTTAAAATCTTCCTGCATATTGTGGAATCCTGCGGTATCGTTACTGTGCGCATACGCGCCGGCCTGGCTGTTTTTAAACTTATCGCGGCCCATTTCATCCTTAAAAATGGCAATATCGGGAGAAACGACGCCTGCATCAAAGTATTTTCTCAGCTCCTGCATTGCAGGGAGGAAATCTTTTGACAAAAATGCCGGAATCCACTGTCCGGGGTTTTCTTTGTCATCGATCCAGCTATATCCGTTTACCGCACCAGGTTCGGTAGAAAGGTTTAAGACAGATAACCAGCTGATATCATAAGCCGAAAGTCCGATTGTGTCGTCCTTCCCGTTGCCGTCTGGATCTTCTGTCTGGAATTTTTTCAGCAAATCGATAAATTCTTCCGTATTTTCTGGAAGTTTTGTTACACCGACTTTTTCCATCCAGTCTTTACGGATCATAATTCCGGGATCCAAAATACCAACGTCTGGAGTTTTGTAATTGGGCCTCGGGATGCTGTAAAAATGACCGTCTTTCTTATATTTCTGCGCCTCCGGATAAGAAAGCGACTGTTCCAGAGTCGGATATGCGCTGAGGTCATCCGGAATCTGCGCTACAATTCCATCCTCCACCCAGGAATCAAACGTATCTGTGAAAGCCACATCGACTGCCGTTATATCCGGCAAATCATTCGTTGCAGCCCACATCTG
>CALYAR010000222.1 GCA_944393585.1 uncultured Clostridia bacterium | reverse complement strand
CATATCGATGACTGTCTATATCCATCCACTTCATACAGACGAACATGGAATTTTCCTTTGCAGCTCGGGAGTCAAAACAAATGGATGTGATGTCCCTTTCTTGATTGTATGGATTGCGCGTCTTTACGCCTTCCAGCACCTGCGCCATTTTCATTTCCTGATCCCCCTTTTATTTTAACCATCCATACTGGATTCCGCTCTGACCTTTTCCGAAGGTCAATGTGCATTTAAGTTCGTTGTTTCTACCTCAATGGCTGTCGCCGGATACACCAGCGTGCCGGCAGCCGGACTCTGGCCTGTAACAATATCATTGTCATTTATGCTTTCCTCTATTCCAACCGGATGGATATTCAGTCCTTTTGAAGTCAGAATTTCCCTGGCCTCCCGGTATGTTTTTCCATACAAATCCGGTAGCTCAATGGTTTTTTGTTCTTCCTGTTCTTCGGTGTACAAAATAACAGTCGAGTTTTCAGACAAGGCAGTTCCCTCCGGCGGCATCTGCGATACGACCTGGTCCCCCTCGCCTTCCACCTTAACCGTAAAGTTGTACTCAGAGAGTTCATTTTTTGCTTCCGAGACGGACATTCCCGTCACGTTCGGCATACTCTTGCTCAGCTGCTCGAGTTCTTCAGCAGTATATTGCTTTGCAACCTCTAAATAGTCCAGTGTATCTTCCAAAATATCATGCACAACTGGAGCTGCGATCTGACCGCCGAAGTAGAAATCCCCATTGGGTTCATCCAAAATAACCAAACAGGCAATTTCCGGATCGTTTGCCGGAGCAAATCCCATAAAGGAAGCAATGTATTTTCCATTATTTCGCGGCAGTTTTTCACTCGTACCGGTTTTGCCCGCTACATGATATCCCGCTATATAGGCCTTGCTTGCCGACCCGTCTGTGACAACACTTTCCAGCACGCTGCAGACCGTTTCGCTCGTTTCTTCCGATATGATCTGCCGGACAACTTTTGGTTCAATGGTTTCTACTACATTGTTATTGGAATCCCGGATTTCCTTTACCACGTGGGGCTCCATAACATATCCGCCGTTTGCAACCGCCGAGACGGCTGTGATCAGTTCCAGCGGAGTAACCTGGATTCCCTGGCCAAAAGAAGCAACCGCAAGGTCAAGATCAGTAAAACTTGATTCGTCAAAGAAGATTCCTGTACCCTCTCCCGGCAAATCAATTCCTGTCTTCTGAGAGAGGCCAAAACCGTTAAAATACTCTAAAAATTTACTCTGTCCCAAGCGCAGTCCAACCTGCATGAAAACCGGATTGCAGGAATTCTGCACACCCTCAAGAAATGTTTCCGCGCCGTGTCCTCCGGATTTCCAGCACTTTATATTCCGGTCCGCTACATGATAAGCTCCATTGCAGCTGAATTGATCCTCCAGTGTTACAACCTTTTCTTCCAGTGCGGCAGCTGTAACCAAAATTTTAAACGTCGATCCTGGTTCATAGGAATCTGATATCAGCCGATTCCGCCACATTTGCTGAAGGGCTTCGCTGCGTGCCTCGCTTTGCTCTTCCTCCGGCAAAGCTGCAATCCGTTCCACTTCTTCCTCATTCGTTAACGTGAAGGGGTCGTTTAAGTCAAAGCTGCCGTCCGTCCCCATTGCCAGGATTTCACCTGTTTTTACATTCATGACAATACCACAGGCGCCGTTTCCAAGCTTGTTTTCCTCTGCGGCAGTTTTCAAATGGTTTTCCAGAAAGTGCTGAGTGGTTTCGTCAAGTGTCAGCACCAGATTGTATCCATCCTGAGCCGCGGTCTGTTCCTCATGCTGTTCATCCATGGAGACGCCGCTGGCATTTTTCAGAGAGCTGATCTTACCGGTCTGCCCTTTGAGGTAACTGTCGTACTGCGCTTCGATTCCCGCTAATCCCTGGTTATCTGTCCCAACAAAGCCAATTACCTGCGAAGCCAGCGAATTCATGGGATAATACCGTTTGCTGTCTTCGGAAAGACCGACTCCCTGAAAATAGTCCTTCGTCTCCTCTGCCGTTTTCAGTTCCCGAATCTGGTCGGCTACGTCCTTTTCTACCTTCTTTTTGATATAAACATAGGATACGTTCTTTGTAATCTTTTCATAGACCGTCTCATAATCCATTTCCAGGATTTCGGCCAATTTAGCCGCTACAATTTCTGCACCGCCGTCACTTTTAATCTGGGCCGGATGGGCATACACTGTTTCGACGGAAGCAGAAACGGCAAGCACTTTTCCGTTGCAGTCGTAGATCGTACCCCTTGTGGGCGTAATAACGACGTCCTTCGTCTGCTGTTCCAATGCCTGCCGTTTCAATTCTTCTCCCTGCACAATCTGGATAAATCCGACCCGCACAATTAGCATTGACAACACAATGGTAAAAGCGCAAAGGCCGAAGAGCATTCTTTTTTTCATTCTTTTAGTTGGTTCCATACTGATTTCACTCCCATACCACAAAAGCCAAAAGTCTACCATGGACAAAAGTCCAATGAGGTTTTTCGCCTGATTGGACCAAGCTTCCCATCCTGTTTCATCTTAATTTTCTACTTGCAGCCTATCCGCTTACAAGATTTCCTGCTGTTTTTCTCTTTCCTCAGCGGATTCATTCCATCAAAATCTTTGCTTATATGCAAAAAAGTCAGGAAAAAGTTCGCCTTCCCCTTCTCCTCACTTTTTTCACAACTGTTCAATTTAACCCTGATGTCTATGGGCATATGCAAATTGCGTCCCAGGCGCATTTTTTCTCTCTTTCATTTCATTCTGTTTTTGCGTTTGTATATACTAAAATTATTATATATCAGCTAAAAATATTACGGATTTTTTCCAGAAGGCCATCGAAAAAGCTGCTGCTTTGTTCGACTACTTTGTCTACTGCACTGGAATTATCCATACTGCGAACGACTGTATCGCCCTTCTCCGGATTAAAATAGGTAATTTGATCCTGCGTTGCTTTGCTCATTCCCAATTCCTCTGTGGCGGTTTGCTCTATCTGCGTCAAATTGCGGGACTGTTCCAGTTCCAAAATCGCACGGCTTTTTTGATCCTGCACCTCCGCGATTTGGGAATTGGTGTCGTCTATCAGCATTTGAAGCTCATAGTTGCGAACCTGTCCGTAAATAACCAAAAATCCCATCGAAAGGATTGCCAGAATTGAAACAATCAATTTTTTCCGGCTTTTTTTCACGGCCTTTAATTTCAATTTTTGTTCTTTTGCCTTTTCTAACTCCCGTTTTTTCCGGGCCGCCGCTTCTTCCTTTGTTTCCGGTATGTACTGGCGTGCCAGGCTTCCATCACTTACATACATCATTGATACCCTTCCTTCTTCTCTCGTAAGTAACTGGTTGTCGTTCTCTTTCCCTTTCTTTTTTTTCCTACAGTTTCTGAATCCCGCGCAGTTTGGCACTTTTGGCGCGCGGATTGCTTTCCATTTCTTCCTTTGTCGGTAAAATTGGTTTTTTTGTCAAAACCTTCGCGGTTGCTTTAGCTCCGCAGACACAAACAGGAAAATCTTTCGGACAGGTACACACTGCCTCAAACGACCGGAATGTGTCTTTCACGATTCGGTCCTCCAGCGAATGAAATGTAATTACCGCTAAAATCCCGCCCGGAGATAACACTTCTTCAAAGTCCGCAATCGCCTGCCGCAGAATCGCAAGCTCTCCGTTGACTTCAATGCGAACTGCCTGGAACAATCGCTTGGCCGGATGGCCAGCCGCCGTATGGGCTCCCGGTACCGACGCAGCAATATCAGCCAGCTCCAAAGTCGTCCGGATAGGGGCTTTTTCGCGCCGTTTTACAATCTCGGCCGCAATCCGGCGTGCATTTCGGTCTTCCCCATATTGATAAATTATATTGCTCAGCATTTCTTCGGAATAGCTGTTTACCACCTCATAGGCGTTGAGGCTTTGACGCTTGTCCATCCGCATATCAAGCGGCGCATCCTTCATATAAGAAAATCCCCGTTCTGCTTCATCCAACTGATGGGACGAAACGCCCAAATCCATCACTGCTCCGTCAATCTGTTCGATTCCCAGCCGCTTTAAGATGGATTTAATATTTTGAAAGTTGTCTCTTACCGCTGCAAAACGCTCGCCATATGCCTCCAGCCGCTTTGCCGCTGCACAAATCGCATCCTCATCCTGGTCAATTCCAATCAGCAGGCGCGGCTGATAAACGTCCAAAATACGCTTTGAGTGTCCGCCGCCGCCCAGCGTTGCATCCACGCAAACTGCGTTCTCCGGTAAATTCAGCAAAGCTACCGTTTCCTCCAACAGGACGGAAATATGGGAAAATTCCATTTTTCTCACCGCCTAAAACCGAAGTCCGATCAATTCCATGTTCGACGCCATTTCCTCCGGACTTAAGCAATCCTGCGAGGTATACTCGTTCCAGTTTGGAGTCGACCAGAGTTCGAGCCGCGTTGACACGCCGATGCAGGTTACCTGCTTTTCAATGGCTGCGTACTCCATCAATTTGGATGGAATTAAAATTCTTCCCTGCTTGTCCATTTCACATTCGCATGCGCCCGAAAGAAAAAACCGAACAAATGCGCCTGCGTTTTTATTCGTGGTAATGGGGAGCTGTTCTAATTTTTCCTGGATTTTATTCCATTCGGCCGATGAGTAAACGTATAGGCATTTTTCCAATCCTTTGGTGACATAAAAGACAGAACCAAGCTCTTCCCGGTATTTGGACGGAATAATAATCCGGCCTTTTTGGTCGACGCTGTGTTCGTATTCGCCTATAAACATTTTTCATCACCGCCTTCAAGCTCTGCATTGCAGTTTTAATCAAAGGAGAGCTGGAACAAACAATATCCTTTTTCTTTCTTTTCCAAACCACAATGTAACCCTTTTGCTCCACAATGTTACATTTCTAACCACTATGTGAAAAGTTTATAACATTTTGATTAAAAATGCAATAGCTTTTCCAGATTTCTTTTCAAAAATTCTTGATTTTGAAGGGCATTCATGGATCATCGCCCAAATTTTAGAATTAGAGCTCTCATAGTTCTTGCTACATCTGGTTATTTCGCGTTTTTTCGCGTTTTTATAGATAATATGTTCGATTATTTGAGAGAGGATCACAAGTGAATGTTAGAAACAGTAAAGCATTGTGATATTAAGAAACGTTTGTTCTGTTTAAGCTGGAAAACTCCATTCGAAATAAAATAAGCAGAAATTCAGGTAAGCAGATCGGCTTTCTATTTCCATATGTTACAAGATACATAAAAATGATTTCAAAATAATTACATCCGTTCCTTAAAAAATGATACAAAAAAACTGACGTTTTCCTCTTGACAATTCCAAAAAAATCATTCATAATAGGTATTACTTTGCGGGTATAGTTTAGTGGTAAAACATCAGCTTCCCAAGCTAACGATGCGGGTTCGATTCCCGCTACCCGCTCCATGCCGGAGTAAGCCTTGCTTGCTCCGATTTTTTATATCATAAAAGCAGTTGCCATTAGGCGGTTTCCCCCTGTTCCTCCAAATGTTATATCCAGCTCGCCTGCCTAATTGTATATACGTTCGGAATGATTCGCAGCCGCTCCGTGTTTAACCGAAAAATTCACATTTGTTTTCGAGATTTGCTTGAAGTGGTTTTTGCCGCACTGGAACTCATGATTTTTTCAGAACATAGAAATCAGAGCATTCCCGCTCTTATCAATAAAAAACTTAGAATCCTGCCCCATTCGCTCTTTTGTTTAAACTTGCAATTTGATACGAAAAAAGTTAAAATGAAAGAAGTAAACATGTTAGCGGCAGACCAAAAGGAATACCTCCTGCTGTTTTACATTGAGAGTGATTCTGCATTTCGTTTTGCACTGCTGAATTTTATCTTTCCGTCCAGCAGGGCGGAAGGACAGAAACGACTGTTCATGCGCATATCCATCACATTATGTGTAACCGGGCAGGTTCTCATGTCTGATGCCGCTTTTATGTTTCCGGCGGATTTCCGGCCTGACTGCAATAGCTTTCAGGGTCTTGCTGTGGGATCCGTATTACAAAAAAGGAGAAGGGGAAAATGAAGAAACGATTTTTGAGTCTAACATTGGTTTTCGTTCTATGCCTGGGGCTTGCTGTCCCAGCTGCGGCGGCGGAAAGCTATCGTGACAGCGGAAGCACGACGATTCCAAAATTGAGCAAATCAGAAATTGCACAGCTTTTAGAAGACAATCCATTAACTTTGCCGGATGATCTGTTTGACAGCGTTCCATCCTGTTCTGCCCCCTATGCTGCCGGAAAAGTCAAAACTTCGGCACTGCAAACGGCAGCCAACCGGCTGAACGCGTTAAGGCAAATTGCCGGAGTGCCGGCAGTACAGCTGGATTTGGAGTTGTGTGAACAGGCGCAATACGGCGCCGTGATTCTTGGCGCTATGGGCGCATTAAGCCATTCACCCTCCAAACCGGCTGATATGGACGATTCCTTTTACGAGCAGGCGTATGAGGCTGTATCCAGCAGCAATCTCTATGCCGGAATGACGCTTACCACAGCAGTGGATGGTTTTATGAACGACAGTGACGCAGGCAATATTTCCCGGGTTGGCCACCGCCGCTGGCAGTTAAATCCTCAAATGGGAAAAGTGGGATTTGGCTATGCAGAAACCAATACTGGTTATCGAAGATATGTCACGGAAAAGGTTTTTGACAGAAGCGGTGCAGGCTGTGAATATGATTTTATCGGCTGGCCTGCTTCCGGTAACTTTCCCTCTAACTTGTTCGGCAAAAATATTGCCTGGAGCGTCAGCGTGAATCCCGACATCTATCAAACCCCAGACCAGTCAGCACTGACCGTCACACTGACCAGAGAGAGCGACGGAAAAACCTGGAGCTTTTCGGGCAGTCAATATACTCCATCCGGCTCCGGAACCTATTTTAATGTAGACACTGGCGGGTATGGCATATCCAACTGCATTATTTTCCGTCCCGACGGCATTGAAAATTATGAGGGTATTTACACGGTACGCATTGACGGCCTGCGCACAAAAAACGGCACGGCAGTAAACGATTTTGAATACCAGGTAGATTTCTTCGACCCGGATAATTACAAGGAAGAACAGCCGGGCAGCAGCTTTGCTGATATTTCCGCTTCGCACTGGGCTTATGCTTCGATTGAACAAGCTTATCAGGATGGCGTGATCGAGGGCACCTATTACAACGCGCAGACAGGAGAACGGCATTTCAGCCCGGATAATACTTTAACCATAGCAGAATTCGTGGCTATCCTGACACGGGCATTTTATCCAGACGCCGTGGAAGCGAGTACGGCGGAAGGTTCCTGGTATGCCAAAAATTATGCAGTTGCAGAGCAATATCATTTATTGGATGGACTTGGAAGCGTCAATATGGAATCCAATGCCACAAGATACACAATGGCACAAATCATGTACAATCTGGTGGTTTCCCAGTCCGCCGATGCGGCCGTTCTGCCGCAGGATAGTCTAAAGGAAACGCAAGATAAGATCAGTGACTGGTCCACAGTCCCCGAACAATATCAGACAGCTGTAGCTGTTTGCTATAATTTGGGATTGCTGGCGGGAACCGATGACATTGGAACCTTTAACGGACCGGCAACGATGCAGCGCAGCCAGTGCGCCGTAGTATATGTAAAACTCCGCAGTTTTATTGACGGTCTGGCAGCGTAAAATTCATAAAGCAGCCACCATATCAAAGGCCCCGGAGAATAACTCCGGGGCCTTTTTTACTGCTCTTTTAAACAGCCCGTTAAAAATTTCAGTTTATTAAGACAGGCGGCTCTTAAAATCCTCATAGCCGAAATTCTTCACAACATGCACCGCCCCCTGCTCATCCGCAATGGCGATGGACGGGAGATTTTCCCCGTTGAAAGTGTTGTTTTTCACCATGGTATAGTGGGCCATATCGCAGAAGATCACTTCGTCACCGGGCTTTAGCGGCTCCGGGAAGGAATAATCCCCAATGATATCGCCCGCCAGGCACGTCGGGCCGCCGAGACGACAGGTATAAGCATACTCCCCCGGTTTTCCCGCACCGACAATCTCCGGCCGGTACGGCATTTCCAACACGTCCGGCATATGGCAGGCCGCCGATGTATCCAAAATTGCAATGTCCATTCCATTGTGCACGATGTCGAGCACGCGCGAGACCAAAAATCCCGTGTTCAGCGCCACTGCTTCCCCCGGTTCGAGATAAACCGTTACCTTATACTCGTCCCGGATTTGTTCGATCACCTCCACTAACGTTTCCACGTCATAATCCGGCCGTGTAATGTGATGTTCGCCGCCGAGATTGACCCATTTCATCTGCTTTAAATACTTCCCGAATTTTTTGCAGAAAACCTCTGCCGTGCGCTTGAGCGTGTCTGAGTTCTGTTCGCACATGGTATGAAAGTGCAGGCCCTCAACTCCCTCGAGCAGGTCTTCGCGGAAATTGGCTTCCGTCACGCCCAGGCGCGAATTTGCAAAACAGGGATTGTACAGATCCGTCTCAATCTCCGAATATTCCGGATTCACCCGAATCCCGCAGGAAACGGCCCGCGGCGCTTTTTGCACCTTTTCCCAAAACCGCTGCTTCTGCTCAAAGGAGTTGAACACAATGTGGTCGCAGGTTTGGACAATTTCGTCAAAGTCGTCCTCCCGGTAAGCAGGCGCAAAAATATGCGTTTCCCCGCCCATTTCCTCGCGTCCTAACTTTGCCTCAAACAGCGAGCTCGCCGTTGTCCCGGACAGATATTTCCCAATCAGAGGATAGAGCGAAAACATGGAAAAGGCTTTCTGCGCCAGCAGAATACGGCAGCCCGTCCGGTCCATCACGGAACGCAGAAGCGATAAATTTTTCAAAAGCAGCGTTTGATCGACAACATAGCAGGGCGTGGGCAAAGCATGAAAATCCATCTTCATCCGCGTGCTCTCCTAATCCACCAGTTCCGGGTCAAAGCTTTCCTGCCACGGAAGGCCAAACTGGTTTAATGCGTCCATGAATGGATCCGGGTCAAATTCTTCAATGTTAAATACTCCCGGCCCTTTCCAGGTTCCCGTCATCAGCATGGCCGCGCCGATCATGGCCGGCACGCCGGTCGTATAGGAAATCGCCTGGGAACCTACCTCGCGGTAGCACTCCTGGTGGTCGCATACATTATATAAGTAATACGTTTTGTCTTTTCCATCCTTTTTTCCGCGGAAGATACAGCCGATGTTCGTCTTTCCTTTCGTGCGCGGTCCCAATGACGCCGGATCGGGCAGAACGGCTTTCAAAAACTGAAGCGGAACGATCTGCTTGCCTTCAAAATCAATGGGTTCAATCGAGGTCATGCCGACGTTCTGCAAGACCTTTAAATGATTTAGATAATTCTCTGAAAACGTCATAAAGAAACGGATGCGCTTCACGCCTTTGATGTTGATCGCCAGCGATTCAATTTCTTCATGGTGCAAAAGATACATATCCCGCTTGCCGATCTCCGGGAAGTTATACACCCGTTTGATCTCCATCGGCTTGGTAATCACTTCTTTCCCGTTTTCATAATAGCTTCCGTTAGCGGTTACTTCGCGGATGTTGATCTCCGGATTGAAATTGGTCGCAAAGGGATAGCCGTGGTCACCCGCGTTCGCGTCTAAAATATCAATATAATCAATCTGGTCAAAATGGTGCTTTTGCGCATAGGCGCAGAATACGCCTGTCACGCCGGGATCAAATCCGCTGCCGAGCAAAGCGGTAATTCCCGCCTCTTTGAACTTTTCCCGGTATGCCCACTGCCACTTGTATTCAAACTTGGCCGTATCGAGCGGCTCATAATTGGCCGTGTCCACATAATTGGTGCGGGTAGCAAGACACGCGTCCATGATGGTAAGATCCTGATAAGGAAGCGCCAGGTTTAACACCACATCCGGCTTTTCCCGTTCAATCAAGGCAATCAAAGCCTTCGTATCGTCTGCGTCCACCTGAGCGGTCGTGATTTTCGTCTTTCCGCCGGCCAGCTTCTGGGCATACGCATCGCACTTGGACTTGGTTCTGCTGGCAATGCAGATCTCTTCAAACACATCCGAATTCTGGCAGCATTTATGAATGGCCACGCCAGCCACACCGCCAGCGCCGATAATTAAAGCTTTTCCCATTTGTATTCTCCTTTTCCGCGCCGCAGGCAAAACAGCCGCGCGCAATTTTTTTCTAAAGCGTCAGCCTGCCCGAAATCGCGCGTGCAAGCGTGACCTCGTCGGCATATTCCAGATCGCCGCCAATGGGGATTCCGCTGGCAATCCGCGAAACCGTAATCCCAGCCGGCGCGATGGCGCGCGCCAGATACATGGCGGTTGCCTCCCCCTCCATCGTAGGATTCGTTGCAATGATTACTTCACGGACCTCCTCGCGGGCAAGACGGGCATACAGTTCTTTGATTTTCAGATCCGCCGGCGTTACGTTGTCCATCGGCGAAATCACCCCATGCAGAACATGATAAAGGCCATGGTATTCCCGTGTCTTTTCAATGGCAGTGACATCCTTCGGCCCTTCCACCACACAGACCGTCGACCGGTCGCGCTTGGGATCGCTGCAAATCGCGCAGGGGTCACGGTCGGTCAAGTTATAGCACTCCGAGCAGAAACTGATCTGCTGCTTGGCGTCCAAAATCGCCTTTGCCATTGCCTCCGCTTTCTCCTTCGGCATATTGATGACAAAAAAGGCCAGCCGTTCCGCCGTCTTCCGCCCGATCCCGGGCAAGGCCTCAAACTGTTCAATTAAAACTTCGATTGGTGCGGCATGCATACTCTCACCTAAAAGATCCCCGGCATGTTCATGCCGCCGGTCAGCTTGCTCATCGCATCGTTCATTTCCTTGTCCGCCGTGCGGATGGCTTCGTTCACCGCAGTCAGGATCGTATCCTGAAGCATTTCAATGTCCTCCGGATCCACAATCTCCTTATCCAGCTCAATTTTAACAAACTCACGCTTGCCGTTAATCACCATTTTCACTGCACCGCCGCCGGAAGTAACCTCAAATTCCTTTTCCGAAACCTCTTTCTGCGTTTCCTCCATTTGCTGCTGGAGCTTCTGCGCCTGGCGGAGCATATTGTTCATATTGTTCATTCCTCCGCCGAATCCACCTTTATATTTTGCCATTATTTTAGTCTCCTTTCCTTCGTGCCCGCCCGCGGCAGGCCTGCCTGTAATTGTAATTTTATATAATACCGGGCTCAAATTGCCCATATGATAAACCTTATTCGTTTTCTTCCACAATATCCGGAAATTGCTGCCTGAGCTTGGCAATCTTCTCCTCCGGGGACAAAACCGTTTTTGCTTCTGCCGCCGTTTCGGGCGCAGGACCGCTTTCCCGCGGCGGCTTCTCACTCAAATTCCGGCTGTCTTCCCAGGGCAAAGGGCCTTCCCAGGGCTGGGAGCCTTCCCAAGGTTGGGAGCCCTCCCAGGGTTGGGAACCCTCCCAGGGGGGCGTTTCTTCGGGCGGTACTAACCCTTCCAGAGACGCAAGCTCTGCCGGAGGTACATCCGCCTGCGGAGCGGCCTCTTGGGCTGCCGGCCTTTTTTTCTGTACAGGGGCAGCCGGTTTGACAGCGGAAGCTGCTTCCTGCCCGGCCGCTTTGATTCCCAGGCGGTCAAAATCCGCCTGCAGTTCTGTCCGGACACTGACTTCGATTCCATACAGCTCCTGAATTAATTCTTTTATCGTTTCCAGATTAGCCGGCGAGGATACAATCATTTTCAAGAAAGCGTCTTCGTCGCGGAAAACGATGAACAGCGTTCCTTTCCCATCCAAAATTCCCTGCGTTTCCATCAGAGGCGCCGCCAGCGCTATGTCTTTTTTCCGAACCTGTTTCTGGAACGCGTTCCAGTCCAGCCGCACGGCCTGCCCCGCCGCCGACGGAGCCGCCTCCTGCTTCTCTGCTTCCTTTTTGGGCGTGACCTGGGGCTTTACCGGCTCGTTGTGTATGGAAACTGCCGACTCTGCCTTTCTTTCGAAAACAGGCTCCGCTTTCTGCGGCGGTTTCTCCTCCGCCTGCGGCGGCAGAGCCGCTGGAACTTTTTCCTGCGGTTCCGGCTGCACTTCAGCCGGCGTCCACGCCGCCGCAGTCCGGCCGTTTTGCAGCTGTTCCTCCACAGCGCCGATCCGGGCCAGGAGCGCTTCGCGCGAGTCGTCCCATTCTGCCCGTGTAATTTTAAGCAGCGCGATCTCATACAGGATCGAGGGGTTTTTAGCATATTTCCCATCTGCGGCGGCTTTTGCCAGCGTATCTACCGCATAGAGCACACGGTCGGCTGAGAACCCTTTTGCAAAGGCGCGCAGCTTCTCCAGCCTGCGCGACGAATACTCTAAAATATCCGCATAGTTGGAACAGGCCTGCACAACGGCAATGTCGCGGAAATACGAAATCATATTCGTAATAAACAGTTCTAAATTCGTTCCGGATTCCGATACTTGGTGCATGATGTCCAAAGTCTTGCCCGCATCCTGCTGCAAAATTGCATTCGCCATTGCTGCAAGCGTATCTTCCGGCGCGACGCCAAGGCGCTGGCAGACTTCTTCATAGCGGATTTCCTTTCCGCAGGAAGAAAGCACTTTATCCAAAATGCTGAGCCCGTCGCGGACGGACCCATCGGCAGCTGCACACACATATTCCAGGGAAGCATCGTCGCAAGATACACCCTCGGCATGCAGGATGGAACGAAAATAAATTTCCAAATCCCGCATGGAGATGCGCCGGAAATCAAATCTCTGGCAGCGCGAGAGGATCGTCTGCGGAATCTTCTGCACTTCGGTTGTCGCCAGGATAAAGATGACATGCGCCGGCGGTTCTTCCAGTGTTTTCAGCAGTGCGTTGAACGCACTTGCGGAAAGCATGTGCACTTCATCGATGATATACACCTTATATTTTGCCTTGGACGGGGAATAAATAACCTCGTCCAAAATGCCGCGCATATCCTCTACACGGGAGTTTGACGCGGCGTCAAACTCAATTACGTCGATGATGCTTCCGTCCAAAATGCCGCGGCAGATTTCACATTCGTTGCACGGATTGGCATCCTGGGGATTTAAGCAGTTGACCGCCCGTGCCAGCAGCCGGGCAACCGTCGTCTTTCCCGTTCCGCGTGTTCCGCAGAAAAGATAAGCGTGTTTCAATCGGGAGGATTTCAATTCATTTTTGAGCGTATTGGTAACGTGCCCCTGCCCCACCACCTCGTCGAAGGTCTGCGGCCGCCATTTTCGATACAAAGTCTGGTACTCCATAAAATCCCCTCCTTTTCATTTGTCTCTCTCAAAATTCAATATTTGTCATAATTGGAGCATAGGCCCGCAAATTCCGGCCATGCAAAAAGGCGCAAGACAGGCGGCTTCGTCAAGCCCATCCGCATCTCCGCCTTATAAAATTGCCGCCTTCATTGAGTGCAGGGGTTTCGTACACAAGCTTACCCGCAACACCCTGAACATTCCGCTTATTGCTGCTCGGTTCCCCGCCTGACAAGGTTCACGGACATCAGTCGCGCAGGACCTGTGC
>CALYAR010000221.1 GCA_944393585.1 uncultured Clostridia bacterium | reverse complement strand
ACCCGATTATCGAGCCGAAAAGATCGAGCATACCGCTGTTTCGGTTGCATCTGGCGCCGAGAACGGAGTTGGCGTATACGACTGCGCTTGACTCTGCCCACGAAAGGACATCTCCCATCTTAGGCTGGTTCCCGACTTCGTCAAGATAGCATGCGCAGGTAAATTTATTGCTGCCTGTAAGTCCGACCGCCTTAAGCTGTTCCTCATACATTGCCTGCTTTGAATAAAGTATTTTGTTGAACACCAGTTTTTCAAGAAAATTGCATTTTACATTGTCATAGTCGAGCGGGCGCGGGTCTACCGAAAAGCCTCCGTCCGCTTTTACGCCGGATTCGATAAGGCGGTCCATAGTCGAAAAAAGCGGCTTTAGCAGACCTATTCCGAAACTGGTAACAAGATGTCCCTGCTTATGAGTTACCGGGACTAGTTTTTTTGCTCCGAATACGTCACCAAAACGTACTAGTGTCTCAAGCACCTTGGCCTTGACCTCACCCTCTTTGCCGTTCAGGATGTCTACCTGTTCCGGCGTCAGTTCCATTTTGTAATCCGTCATAGTTATCGCCATTCCTTTCCTGCGGCAGAGTGCCGTCTGTTTTAAGAGATGGTCCCGCCCGTCGATAAAGGCGGGTATTTTAGCCTTTCTGCTGATATTGTAACATTCCGGAATACTTTTTTCAAGGTATTTTGATGAAAATCGGGTAAAGGTTTGTTTCAGTTGAGTTTTTTTCAACTTTTATTTTAAATGAGGTATTGTTTGCTGCGACGTACATTTTGAATATATATCTGTTTCTGTGATAATTTTAATGGATCAAAGCGCAGATCCGCCTGTACGAAGCACATTTTTTACATCTAGACCGGATATTTCTGAAATCGATTTGTTTTGATGTAACGCAAGATAGGCTGCAACTCCTGCCGCTTCACCCAACTGATTAATCGGAGCCAATATATATCCGGTAAAAACCGGGGATATCGTTCTTTTGAATAATTTTAAATCAAGGAAAATCATAAACAAGGGTTCCGATGATCTGTCTATCGATATTTTTGAGTTTTTGCCCTTTGAGATCAAAAATAGACCTAAACTTGTGCAAGCGTTCTACAACACTGAGCCCGTTATAATATCTTCCGATAACGAAAGAATGATCCATGGATTACTTTCAAATATATATCCTGCAAATTCTTCGGTAAAAAATCAAGCCGTTTATGATCATATTATGCAAGCGGTTTTTTGCCTCCTTGAAGATGCTGTTTCTTATTCGTCTATTCATATCATATTCGATATTCGCAAGTGAATTTTATTCTTATACAGCAACATTTTATATAATTCTTCCGAAGTCTGGGGCACAGATATTTCTCTTGAATTTAATTGTTCCTTTTATGGCAACAGGTTTTAGCCGAGGCACGTGTTCATAACAGATCTAAAAAGCAAAAGTGTCCGCAACATCAGTTACGGAAATTTAGAATAAATCCAGTAAAAACGGAAAATAGGGAAAATCTCTTCCCATGTTGAAATAAAAGAAACTAACATAGGGATTTCATATTTAAAGGAGGCTATATAAATACACCGTGTATAGGACTGATCAACTTTTGCGGTAGCGCTTTTTATATGAACCAGGGGTTAGACCGGTCAGGTTTTTGAAGGTGCGGATAAAAGATGAATTGTTGCTGAAACCGCAGCACTCGGAAATCGTTTGCATGCTGTAGTTAGTATTCATAAGAAGTTCTTTGGCGGCGTCAATGCGGCATTGCTTTAGATATGCATAAGGGGAAATATTTGTGGCGGCCGTAAATTTTGTTGTGAAATAGCTGCGGCTAAAATTGAAAGTTTGTGCAATAGATGCTACGTCAATATGTTCCGCATAATGTTCTGCTATATAATTCATTATGATTTTGCAATGAAACGGGTCGTTTGTATGCGGATGAAAAGAAATGAGTGCGGTAAGGATTTTATAAATATATTCGGAACAAAGCACCTCGATTTCCGCGTTTTTAATATTTTGAATTATTCGATCAAACATATATTCCATATCTAACCCCTCAGGGGTAAAAACCGGTTCATCATACAATTGTACAATGTAACGGTAATAATCAGCGCTAAGATTTCCGTAAAAATGAATAAATTTAAAAGTCCACGGGACTTTAACGGCAGAATATACATGTGGATTTTGGCAATCTAAAAAGCATAGAGTATTTGTTCCAAGGCAATATTGTTTTCCTTTATAATCCAGCACCCCGCTTCCATCCAGTGTATAAAGTAAAAGGAAGCTGGGCAGATAACTGCGTTGTATATGGAAATCCTGCTTGCATACAAATTTTCCAGCCCATTGTGCATAAAAATATAGTTGTTTTGCGGTTTCAGTTGCAACTCGCATATATTTTTCTTTTTCATAACAAGATTCGTGCAGGATGTTCAAAATATATACTCCTTAATAATCAAACAAATTGTCAATTAGGCAAAACAAATCGATATTGACACACATCAGGGGATTACTTATAATATAACACAGATGAAACAAAAAATCAACGGTGGGAGAGTGTAGTTTATGGGTATATTTAAGAAGTATAACGGAAATCCGGTCTTGGGTGGAGAGGATTTGGGAACGCTGTTTGACGCGTATGTATCAGTAGAGAACAAAATGTTAAGAATGGATTATTCTTATAGAAGTAAAAAGTCTTGCGCGGTAAGCTTTAGCGATGACGGGAAAAACTGGAGCAAGCCTGTGATCACTTTGGAGCCGAATCCGAAAAGCGGCTGGGAGGACGATATAAACCGGAACTGTGTTCTTCGTATGGACGGAGTTTATAAAATGTGGTATACCGGTCAGGCAAATGGTCATAGCTGGATAGGCTATGCAGAAAGTACAGACGGGTATCATTTTGAAAGAAAGTCCAACACACCGGTTCTGTCTTTTGAGTACGGTTGGGAGGGCGATTCTGTTATGAATCCCTGCGTTTTATATGAAGACGGAACATATAAAATGTGGTATTCAGCAGGGGATACATATGAGCCTAATGTCATCGCCTATGCAGAAAGCAAAGACGGTGTTCATTGGACAAAGTGGGAAAATAATCCGATTTTTATATGCAAGAAAGAAAATTATTTTGAACAGGATCGGATCGGCGGATGCAATATTATCAAAACGAACGATATGGGCTATTTAATGTTTTATATCGGATATGAAGATATTGATACAGCAAGGATATGCGTAGCGAGGTCTGGAAACGGGATAACAGATTGGGAGCGCTCCCCCTATAACCCGCTGGTCGAACCTTCTCATGGCGAGTGGGACGAAGACGCGTGCTATAAGCCCGCTGTGATATGGAATGATGCAGAAAAGAAGTGGATGTTGTGGTATAATGGCAGAAGACAACATGATGAGTATATTGGCTTGGCAGAGTGCTCGAAGCGTGATTTGTTCTGCGTTGGCAATAAAGAGGAGAAAAGTCAATGTGTTTAGAACGGTATGTAACGGAATTTAATGTTGCAGATCATGAGTATTATCAAAATGATATTGATAATGCACATGCGTTGGAATGGCTGCAGAATGAAATTCCATTGCTGGAATGCCCTGATGAAGATATCGAACGAACGTATTATTTTCGATGGTGGGTTTATCGTAAGCATATAAAAAAGACCCCTGAGGGTTATATGGTGACAGAATTTCTTCCCGAAGTACCGTGGAGTGGGAAATATAATTTGATCAATGCTGCTGTCGGACATCATATTATGGAGGGGCGGTGGTTGAAGCATTCGGATAAATATTTGAAAGATTATATTTATTTTTTTCTGAATAATCAAGAAGAGGGAATGCGATACAGTTCATGGCTGCTCTGGGCAGCCAAAGAATTTCAAATGATTACAGGAAGTCTGCAAATCTCGGATTTTTTGAAAAAAGCAATTCCTTATTATTCAGCATGGGAAAAAGCACGGAAAACCGAGTGCGGTTTGTTCTGGTCGGTGGATGATAGGGATGCCATGGAGTTTTCGATCAGCGGCACTAGGAATGGTAAAATGCTAAAAGGCATCCGACCGACGCTTAATAGTTATATGTATGGCGATGCAATGGCGATCTATTTGCTATCGGAGCAGTGCGGACAGGCATTAGATGAATTTCGCTCCAAGGCAGAGGATATTTGTCAAAAAATGTGGAAATTGCTTTGGAAAGATGACTTTTTCAGAGCATGGCATCCAGAGAATGGAATATTTTCCGATACAAATAACAGGAATCTTGAAAAAGC
>CALYAR010000220.1 GCA_944393585.1 uncultured Clostridia bacterium | reverse complement strand
CATCCTTTCTTGTATGGTTTGGTTTGGTCGCTAAAACTATAACACAGAAAATGTATTTCCGTCTTTTTAATTATTCAGTTGTAACATATGTATTGTAAACCTACACCCAAAGAAGGGATTATTTTCAAAAAAGACTTGCATTTTCTTTTTTGTATGATATAATTATAATATGAAGAGGATAAGAAAGGAAAGAGTGGATGAGTGAATCCGCTCTTTCCTATTGTTGAGGAAAGGTTTAAAGGAGAGCCAATGTCAAAAATAGAAGAAAGTGTTTTAAAATTGGCAGAGCCCATAGCGGCCGAATATCAATGTCAGATAGTAGACTGCGAATATAAAAAAGAAGGCAGCGATTGGTTTTTGCGGGTCTATATCGATAAAGACGGCGGCGTCGGAATAGAAGACTGTGAAAAGGTAAGCCGCGCGCTTTCCGATGTTTTGGATCAGGAAAACTTGATTGCTCAGGCATATTTGTTTGAGGTCTGTTCGCCCGGACTGGAACGGGAATTGAAAAAGGAGCGGGAGTTCTTGCATTTTTTGGGGAGAAAAGTTAGCATTAAGCTTTATGCTCCATACAATGGACAAAAAGAATTCGTTGCTGTATTGGAAAACTATCAGGATGGAACTGCGTTTGTGCGTACAGAGGATGGTATAGAATTGGAGATCACAAAATCGATGGCGGCTTATATTAGGCTGTACGCTGAATTTTAATCATTGTTTGAGGAGTGTAACGTAAAATGAACAAGGAGTTTATCGCCGCTTTGGCAGACTTGGAGCAGGAAAAGGGGATTTCGAGCGAAATTATTTTGGAAGCACTGGAACTGGCGCTGATTTCCGGCTATAAGAAAAATCATGTGTCAAATCCGAATGTGCGGGTTGCAATCAATCGGGAAAATGGAGATATTAAACTGTTTACCCAATTTCAAGTAGTCAGTGAAGTAGAAGATCCTAATACGGAAATCAGCCTGGAAGATGCGCAGAAGCAAAATGCCAAATATGAGCTGGGCGATATTTTCGAGCGGGAAGATACGCCGGATAATTTCGGCCGGATTGCTGCTCAAACGGCAAAGCAGGTAGTAATGCAGCGGATTCGGGAATTCGAACGGGATAAAACCTATGAAGAATACCGCGAAAAGGAAGGACGCATTATCACAGGGGTCGTACAGCGGATTGATAAAGGAAATGTATTTGTTGAGTTGGAACACTTGGAAGCAATTTTAACGCCCAACGATCAGATAAAAGGAGAGGTTTATAAGCCGCACGACCGAATCCGTTTATATGTATCCGAAGTAAAAAACGGAACAAAAGGCGTTTTGGTGAACGTTTCGCGCTCTCACCCGGGGTTTGTCCGCAAGCTGTTTGAAATGCAGGTGCCGGAAATTCAAAATGGAATTGTTGAGATTATGAGTGTCTCACGCGAGGCCGGACAGCGGAGCAAAATTGCCGTCTTTTCCAAAAATCCCGATGTAGATGCACAGGGCGCCTGCATAGGGCCGCGTGGAGGGCGTGTTCAGGCTGTTATGGACGAATTGGGAAACGAGAAAGTGGACGTCATTAAATGGAGTGATAATCCTGCGGAGTTTATCTCTGCAAGTTTGAGTCCTGCTGAAGTCAGTGAAGTCGTCATTTTAGATGCGGACACGAAAACGGCCCGCGTGTTTGTACCGGATTCCCAGCTTTCTCTGGCAATCGGAAAATCGGGCCAGAACGCGCGCCTGGCAGCACGTTTAACAGGGTGGCGGATTGATATCAAAAGTGACAGCGAACGGGCATAGAGGAGTGCCTTGAGGGGGAAAGCTATGAAAGAGAAGCCTTTGCGGATGTGTGTATCCTGCCGGACTATGAAGCCAAAAGATATGCTGATTCGCGTAGTGAAAACACCCGACGGAATCTTTGTGGACAAAACCGGAAAGCGAAACGGCCGGGGGGCATATTTGTGCAAAGAAGGAAATTGCATTGAATTGTTAGCAAAAAATAAGGCGCTTAATCGAGCGTTTCAATGCGAAGTAAGTCCGGATGTAATAGAAGGATTGAAAAAGGAGTTGTCAAATGGCGCAGATGAATTGGGATGAAGAAAAGATGCTTTCGGCAGTTTCTTTTGCCCGAAAAGCGGGAAAGGCTGTTTTAGGGAGCGAAAGCGTGAAAGAGGCCATTCGTCTGGGAAAGGCCAAATGTGTTCTGATTGCCGGTGACGCAGCGCAAAACACGAAAAAATCGCTGATCAACAGCTGCGATTTTTATCAGGTGAATTTTGCATTTTGTTCGGATAAAAATACGATGGGAATGCGTTTGGGGCGGGAATATTGTGCCGCCGCGGCAATTACAGATGCGTCATTTTTGAAAATGCTAAACGGAGGTGGAGTTTTATGCTAAAAGCAAGAATTTATGAATTAGCAAAACAGTTGAATATGAAAAGTACGGATATCGTAAAGAAGCTGACGGAACTGGGCGTAGAAGGAAAAAACCACATGAGTGTCCTGGAAGAGGGAGAACTCAACATTTTTTTTGAAGGAATGACGCAGCAAACGGATATGAAGGGAAAAACTCCGGAAGAATTAATGCCAAAGCCTGTTTCGGAAGAAAAGAAGAATACACCGCCCCCCCGTGAAGCAAAACCGAAACAGGATCCCAAGCCCCAACCGAAACCAAAGCCCAAGCAGGAAAAGAAGATTATCCTGTCTGCCGGTAAGGCAACCGCGGAATCGGAAAAAACGAAAGAGAAAAAATCCGCTCCTTCTGTAAAAGAGGCGCGGCAGAGCGTTGAGACAAAAGTTACAGAGGAGCCGGCCAAAAAGGTCCGCTATGTTGACACGCGCCAGAGTGTTGTTGATTTAAATAAGCTCGAGAGTGAACAGCGGATCGAAACAACCCTAGTTCCGGAACGGCTGGGAAGCACGAAAAATGACAAATTCGTCAACAAACAGAAGATCAAAAAAGGACCAGGAAAGCAAAAGGACAAAGCGGCTTCGGAAATGAAGGCAAATAAACCGCAGCCAAAGCCCGCTAAGCCGAAGCCAAAAGTTAAAATATTGGTACCGGACGAAATCACAGTCGGCGAATTGGCTCAAAAAATCAACCGTTCTTCGGTTGAGATTATAAAGTCACTGATGCAGCTGGGCGTTATGGCGAATATCAATCAGGTCATTGATTTTGACACGGCTTCGCTGATTGCAGAAGATATAGGAGTAGAAATTGAAAAAGAGGTTATCATAACTCAGGAAGAAAAATTACTCAATGATGTAGAGGATAAGGAAGAAGACTTGGAACCGCGCTCTCCGGTTGTTGTGGTAATGGGGCATGTTGACCATGGTAAAACATCGCTTTTGGATGCTATTCGCAGTACGAATGTAATTGCGACGGAGGCAGGCGGAATTACGCAGCACATCGGCGCGTACCGGGTCAATATTCACGATAAGAAAATTACGTTTTTGGATACGCCGGGCCACGAAGCGTTTACGGCAATGCGTGCCCGCGGAGCTTCTGTGACAGATATTGCGATTTTGGTGGTTTCTGCAGACGACGGCATTATGCCGCAGACCATTGAAGCGATTAACCATGCTAAGGCTGCTAATGTTGGAATTATTGTTGCCATCAATAAAATTGACAAGCCGGGGGCAAA
>CALYAR010000219.1 GCA_944393585.1 uncultured Clostridia bacterium | reverse complement strand
ACAGCGGCTACGCACCGGTTCCCGAGGGTACGGCCTGGGGAAATGAATGGGAATATATGTGGCTGAAAGGCGAGGTTGTCCTCCCGCCGGAAGCGGAAGGAAAGATGATTGTTTTGAATTTAAATCCCGGCGGCGAGACCACTCTGTTTGTCAACGGGGTCTCGTTCGGCACCTACCGTGCCGGATGGGTATCGGTTCCTCACCACTTTATGGAGGATAACATCCTCACCGAAAACGGCAAACCGGGCGAACGCTATCAGATTCAGGCGGAAGCTTATGCGGGCCATTTCTTTCCAAACAGCGACATTGGATCCTGCAGCACCGGCCCGGTTATACCCGGTACTTACACCGATCCGCTGAAAGGCAAGCTTCGCACCGTAATGGGCAAAAACACATTCGGCATTTGGAATGAGGAGGCCTACCAGCTCTGGATGGATGTCAAAACTTTGACTGAAGTGATGGAGTGCCTGCCGGAGAGCAGCCTTCGTGCGGCGAAAATCGGAAAATCATTGGAAAAATTCACCTTGGCTGTTGATTTTGAACAGCCGCTGGAAGACCGCATCGCCGGCTATCAAAAAGGCAGGGAAGTCCTCAAAGAGGCGCTTTCCTGTGTCAACGGCAGTACAGTGCCCACTTTTTACGGGATCGGCAATGCTCACCTTGATGTGGTGTGGCTCTGGCCTCAGGCCGAGACGGAACGCAAGGTTTCCCGTACTTTTGCGGCGCAGCTCCGCCTGATTGAAAAGTATCCCGGCTATAAATTCCTTCAAAGCCAGCCGCAGACCTACGTTTTCTGCCAGCAGTATTATCCGGAGCTGTTTGAACGGATCAAGGCGGCAATCAAAAAGGGAGGCTGGATAGCCGAAGGCGGCATGTGGGTGGAACCCGATACCAACATGACTTCCGGTGAATCACTGATTCGTCAGCTCGTTCACGGCCTGAAGTATTTCCGGGAAGAACTCGGCGTCGATTGTGAGATCCTGTGGCTGCCCGATACTTTTGGCTACACTGCGGCCCTGCCTCAGATTTTGAAGAGCTGCGGCATGAAATACCTGGTCACCCAGAAGATCTTTTGGAGCTACAACGGCGGAGATCAGTTCCCCTATCATTACTTTACCTGGCGCGGCATGGATGGCAGCGAAATCGTCTCCTACCTGCCCACCAATTATACCTATACTACCAATCCGAAACAGCTTATCGATGTCTGGGAAAACCGCGTTCAGAAAGATAGTCTGGATAAATTCCTCCTGCCCTACGGCTACGGCGACGGCGGAGGCGGCCCCAGCCGCGACTACATCGAGTTTGCGCTGCGCGAACAGAACCTGGAAGGCTGCCCGAAGCTCGAAATGGCACATCCCCGCAAAATTTTTGAAGATCTGGAAGCGGAAGGCGGTCCCGAAAACACCTATGTGGGCGAACTTTATTTCTCCTGTCACCGCGGCGTTTACACCAGCCAGGCTTCGGTCAAAAAGGGTAACCGTAAATCCGAGCTGGCTCTGCGCGAGGCCGAGATGTGGGGCGCTGTAGCCATGCAGGACGGCTTTGCCTTCCCCTATGCGCAATGGGATGCCGACTGGAAAAAGGTGCTGCTGAACCAGTTCCACGATATTCTCCCCGGCTCCTCGATTGCGGCAGTTTACAAACAGGCAAAAAAGCTGCATGATGAAGTCATTGCTTCCGGAAAGGCGCTGGCTGTATCTGCGGCAGGTTCCATCGCCGGAAGCGGCAGCGATGAGCTGATCTTTAACTCCCTGTCCTGGGATCGGGATACCGTGGTTAAAAAATCCGATGGCAGCTATGCCCGCGTAACCGTTCCGGCCTGCGGCTATACCGTTGCCGCAGACAACGGCCTTGCTCCCGAAGAGGCGGTCAAGGTTTCGGCGGACGCAGAAGGTGCCCTCCTCCAGAACAGTAAGGTCAAAGCGGTATTTGACAAAAATGGCGAGCTGATCTCTTTTGTTCTGCTCGAAAGCGGACGGGAATTTGCCGCCGGCGGTATGAATCGTCTTCTCCTTTACAAAGATGTTCCGCGTAAATTTGACGCCTGGGATATCGACAGCCCCTATGAGCAGCAGTTTGTGGAAAGCGGTCGCTGCACCGGCATTCGCATCGTGGAGGATAATCCTTACCGCTGTGCCATCGAAATAAAACGAGAAATCGGCAATTCCTCCCTCACTCAGGTCGTTTCGCTCGAAAGCGGGAGCATCCGGGTGGAATTTGAAACGACCGCTGAGTGGCACGAGCTGCACCGCCTCCTGAAAGTCAGCTTCCCTGTGGACGTTGCCGCGACTGAGGCGGTGAACGAAATGCAGTTTGGCTATGTTAAACGGCCTACCCATCGTTCGCGCAGCTATGAAAAGGACCGTTTCGAGGTCTGCAACCATCGCTATACCGCCCTCTGCGATGAAGGGCATGGCGCTGCGGTGCTCAACGACTGCAAATACGGTGTGAGTATGCTGGACAACGCCATCAATCTTACTCTGCTGCGTGCACCGGCTTCGCCTGAAATGGCGGCCGACAACGGCACTCATCATTTCACTTACGCCTTTACCGCATGGGAGGGCAGCCTGCTTGACAGCCCCGTCGTCCGCGAAGGGTATGAGCTGAACGTTCTGCCCGTCCTTCTCACCGGAAAGGCCGGCACCAGAAGTTTCTTCTCGCTGAAAGGTGCTGAGAACATTGTGATCGACACAGTCAAACCGGCTGAGGATCAAAGCGGCGATGTTGTGCTCCGTCTGTACGAGAGTAAACATGCCGACACAAACTGTACGCTCTGCTGGGATCTGCCGGTCGAATCGGCTTGTCTCTGCAATATGCTGGAGGAAGCTTCCAGCTTTGAAGCACTTACAGCCGCGGACAGCAGTGTGAAGCTCCATTTCCGTCCGTTCGAGGTAAAAACCGTTCGTCTGCGTCTTAAAAAATAAAGCAGGGTAAACGAGAGAGGGATAAGTCGAACAAACAAAGGAAAGACATAGCCCTGTTTTGTAAGTTGAGCGGGATTGAATAGCAGATCGATTTTCGCCTCTGTATGAGTACGGCGGAAAGAGTGCAATGGTTTTAATTGGATTTTCTGTTTTGCAATTTTTTATAAAAATAAAAATCCCGGGTTCCGGCCATTCCCATTGCGGGAAGGCCGGAACCGGGATTTTGTTTTGTCTATGGCTTGTGTGCGCAAAAAGCAGGTTAATCCAGCTCCAGCGCGCCGGTGTAAAGCTGATAGTATGTGCCTTTCAACTTGATAAGGTCCTCGTGGGTGCCGCGTTCGATGATGCGGCCATGCTCCAGTACCATGATGGCATCAGCATTGCGAACCGTGGAGAGACGGTGTGCAATGACAAACACAGTACGCCCAGTCATCAGCGCGTCCATGCCGCGCTGTACAATAGCCTCGGTACGTGTGTCGATCGAGCTGGTCGCCTCGTCCATGATCATCACAGGCGGGTCGGCTACGGCCGCACGCGCAATCGCAAGCAGCTGGCGCTGGCCCTGGCTGAGGTTTGCTCCGTTACCCGTCAGCATCGTATTATACCCTTCGGGCAGACGGCGGATGAAGTCGTCCGCGCCGGCGAGCTGCGCTGCGGCAATGCACTCTTCGTCAGGCGCATCCAGGTTTCCGTATCGGATGTTCTCCATTACCGTACCGGTGAAGAGGTTCGTATCCTGCAATATAATGCCCAAGCTGCGGCGCAGATCCGATTTTCGGATCTTGTTGATATTGATGCCGTCGTAGCGGATCTTGCCGTTGCTGATATCATAGAAGCGGTTAATGAGGTTGGTAATCGTGGTTTTTCCAGCGCCGGTAGAGCCGACAAAGGCCACCTTCTGGCCAGGCTTTGCGTATAGGGAGATGTCGTGCAGTACAGTCTTTTCGGGAGTGTAGCCGAAGTTGACGTCAAAGAAACGCACGTCGCCCTGCAGGCGGGTGTAAGTGATGGTGCCGTCGTGGTGCTGATGTTTCCAAGCCCAGACGTTGGTGCGCTCTTCGCACTCACTCATGCTGCCATCGGCATTTTCCTTGGCATTGACCAACGTAACATAGCCTTCGTCGGTCTCAGGCTGTTCGTCCAGCAGGGCAAAGATACGGTGTGCACCTGCAAGACCCATAATTACCATGTTTACCTGGTTGGACACCTGGCCGATGGCGCCGGCGAACTGCTTTGTCATATTCAGAAACGGTACCACGATACTGATCCCAAAGGCCATGCCGGAAATGCTGATATTGGGAATGTCCGAAAGCATCAGCGCACCGCCGATCAAAGCCACTACAACGTACATGACATTTCCGATGTTACCCAGCAATGGCATTAAGATGTTAGCGAAACGGTTACCATTGCGGGCATTGAAGAAAATTTCACCGTTCACTTTGTCGAAGTCTTCCTTGGCGCTCTCCTCATGGCAGAATACTTTGATCACTTTCTGACCGGTCATCATTTCTTCCATGAAGGCTTCCGCTTTAGCTATGGTAACTTGCTGGCGAAGGAAATATTTGGAGGAGTGGCTGGTGACATAACGAGCCAAGAAAACCATACAAATAATACCAGCTACCACGACCAAGCCAAGGATAATACTGTAATACATCATGATACTGAAAACAGTCAATAAAGTCACAGCGGAAATCAGCATCTGTGGCAGGCTCTGGCTGATCATCTGGCGCAGCGTGTCTACGTCGTTGGTATAATAACTCATAATATCGCCGTGGCCGTTCGTATCAAAGTATTTGATGGGCAGGTCCTGCATATGGCTGAACATTTTTTCACGCATCTTTTTTAAAGAACCCTGCGTGATAATCGCCATCAATTGGGAGTACGCAAAACCGGCGATGAGGCTGATGATATACATTACGATTAAAATACCCACAAAACTCATAATCTGGCCGGAAACAGCGGACCAGTCGCCTGTTTTATAGCTGTTGTCCACGATGGCAATGATATTTTGCATAAATATCGAAGGTACCGAACTGACAATAGCATTGATGAGAATGCAAATCAATGCAACAGGCAAAAGAACTGGATAGAACTCAAATAAGGTGCGAAGAGTCCGGCGCAATACGCCTTTTGGCGCCTTCTGGCCCCGAGGCGTCGTAGAGGGAGTGGTATTGGTATTGGCATTAGTTTTATTTTGCGCCATCTTGGTCACCTCCTTTATTTTGGGTCGTATAGATTTCTCGATAGATTTCACTGGTTTTCATCAGCTCATCGTGAGTACCAACAACGCTGATGCGTCCGCCTTCCATTACGATAATGCGGTCGGCATCCTGTACGGATGCTACACGCTGAGCGATGATGATTTTTGTTGTTTCAGGAATAAACTCACGGAAGCCCTGGCGGATCAGCGCGTCGGTGCGCGTATCCACTGCGCTGGTAGAGTCGTCCAGTATCAGCACTTTAGGTTTTTTCAGAAGTGCGCGCGCGATACACAGGCGCTGTTTCTGGCCGCCGGAGACATTGGCGCCGCCCTGTTCAATCCATGTATCATACTTGTCTGGGAACTGCTGGATGAACTCATCCGCCTGAGCGAGCTTACAGGCTTCGATTATTTCTTCGTCGGTGGCGTTGGGGTTGCCCCAGCGCAGGTTATCTTTGATGGTGCCGCTGAACAGCACGTTCTTCTGAAGCACAACGGCTACGTTGTTGCGCAGAACCTCCAGATCGTAGTCGCGCACATCCACGCCGCCTACCTTAACGCAGCCTTCGGTGACGTCGTACAGACGGGGAATCAGCTGCACCAGCGAGGACTTGGAGGAACCCGTCCCACCTAAAATCCCGATGACTTCACCGGATTTAATATGCAGATTGACATCAGCCAATGCCATGCGTTCCGCTTTTTGGGAATACTTGAAATTGACGTTCTCAAAATCAATCGTACCATCTTTCATCTCGGTAATGCCGTTCTCGGGGCTGGTGAGATTGCTCTTTTCCGTCAGAACTTCGACGATACGCTCCGCCGATTCCATTGACATGGTGATCATAACGAATACCATGGACACAGTCATCAGGCTCATGAGGATCTGGAAGCTGTAAGTAAGAATGGCAGACATCTGGCCTACGGCGATTTCCGTGCCCTGGCTAGTGATTACAGCATAAGAGCCGAAGGAGAGCACAAATGCCATGCCTGCGTATACGCAGAACTGCATCATGGGGTTATTGAGCGCCATAATACGTTCAGCACGGGTAAAATCTTTGCAGACATCTTCGGCAGCGGCAGTAAATTTCTTTTTCTCATAGCTTTCGCGTACATAGCTCTTGACGACGCGCATTGCCTGTACGTTTTCCTGTACAGAGTCGTTCAGCGCATCGTATTTGCGGAATACCCGGCGGAAAATTGGGGTCGCCTTACGGATGACCAGTATCAGGCCGACTCCCAGCAGCGGGATGGTAACTAGAAAGATCATAGCCAGACGGCCGCCCATGGCAAAGCCCATGACGAACGAGAAGATCAGCATCAATGGGCCGCGTATGGCTATGCGGATGATCATCATGAAAGACATTTGTACGTTCACAACGTCGGTGGTCATTCGCGTAACCAGGCTGGATACTGAAAATTTGTCGATATTCTCAAAAGAATAATCCTGGATACGGTAGAACATATCCTTGCGCAGGTTGCGCGCAAAGCCTGTAGAAGCAGTAGCGCAGGTGTTTCCGGCCGCGACGCCGAAAACCAGCGACAGAATGGCCATGACCACCAGCTGAATGCCATAGTTGACGATGACATCCATCCCGCAGCCGGCCTGCATCTCGTTCACTAAATTAGCGATGATGAACGGGATGATACATTCCAAAACCACTTCGACCGTAACCAGAAGCGGCGTTAAAATGGCCGTCGTTTTAAACTCGCGGATGCTGCGAGCAAGGGTTTTTATCATAAATGAAATACCTCCTACAAAATATGACGCAGCCGATGCGGATACACACGGCACATCATAAAAATCATTATGCAATTATATGGGCCGAGCGCCGGTTATCCATCCAGATTTGCGGACATGCGCGTAACGGTCTCCAAAAACAGCGCAAGCTGTGTGTCCGACAGACCATGTGTGAGGCGTTGCTCGGTCTGCCGAAGATACTCGCCAACCTGTGCATCCAGATGCGCCGCCTTTTCCGTAGGAATCAGGCTTTTTAAGCGTGCGTCGCTGGCCACGCTCTCCCTCACGATCAGACCGTTCTTTTCCATCAGCTGCAAAATACCGGTAGCTGTAGAACGGCTCATGCCGAAGGCACTTTCCACATCCCGCTGAAAAACCGGCCCGTCGGCACAGTTTACAAGGATGTAGTGCATGATGCGGCTCTGTACCCCAGTGAGACCCAGGCTCTGCATATTGGCGTTCATGCGCTTTTTCAGCTTGTGGGACAGGATGTGAATCCAAAGCCCACAGTCTTTTTCCATTTAAACTTTCCCCCTTTCTGGCTGCAAGGTTCAATACCTTTTCTAATTGTTCGGGAACAAACAAATTTTAACGCACAAATGAAATATTGTCAATATAACAATTTACCGTTTTTTTGTGATGGATCAAAATGAAAATTTGTGCGGACAGTGCATTCCGCAGGGCAGAAAGCGGAGGCTGCGCCAATTTTATGGCCGGTCGCTTCTTGCCAATTGGTTCTGATCTACATAGCTGTCACAAATGATTTGATACAGAGACAGTTATCAGGCGCCGGCAGATGGATATGTTTTTCCTGCGCGGCTTTTTATCTCGTCCCATTTCAAACATTTCTTTTGATTTTATGCACGATGGAAACTTTCCGCCTTTATCACAGCAATATAGAGAAAAACAAATTTCCAGCCATTTCCGTTTTATGCTGTTGATATGGCTAAGAAGCTGCGGCCTGTTTTTCCGCCGAAAGCAGCATAAAAACAATCGAGTGCCGCTGTTACTGTTTGCGCGGCACTCGATTTGAAGTCTCTTTCGTTTTTATGTCGTGTACGGCTTAATATTTCGTAATTAGATTCATAATCATAACACAGATTTCCGCACGTGTGACAGGAGCCAGCGGATTTAGTTTGTGAGCATCTCCTCCCTGGATAATTCCTTTTGCGGTTAAATTCGCTGCATACGGTTTTGCCCATTCTGAAATGGTTTCCGCATCCGAATACCGCTGCAAAATATTCAGGCTGTATTCCGGCTGCACGTTCATAAAGTCTAAAGCTTTTGATATCATTACCATCGCTTCCTGGCGCGTAACAGACTGATTGGGAGCGAAAGTGCCGTCCGGCAATCCGATTACAATTCCGGCTTCCCAGGCAGCCGCCAGATCGTTTGCATACCAGGCGGTATCCGGAGTATCACGGAAGGGGAGCGGCTTAGCGGAACTGATTTGAAGTGCTCTGGAAAGGATCGCTGCAAACTCTGCTCTGGAGGCAATATCATCCGGCCGGAAGGTTTGATCCGGATATCCTGAAATAATTCCCGCTTGTTCCGCTTTTCGAATCGTTTCAGCAGCCCAGTGTCCCTTGATGTCCGTAAACGGCTCTGCTGATGGAATGACGGAAGGCTTTTCGGGTTCTTCCGGGGGATCAGAGGGATCATCCGGAGTGTCTTCACCGGGATACTCATAAGCGCCCAAATCATACA
>CALYAR010000218.1 GCA_944393585.1 uncultured Clostridia bacterium | reverse complement strand
TGAGCCATTATGATTTGGGAATCCATACCGAGGTGCTGGCAGGCTGTCCAAAGGAGCGCGGCATCTTTATGGCGCTGCGTTCGCTGTCGCCGCAGGTCATCATCACCGATGAACTGGGGGGAGAGCGGGATCTGGAGGCGGTTCGGCGGGCCTTAAACTGCGGTGTGAGCGTTCTGGCCAGTATGCACGCTGGTTCCATTGCTCAACTGGCGCGCAAACGTGAGGCAAAGGAAATCCGGGAGCTGTTCGATGTGGTTGCCTGCCTGGCCATACAGGAAGGACAGCGGGTTTTGGGAGAAGTGGCAACAAAATGATCGGAAAAGTAGTCGGGGGGATTTTGATTTTAGCCGCAGGGGGATATTTGGGGGTTTCCCTTTCAGCGGCGTACCGCCGGCGGGAAAAGGGGATAGCTGGTTTGATCTATGCGCTGCGCGTGATGAAGACGGAAATCGGCTTTTGTGAGAGCTATGTTGCCGACATCTTCTGCGAACTCTCCGAACGCTTAACGGGAGAATTTGCAGATTTATTTGCCCGCGCCGAAGCAATGGCGCGCGATGGCGTAAAAACCGCCGACTGCATGTCGCGGGCTATTGAAGCGTCCGCCGGCACGCTCTGCCTGCATCCGGAAGAAATACGAGTCATGATGGAATTTTCCAGCCAGCTTGGAATGTCTGACCGGAAGCGGCAGCTGGAAAATATCGACAAGACTGTCGAGCTTTTGGAAGAAATCAGGGGAAGCGCGCACGAAGAGACGGTCCGCAATGCCAAAATGAGGCAGACCTTTTGTCTGCTGGGAGCCGCTTTAGTGGTGGTTCTGCTCGTTTAATGCTCGGACATGCAAAGCCGCGGCAGCAGGTCAGAAAATATCAATATGCCTGATATCAGGCAATGCAGAGAATTCATACGCGGAGACAGGAGAATATTCCGCTTTGCGGAATATTTATACGCCCACAAAATTTTGCAAATTTTGTTTTGCGCGGGTATAGGAAAATATTCCGCTTTGCGGAAAATATATGCGCCCACAAAATTTTTGCAAATTTTGTTTTGTGCGGGTATAGGAAAATATTCCGCTTTGCGGAATATTTAGGAGGATGACAATGGGAGTAGAATTGATTTTTAAAATCGCTGCAATCGGTATTTTGGTTGCCGTTCTGCACCAGCTTCTGGTGCGCTCCGGCCGGGAAGAGCAGGCCATGCTTACTACCTTGGCTGGCTTAATTGTCGTGCTTTTTATTATCATTCAGGAGATCAGCGTTTTATTTGACACCATCAAGAATATTTTTAACCTCTAATGAGAAGGAGGAGTGAAAAGATGGAAGCGGATATCATCAAAATTGCGGCCATTGGAATTGTCGGTGCGATCTTGGCCGTCATCCTGAAGGATACCCGCAAGGATTTTGCCCTGCTGGTTTCCATTGTAACCGGAATTTTAATTTTTACGATTGTAGCCGGCCAGCTGAGCCGGTCGCTTGCCGCAATGATTCAAATTCTGGACGGCTTCCAAATTGATTTTGTTTATCTGGATGTATTGTTTAAAATTATTGCGGTCAGCTACATTGCAAAATTTGCATCGCAGGTTTGCCAGGACGCAGGAGAGGGATCGGTTGCCGTCAAAGTGGAATTGGCCGCTAAAATTATCATCATTGGGCTGTCGCTGCCGGTGGTCAATGCGCTGCTGAAACTGGTCGCGGATCTTCTGCCGTAGAAGAAGGATCGAAAATAGAACGGCAGGCCCGCATAAGCCTCATCGGCCTGGCGGCAGCGGCTTAAAAAGTTTATCGTGATCGAGGTGAAACAAATGAAAAAAGTGGCACTGCTGGTTGGAATTTTGTTATTATTCTGGGTGCTTCCCGTATCAGCGGCAGAGGAAGCAGAAGATGCCGCTGGGATTTTGGATTCCGGAGAGGTGGAATCCGCTGCGCGCGCCTCCAAGGAAGCGATTGACGAAGAGTTCGCTGAGTACTTCGGTTCCTTTGATTTTGATGAGGCCGTACAGGATATGATGAGCGGAGGGGGCAAACTGGATACGCAGAATATTTTTACCGCGGCCCTGTCCCTGCTGTTTTCGGAAATGAAAAAGAACCTCGCTTTGATTTTAAAACTGTGCGCCGTCTGTATTTTATCTGTCATTATTCTCAATATGCGCGATTCCCTGGAAGACGACGGGATCGGCCAGATTGCTTTTTTTGCCGTCTATGCGATTTGCGCCGGGATCCTTTTGAGCCTGTTCGGCACCGCATATCAGATCATGAAGGATTGCACGGATAAGCTGCAAACCTTTATGAATACCATGCTGGGAGCACTGATGGCAGTCGGTATGGCGGGGGGGAATATTGTCACCAGCGGAGCGTTTTACCCTTTGATGACGGGAATCTGCTCGCTGATGGGGAGTATTTTAAACCAGCTTTTGATCCCAATGCTGTGCTTTACCGCTGTCCTCACCATTGTCAACCGCCTGAACGACAGCTTTCATGCCAAGCGTTTGTGCGAGGTTGTCAATACCTGCATGAAATGGATTCTCTGTTTCGGTTTCATGCTGTTTGTAGGGGTTTTAACCATCAAAGGGGTGTTGGGGGCCAATCTGGATGCACTGGGCGCAAAGGGAATTAAATTTGCCGTCAGCAGCTTCGTTCCAGTGGTGGGCGGAATTTTAAGTGATGCAGTGGAAACAGTCGCCGGCAGCGGACAGCTCATTAAAAACAGTTTGGGAACGGTTGGACTCATTACCGTAGCCGCTATTTTGATCGTTCCTGCCCTGAAGCTGGCTGCCATCATTCTGGCGCTGAAATTGACTTCGGCAATATTAGACTGCATCTGTGACAAACGCCTCTCCGGAGCAATCTGGGATATGAGCGGAACGATCAGCATGGCGCTGGCGTTTGTCGTGGTCTATGGAGTTTTGTTCATGGTGGCGATTGCCTCGTTTATTAACGCAACCAATTCCGCATTTATGATGCGCTGAGAAAGGATTGCTATGAATGCATTTGTTTTGACAATGGCAGCAATTATTGCCATTGGAGCAATTTTGGATATTTTGATGCCGGATAAAAACTATAAAAAGTATATCCGCCCGCTGCTTGGCATAATTATAGTATTAACCATGGCAAAGCCGCTATTGAGCGGATGGGACGGCGAGTTTGCCGCGGCCGCACCCGATGAGGTACAGGCACAGGAATACTATGAAGGAATCTATCAGAACAATGTCAAAAACGTATTTGAAGAGAGAATGGAGGAGGACATGGTAAGCTTTATGAATGAAAAGCATTATTCCCCTCTTCAGTGCACTGTAACGGCAGGCATCGACGACGAGGGCGGCGTGCTGATCGAAAGTATCCTCATTTATCTTCCGTCTGACGAGAATGGGAGTTTGCTGGCAGAAGCGCTTTCCGCCCGATATGGAATTGGAAAAGATAAAATTCGGATTGAGAACGAAAGCGGATTTTAAAGGGAGATGCAGAGGATGGAATGGAAAGCCGGCATAAAAAAGCTGTTTGGCAAGAAGAATAATTTTCTGATTATTCTCATAATTATAATTGGAATCCTTTTATTGGTCTATCCCTTCGGAAAACAGGATTCCAGCGCGGAGAAGGATACTGCTGAAAATACAGTTCAAACTCAGCCCAGCGAAAAAGAACTGGAGAAGCGGCTGGAAGAGATCTTGGGAAAAGTCAGCGGTGTGGGAGACGTCTCGGTGATGGTGGTCTATTCAACCGGAGGGGAAAAGACGCTTGCTTATGAGACCAATGAGGAAACCCGCGAAACGACGAGCGGGCAGGAAGAAAAAGATACACAGGAAAAAAAGCAGACACAGGCCGTCTTGGAAGGGGATGCGCCCGTTATCGTAAAAGAAACGTATCCCGAAATTCAAGGCGTGATTGTGGCCGCAGAAGGAGCAGGTGATGCAAAACTGAAGCTGGATATTATGGAAGCAGTCAAGACTGTGCTCGGCATTGATTCGTATAAAGTGAAAGTGTTAAAAAAGGGATAATGAAGGAGGAACTGATATGATGGTTTTGAAGAAAAAGCAGATTGTGGCGGTCTCGCTGATCGTCCTCGTTGCGGCGGCTGGATTTGTGTCCTGGATTTACGCGCCTGGCAGTGAGGAGCCTCTGGCAGTTGACGCCAGCCCAAGCAGCTCTCCGACCGCGCCAGTATCTGCGGATGAAAATATAATCTTGTATGACGCAAACGAAGAGGAAGCCGAAGACGAAAGTGACCAAACAGGGCAGGCGCAATATGTCAGCAGTGAAACGGGTGAGGAAGGCCAGCAGGTCAGCGCCGGAGAAGATACTGGTGAAATTGTAGACGAAGAGGCAGCCGCTTCGCAGGGCTACTTTGACGATGCCCGCCTTCAGAAAGAGACCGCCAAAGGAAAAGCGATTGAAATGCTCAATACGCTGATTGAAAATCCCAGCAGCGACAAAGAAGCAAAAGAATCCGCCCAGCAGCAGATTTTAAACTATGCCAATGCCCAGAAAAGCGAGGCGGCCTGCGAAAACATCATCAAAGCGAAAGGATTTTCCGACTGCGTGGTCTTTATCAATTCTGAAAATGTAACCGTCGTAGTAAAAAGTGCCCAGCTTTCCGAAAGCGATGCGGCAAAGATTCAGGAAATCATTACCGGTCAGGTAGATGTAGATGCGAAAAATGTGAAAATAGTTGAAGTGGCGTAAAAAACGTGATATACTTAGTTTATACAAACAATCGGCGAAGGATGGTTCCCAAAAAGCTCCTGCGCATAAGCCTGGGGTTTTTTGGGAATCTTAAACATGGATAACTACGTATGAAAGAGGTGTATGCAGAATGGATGAAACAATCAAAGAAGAAACTCTGAACATGGAGGAAGACAGCCTGGGAGTCGTCAATATTTCCGACGACGTCATCTCTACTGTTGTGGGCATGACACTTTCTGAAATCAAGGGAATTTACGCAAGCGGAAGCAATTTGGGCAGCATTGCGGAAATTTTCTCCGGAAAGAAAAATGTCGGAAAAGGCGTTAAGGTCTCAGTAGACGGGACACAGGTAAGCATGGATTTGCATGTTATTGTAGAGTATGGCGTCCGCATTCCGGATGTGGCTTGGCAGGCACAGGAAAAGGTAAAGGAAGCGGTTGAGAGCATTACCGGACTTTCGGTGGACAAGATCAACATTCATGTGGAAGGAATCAATATTGCAAAGGATCCCAAACCGACCAAAAAAGCTGCCCATGATAACGCTGATCTCTCCGCGGGAATGAAGGACGAAGAAGAAGTGATCGATGAGTTGGAAACCGAGATGGACGAGCTGAAGTCCATTGACGGCAGTGACGAAGCATAAGCTTGAAATTCATATCCCAGTGTGCAAACCGACGCCGCTGGGATGCTTTTTGTCCAAATTCAGAAAAAAAGTGCGTAAAAAGTCCTGAAATTGATGATTTTCGCCCCGATTATGAACATTTTTTTAAAAGTTTATAAGACAGGCTTGCACAAAGGCAAAAAGGTGTGTATAATACTTTTTACGATGGTAATGTTTGCCCTCTTGGTTGCAGGCAAAGAGAGAGGGTTTTCCGATCGGAGATCGGTATGAAAAACCATAGCGGGATTACGCCCGAAAAAGGACAAAAAAACTAGGAGGGTTTTACAGCATGTTTAGTGAAATGGTAGTTTATGCGGAGAGCGGCGCAGATGCAGCGGCAAGCGGTACGGCAGGAGGGGTTGCTTCCATCCTTACCATGATCATTCCGTTCGCATTAATTTTCGTCGTAATGTATTTTGTGATGATCCGTCCGCAGAAAAAGAAAGACAAAATGGTCAAGGAAATGCTCGATGGTCTGCGTGTCGGTGATATTATTCTCACGATTGGAGGAATTGTCGGGAAAATCGTGAAAATCAAGGACGACATCCTTACAATTGAAACCGGCAATGTCGGAACCCCGGGTGAGAAAACTATCATGAAAGTGAAAAGATGGTCGGTCAAGGAAATTGAAAAACCAGTAGAAGACGACGATCTGGACGTATAGGGAATCTTTTGGCGAAATCAATCCGTTGGAATAAATAATCCCCTTTCCGAATAACGTTATACTGTAGAAGCAAGTACGTGATTGGAAAGGGGTTTTTCTTTGTGAGCAATGAGTTGAAAAAAGAGAAAGTGATGCCGGCATTCTCCGGAGTTATGCCCGTTATGCGCGCTCTTTTGGTTAGTTTTTTATTTAGTTTGGTCCTGTTTGTTATTTTATCCTTTGTTATGCTGTCAACAAATCTCAGTGAGAATATGATCTGCCCGGCGGTGCTGATCGTCAGTCTGATCGCCATGCTGATCGGCGGAATCATTGCGGCGCGCCGCTCCGAAATGCGAGGCTTTTTGATCGGCGGAATTACGGGCCTGTGCTATATGCTGATTTTGTATATTGTGGGTGTTTTGGGCTTTTCGGCTCCCGCCTTTACAATGAATGGTTTGATACGGTTTTTGTACGCATTTGTTGCTGGCGCAGTCGGCGGCGTGATTGGGCGAAACTTGGCAGATCGTAAACGACGGTAGAAATTTCAGTGCATCGGGCTGGCAAATCTTGTCGGCCCTTTTGTATGAAACCGAGATGAAATGGACAAAATATTGAAAGATATGGGCCCCAAAATGAATTTTAGAAAACTGTGATAAATGGAAGAAAAATGCTTGACAGGCCGGCGGTTCTTTGCTATAATTTGTTTTGTCTCTTATCTGGAGAGGTGTCCGAGCGGTTTAAGGAGCTGGTCTTGAAAACCAGTGATGCGTCAAGCACCGTGAGTTCGAATCTCACCCTCTCCGCCATCGCCTGTTTTGTATTTGTGATAAGGGATTAATTAATAAAATAATTATTGATCAATTCGAATATGGAGAAATACTCAAGAGGTCGAAGAGGCGCCCCTGCTAAGGGTGTAGGTCGGGTAACCGGCGCGAGAGTTCAAATCTCTCTTTCTCCGCCA
>CALYAR010000217.1 GCA_944393585.1 uncultured Clostridia bacterium | reverse complement strand
CCAGTTTCGCCCATAATCTTCTGGAAGTGTTTCAATCCGGCCCATGGGCTTGCTAAAACCGAAAGGAACGGAGATCCTTCAACAGCAAACATGCTGTAGTCTTTAAACGCAATCAAGATACCGTACATGGGCAGAATATTGAAAATCAGGATAAAGAGCAATCCTGGCAGCAGAATCAGATACATATCGTAATTCTGTTTCAGGTAAGCGCTCAATGGCTTTTTGTGGGTCATGTTTTTCGCGGTGCTTTTGGTGCGCGAAAGCTGCATAATAAATCCATCTCACTTTCTAAGAGTTTAGCCTTCCCCCGAGAAGTGAGAGGGGATTGGCAATTTGACGATGAATATAGTATAACAGAACTTCTTTTTGTGTGAAAGGTGTATGTATGTCTGAAATTTATAAAATATTATGAGATTATTTGTGAATAGACGTAAATCAACTTCAATTTTTTTCGTTTTTTTGAAATATATTACGATACTGCACAAAAAATATCAGACACTCTGGATGAAGTGTCTGATATTTTGAGGATCCTACTAATTTTTATAAACAGTTATTGCTGGTCAATGTGCAAATATGCTCCATAGCTTAAAAGTGTATCCTGCAAATCGGATACATTTACCTGATGGATATCTGGCTGTGTCATTTCACAAGCCATTGACGCGGCCACACCGGCAGCTTCTCCTGTTACCAGGCAAGGCGGCATAACTCTTACCGAGCCGTTGATTGCATTATCACTGCCAATACAGCGTCCTGCCACCAAAACATTTTGAAGCCCGACAGGGCACAGGCTCCGATACGGTATACCATGGCTTTCGCCTTTACCGTAGCGTTCGTATCTCGCGTTGGAGTCAAATTTTCCGCTGACTACACTATTCAATTCCTCAGAAGAATGGTGAACATCAATATAATAGCTGTTGCGGCCGATCTCGTCTTCAAATGACCGGCGTGCCAGATAGTCGTCGGCAGTCAAACGGTAATCGCATACGATCCGGCGGCTTTCGCGGACTCCCATGAGAGGACCTGTTTGTGCTACATAGGCGTTTGCAAAGGCTTCCGGCGCGTATTTCTTCAGCCCCTTGAGGAACTGATGTGCCAGACGCCGCCCTTTGGCCATAGCAGCGGAAACCGCTTCCGGATTGGTAGAGTCAAGCTCAAACAGATGTCCGGCATTGAATCCTACTGCGCCGGGCGCAAACAGCGAATTGCAAAAATGCGTATCCACAATCAAGTCCAGCTCAGGATCTTTCATCAGTTGAACAGAAATACTCCGATCTCCCAGTTTATGATTATGCATCCGCACGTTGACGATATGTTCATACGCATAGGTATCCACATTCGCAAGGATGAAGCAGTGAGTAGACGGCTGTACCAAGCCATGGGCATTTCCTGTTTCATAGTCTGCGCCTGCTTTGATGGCCAGGTCCCCGTCGCCGGTACAGTCAATATAAACCTGTGCCTTATAAAGAGAAAGGCCGGATTTATTGGACACCATAATAGAGGACACATGTCCGTTTTCGGAATTGACACCGCACAATGTTGTCTGGTAAAGAACCGTTACTCCGGCTTCTCCCACCATTTCATCATAAATTCGTTTCAGTTCTTCACAGTTGATGGCTACCCAATCCAGCTTACCGTCCGGCTCGTTGGGAACGCAGGCACGGCTTTGTTCAAAAATCTTCTGTGCCAAGCTGCGGTAAATAATTTTTTCATGATCGGAGAAAGGACACCAAGCCGGTACCAATCCCATGGTTCCCATGCCGCCCAGAGCTGTTGTTGCCTCTATCAGCAATGTTTTGCGACCCTCGCGGGCGCTTGCGATAGCTGCTGTACACCCCGCAGGTCCTCCACCCACTACAATTACGTCGTACTCGCCCCGAATCGGGACATCCAGAGTGATTTGTGTGGATTCCAGTTGTTTTTCCACTTTATATGACCGCCTTTCTGCTTCGGTTTTCTTTATTGTGACATGAATTTTCCATTTTGAGTAGTATAATTTTTTATGCTTTTCTCTAAAATTTTATGTGTAATGTCAGAGTGTGTTAAATATAATTGATGAAATACTATACAAAATTAGAAAAATATGATATAATATTAAGCAATTCTACAATGCGATGAAAGGATATCATTTATGTATAAAATGATCATCGTTGATGATGAACCTGCCACAAGACAGGGAATTCGTACGGCACTTAACTGGTCACTTTTTGATATTCAAATTGCCGGCGAGGCATCTAATGGCTTGGAAGGATTGGAACTGGTGGAACGTGTGCATCCGGATATTCTGATCTGTGACATTCGAATGCCTAAAATGGACGGAATATCTTTGGTGACAGAATTGCAGAGCAGATATCCGGGAATACAAGTGTTGTTTTTGAGCGGATATTCTGATAGAGAATATATGAAAAACGCAATTCGCCTGGATGCCGTTGATTACATTTTTAAGCCCTTTGAATTGGATGAACTGACCGCAGCAGTTAAAAAGGCGCGGGATCGGTGTCGAGATCTCCGTCAAAATTCAGATAGTTTTGTGGATGATGCTGCGCTGGAATTGATAAAATACAGCGATTCCCAAGGCCCCGGGGGGGGGGTGAATTTGCAAAATCTACCCATCGATCCCGAGGGGTATTTCATAAGCGTTGTGATTCGGGTTGGTTCAAGTCACGGATTTCAAACGGGACCAAAGGATCCGACCGTGGATCTGTTCGATACACCTATGGTGGTGAAACGCTATTTCCGCTCGTTCCGCCAGGAAGCAGAGCAAATTTTTGGGAACAAATTTGTGATTTCACAGGTAAATAATGGATATATCCTTCATGGCAATGTGGCCTGGGAAACCCTTTTGGACGACCAAATGACACAATCTTTGTCCAGGTTTCTCCATTTGATGGATTCGTCTCAGGCGGCAATTTCAGTTGGAGTCAGCGGACGGGTTGCCGGCATAGAAAATTTGAAAACGTCGTATTTGCAGGCGAGACGGGCCGCTTTGTCCGCGTTTTTGACCGGGTACGGGCGTGTGATTTTTCATACGTCCCTC
>CALYAR010000216.1 GCA_944393585.1 uncultured Clostridia bacterium | reverse complement strand
CCCAATGTATCCAGCGCAAAATCTTGGTTGGCAAATATCCCTTCCTCTTTCAGATTGTGCACTCCGCACGGGTTTTTTGCGGAATCCAAAACATTGGAGCCGTCAATAGAAACAGGCGTTATCTTTCCCTCAGCGGCGTCCCCCGTATACGTCATGCCTTCGGTTATCTCGACCGCTTCAAAGCTCATCACAGTCCCGCCCGAAATATCCGTGTTATTTTTCACAGTGACAGCCCGCCCCGAACCGTCCTTTATGTTAAGGGTCAGCGTTGTGCTTCCCGCATCTGCATACACGGGCTCAGTAAAGGAAACGCTCAGCTGCACTCTGTCGCCCACTTTGGCGTACAGGCCGGCGTCCTCGTCCGTAATATTCCACATCAGCTTTTTTTCTATGCCGACGCTTTGAACGGACGGCGCTTTGGAATCAATCTTGACGCTGTTGAAGACGATTTCCCGCTCGCCGGTGACAGCGCCGTTTTCATCCGTTGCCAAAACCTCTTCCACAGCGTTTCCCGCAAGGTCTGTGATAAGGTTGTTGACGGTAACATCCGGCACATTTGCCGCATCGGCGATCTCTTTGGGGAGCAGGGCAAGGTTATATTCTGCATCAAAGTCTTCCTGCTGTGTCACCTTCTCGATCCTTGAGATATAGAACTCCTCAATCCCCTCATAGCCGCTGTATTCATCCGAAAACGTGTATTCAAACACCATTTTGTTCTCATACAGCCCTACAAAATCCGCTTTCAATCGGATGGGGTCGCTTACGATCTCGCCGTAAGGCAAAATCTCAAACTCCAGCCCCGGCTCATGGGAAGCCGAGTCGTCGGCAAACCGGATATATTCCGAGAAGTTGAGCGTAAATTGGATAGTGGAGCCGAGCTGGACGGACGAGGCCTTCTCGCCGTTCTGCGTAATTTCACAGCTTTCAACCGTCGGCGCTTTTTCGTCCAGCAGATAGATCGCCAGATCCTTTGTCTGCGTGGCCTTTGTATACCATGCTTCATTTGTTGTTGTTGCCTGAAGCCGAAAATAATCCCACGACATGGTTCTTTTGAAATCGGCGTTTTCATATATTCCGTGATCTTTAAACCCTGCCGTGTGCCATTGCGGATAATAGTAATAGCCGTTAAACTTCAGCACTGTTTCAACTTCTGCGCCGTTCAAGTCGTTATGGCTGGCTTTCAGCCTTGCGCCGATGGTATAGCTAAGCTGACCGGCGCTCTGAAGTTCCTTTGACACCTCGCTGATATCCACTCTTTGGTCCGTCTCAAAATCTTTATACGTTGTGTTGCCGTTTAAGCCCATTTTGTTGATGAAATTCGCCTGAGTACCTCTGAGCGTTGATCCCATCATGAAATCCCGGTTGCTTTTTAGAGCCGCCGGGATAATAAAATCCTCATTGCGGGTCGGATTATACCCATCACCTGCCGCATATACTGTGCCGGCAGCAGGCATGAGCTGAAAAACCATACAAATACACAGCATGAAAGCTAAAATACGCCTCTTCATTTTTTTGCCCCCTTATTCAACTATATTTTTCCGGTTCTTTTCACACCCGCACACGCCGATCAAAGCATTCTGCACTTGCCGGTAAAAGCGGCAGGAGCCGCAATCGACCAATGGTTCGTTTGCAGCTTTCTGTTCGCCGAAAGCGCAGGCATCCTCAAGCGTCAGCATAATCGGGTGGCCCTCCGGCGTATATACGGGGTCCTTAATGAAGTCGGGGTATACTTCCATATATCTGCCGGATTTTTTATCATACCGAAGCGGGATCGTCAGCGTTGCGCCTTCGACATGATATTTTTTTGTCTTTTCCATGCGCATATCTTCCTTTCCGTCTCGCTCATAATATATTTGATATTAACATGGAATCATTGTTTTGAGACCACCTGTTTGAAGGAGAAAAATGGGTGGGTAAGTAAAAAAAGGATCCGGCGAACGAAACCGAATCCTTTTCCCTTACAGCAGCATATATTTTTTTAAATCCTGCCTGCTTCTGATATTGAGCTTTTGCATGGCATTGGTGATATGCCATTTTACCGTATTCACAGAGATGTTCATATGGCCGGCGATCTCCTGATTGGTCCATTCGCGGGCAGCCAGCATGGACGCTGCAAACTCTGTTGTCGTCAAGTTGTCCGCTACGTCATGTCCGGTATCAGGATTATGTATCTTGCGCCACCCTGCGGAAAACCGATAGGTGATGGCAATGATCCGCTTAAAGTCATCCGGATATTCGGGCTTTATGACTGCCTCCAGCATCCCGCCCAGAAGCCCGTGGTGTTCGCCGAATCCTTCTATCAAATCATCCGGCTTGGCAAGCTCCCACGCCGCAAACAGATGCCGCTTTGCCTGCTCCCTTTGTTTCAAGCTCATATAATCCATCACGGCAACCAAATGCAGATAAATAGAGGGGATCGGATATTCTTCCGTCTGCATGCCAAGAGTCGCCTCCACAATGCCGAGACTCTTTTGGTAATCCTTTTGCAGATAGGTATAGTGCGCGTTTACATATAAGGCAAACATTCTGATTCCCATCGGAAGCATGGAGAGGAATTCCTGCATGGGCGGCAGCCCCTCCGGCAAAGGAAGGTGCAGAAGCACCGCCGCAGCCGATGAAACAAAGGACAGCGCCGCGCGCATTTCCGGTTGCTTCTCCGTAGCCGCGGCAAGCATTTCCTGCACGGCCGTCAGCGCATATCTCGCCCGCTGGATCTTCCCGACAGAAAGATTTGCATAGGCATAGATCAGGCAGGCGGAAAGCTGGATATCTCTGTCCGTTCCGGTAAGAAAGACCTCTGTTTCATGCACCGCTTTTTCCGGCTGTCCGCTGAAATAATAGTATTCCGCAAGCGCAATCTGTTTTTGCGGGCCGTCAGCCATATCCTGAATAAACTCCAGGCATTTGCCCGGTTCAAACGCGGTGTTCATCAGCGGCATAAGGCCCGGATAAGAAACAGGCCGGCGTCTTGCCCGCCGCACAGCCGGAGCCTTTTGTGCTTTGCGCGGGTCTTTCGGTTTTACCGCCCCGGCAGGAATCTCCCAGGAAGACCCGAATTTCTTTGCGCCTTCAATACGCCCCATCGCACAGTATTTCTGCACCAGACGCTCTGATATATTCCATTTTTGCGCTGCATCATGCACAGTTATGTAGTCCATAAAGTACCCCTTTCCCAAACTGTTTTTCAAAGCTATAAATTGTTCGCAATACCGTACATTTCATAAAATACTTTATAAAAAACATTTTATTCGCTTTTGCGAATACTTTTAGTGTACAATGCTGCGGAAGGAAATTCAAGCTTTTGCAGTCAAATATACGCGATTGCCGCATAAAATAAATGCTGTCTCCGGTATCCGGCCATGCCGCCGCGCCTTCTGAAGTCCCAAGGGCAGACAGCGG
>CALYAR010000215.1 GCA_944393585.1 uncultured Clostridia bacterium | reverse complement strand
ACTGAGGGAGAAAGAAACTGGCCTTCAAGGTTTAAGGTGGAGCCTCGTTATGTCCCCTAATGAATATTTCTACATCTAATTTCAATGGCTAAGCAGTAGCAACACTTAACCTAAATGGGAGTTATTTATTAGATTTTCTGGGGCAAAACCGCGGATGGAAAACGATGCAATATGTTTGTTTATTCATAAGATTTTCACTTTCTGTTTTGGAAAGCAGGGCGCACAAAAAGTATGCAGAATAAAATATAGCTTCTAATTTTTCATATACCCCAAAAAATTTCTTAACAGACAGCAGTATCTTTTTCTTTCCGCAAAGAAAAAGAAAAGCCGCATTGATATTTTATTAAAATGGAGTATAATATATAAGAATAACAGGCTTAAAAAACTACAAAGGAGATCGGATTATGAGTGAAAAAAAGAATCCCTGCGATGGATGCAGCCAGGAAAACTGCGACAGCTGCAGCCAAAAAAGCTTTCTGGCGCCACCCAATGCGGGAAGCCATATTAAAAAAGTAATCGCTGTTGTCAGCGGAAAAGGCGGAGTGGGCAAATCTCTGACCACCTGTTCACTTGCTGTCACAATGCACCGGTTAGGATATCAGGTTGGCGTGTTGGACGCGGACATCACAGGCCCGTCTGTTCCCAAAATTTTTGGAGTGAATGACAAAGCCGTAGGCAGTGAAGCTGGAATTTTGCCGAATATCACGCACGACGGCATCAAAATAATGTCCATTAACCTTTTGCTTCCCAATGCGGACGATCCTGTCATCTGGCGCGGCCCGATTATAGCAGGAACTGTTAAGCAGTTCTGGACGGACGTAGTTTGGGGCGATTTGGATTATCTCTTTGTGGATATGCCTCCCGGAACCGGAGACGTTCCGCTTACTGTCTTTCAGTCCCTGCCCGTCGATGGTATCATCATTGTAACAAGCCCGCAGGAATTGGTGGGCCTGATCGTGAAGAAAGCATTCCATATGGCAGAAGCCATGAATATTCCCGTCCTGGGTCTTGTGGAGAACATGAGCTATGCAATCTGTCCGGACTGCGGCAAACGCATTGAGCTCTTCGGTTCAAGTAAAATTGACGAAACTGCCGCCGAAATGGGGACCACTGTTCTTGCCAAAGTGCCGGTCAATCCGCTCATTGCAAAACTCTGCGACGAAGGCCTGATTGAAACGCTTTCCGTCGATTACTACGACAAAGCCGCTCAATGTCTGGAAAGTCTTTCGGAATAAATATCCTCCCGAATAGTGTATCTGTCCAGGAAAATCAGCCAATTTAAACCGCCATAATTTAGAAGCCCAGTTCGGTCTTGTACTGAACCGGGCTTTTATAGTCCAAGGCAGCCGCAGGTCGCCTGTTATTGAAGTAATGAACATACTTATTTAAAAACAATTGGACATCCTCTGTAGCTGCCAGTCCAAACACAAGGATGAGTACTTCTTTCACCCATCCGTTTAATGCTTCAATGATTGGAATAGCTCTTAAATTTCCCTCTCACGAAATTGACCGAAGTATATAATGAAGTATATAATAAATGTTCGAAGATCTGGCAAGAAGCCCGTGAGGATTAGCCAGACCCCTACTCCGTGTGGAAAACTACCTTGGAATCTGCTCCTCTTTCTTTCCTACTAGCAGCTTTAGATGCTCAAATAATGGAATAATCCTAGTAACTTTGCCGCGCTTATGCGCCAGATTGTGAGAAAATACCCACTCGGTTTCAGCAAATACATCACCAGCAAGACGATGATATCCATGTGAAGGATATTTCTTATGTTCTATTTCCAACAGCTTTGTCAGCAAAATCCTGTCTTGCTCATGTCTATTGAGAGTTCCTTTACGTTTTCTCCATTTGTAGTAACCAGAACAATTGACGCCTATGACCTTACAGAGAAAATTTACAGGATATCTGGCTCTGAGTGCATCAATGACTTCAAATTCATTTCTCTGCCAGTAACGAATGCCTTGGCTGCACCAACTCCTTTCACTAAGTACCCTTTTTTTAATCTCTCGTTTTCAATTTCTAATTTTGCAGCCATTAGCCGTAACCGTTCTATTTCCGAAAGATTTTTGCCAACATGCAGCATTGCGAATGGATTTCCTGGGTGACCTTTATGGACGAACAAACTTTCTCCTTCCGCGATATATTTCTTTACCCATTTACAGATCATGTTGCGATCTGCATGATACTCCTTTTCCAAACTCCTTACTGAGATATGGTCATTCAGATGTTTATAGACAATTTCTGCCTTCTATTCCGCTGTCCATACTCGTTTTTTCTGTCCTTTCTTCACTATTTTTCCTATTATATTTTATTTCAAAGAAAAGGTAGACAATATGGCGTTTTTCCATCTGTCTACCTTTATCTTACATCAGCAACTATGGGTGGAGGATTGACTTTAAAATTTTGCTTCCATGATTGCCATATCAATAGCATTGGCTATATCATTGGAATTGAGCCTAGCAACATTGCAGGAATCCAAAATGGAATCAGTTTCACTGGCTGTCATATCCATATAGTTAAGACCGATTCGCTCTATCGCGTATTTTATAATTCGATTTTCCTCTTCTGAATTTTCCGGATCTGCAAGCTCCAATTCCAACAGCCGCTGCGTAACTTCCAGTGCCTGCTCTTTTGTGAATAGAGCATTGGACGCTTCCTGACGAAATTCATCAATTTTGTTTAACGCTCTCATTATCTTGTACCTCCATGGAAAATATAATACGATATCTTTTTTCCTCACATTTACTTACCATGCTGTAAAAATAACTTTTTCCTATATATTAAAATTTATTATACTATTTTCTCCAAAAAGTGCAAGACTATTTCGCAATCAAGCTTGATCATTTACCCAGCATTGAAGTAGCTTTTTAAAGACAAAAAAGAAATTTTGCTTCTCTACAGAATCATTTGCCAGTATGGAAACAGTACCTACCTTATTGCCCGCAATATAAAAATCCATTTCACCAATTTTATCTCCTTTGTTAATAGGAGCAGTTAAATTAGGATCCAAATTAATCTCATATGTTAACTCGGATTTTTCATTCTTCTTGACGAGCATACCAAAATCTCGTTCGCTTACTCCAACAACATGGTCAACTACTCCTTTTTGCAAAGCAATGTTTGCAATCTCTTCTCCCCCCTTTACCCCTTCTTTCATTGTAAAACCATTAAAACCATAGTCTAATAGACGCATTGCTTCTGAAAAACGATCCTGTGAAGTAGGACCTCCCAAGATTACGGCGACGAATTCCATATTATTTCGCTTTGCGGATGCTGAAACACAATACATTGCTTTCGATGTAAATCCCGTTTTCAGCCCAGTTGCTCCATCGTAGTATTTTATCAGTTTATTCGTGTTCGCCAGCTCAAATGTACCATTTCTGAGCGAATCCATCCAGATCGTTGTAAACTCCGTAATTTTTTCGTGTTTTAAAAGCTCACGGGACATTAATGCGACGTCATAAGCACTCGAATAATTGTTTTCATCATCCAGTCCATTGGTGCATGAAAAATGAGTATCATTCATTCCCAGTTCTGCTGCACGATGATTCATCATATTGATGAATTCTTCTTCACTTCCGGCAATATGTTCCGCAATCGCTACACATCCATCATTGGCAGACATTACAGCAATTCCCTTTAAAATATCACGGACAGTCATTTGCTCTCCTGTTTCTAAATAAATTGTAGAACCACCCATACTCTTTGCGCGTTCACTGACTGTAACGATATCGTCAAAGGACAAAGCGCCGCTGTCGATGGCTTCCATTGTCAAAAGCATTGTCATAATTTTCGTAACACTTGCAATTGGCCGTTTTTCATGGGAGTTTTTTTCAAATAAGACAGTACCAGTGCTTTTTTCGACCAGTACGACGGCGGCTGATTTAAACTCCATATTAAGGCCGGAATCCTCCGCTTTTTCTTCAGCATAGACGCTACCTGCCAAAGCTGTCTGCACCAGCAACAGGCATGCAAGCAGCACGGCAACGCATTTACATTTGCGCATATGATTTCCTCCTTTTTTTGACCTTACGTCCCAATTCTTTATTTAAAGATTATGCTTGCTCTTTTTGCTTTATACCCTGTCTGAAACGTCCGTTTCAAACAAACCCGCCTCTAAAAAAATCGGAAAGCATTCTTCTTCTATTTGTGCTAAATCACAATCCGGCAACGGATTGACTCCTTCTCCCACCTCCACGGTAAACCCCGGTTTATGAAATTGATCAATGAACCAATCTTTACAGCCGCCGTAACAGGCACAGCCATCCGGCTTAGACAGCCTATATCCGCTCACCTGTGCAAAACGCTTTGAAAGTTCATAACTGCCCGGAGGTACGAACCCATTGTAGTCAAAATATATTTCCTTTCCCTGTGCATGAAGACAAATGAGAATGTCAAATCTATTTTTAGCCGTAAATTCCCCTAAAGCCCTGCTTTCTGGCTGATCAAAGGCTGATTCCCCGGGATAGCGGGTCGGCCCTGGATATTTAATGCCTTCGCGTTTCAAAACAGGAATTTGATCGAAAAATCCCGCATCGTAATTATGATTTAAATCCACCCCGTTGATATTCGCTGACCACTTTTTTGAAAAATCCATCGCCGGAAAATCATTGTGCAGTCTTTTATACCACATGGATTCTTTCTTGATTTCATCGGATGCCAATTCAACACCGTCCGGATTCACCATTGGTATGATAAAATAGGAAGTTTGCTGTAAAACCTGCTCCATATTATATCCGCATACTACTTGCCTGGAAGCAATTTCTTTGCAAAAATTGATTGCCAATGCACTGGTGATGGATTCCAGCGCGTGATGAGCGGCATTAATTTGAACCCGCACAGTTCCATCTCCCACTCGTATCCCCCACAGTTCTTTTCCCATCACACTTTTTCCTATGGTAAATACTTCTGTTCTTGAAAAGGTACGGATTTCTTCTAAATCCCGCTGTAAATTCCGATAAGAATACATCGGATCTCCTCCCTATCTTTTTATCTCACTTCAACCATATTACTGCTAGTTTGAGAACATGACAGAAACATATCTGTTTATGCAGAAACGGCTTATTATATCAGTAATATTATCCCTTACCGAAAAACTCTTTTCAAAAAAGCTTTCATTTAAAATAATTTTGCAAGATAAACAGAAATTATTTTTTACATTGACAAATTTTTATGCAAATGATATAATAGCAGAAAATGCAGGAGGTGCAGCAATGATAATCGAGTAATTCAAATTAACAAGGCAGTAAATTATCCTGGAAGGATTGGCTTCTTAGGGTGTAGTTTGCTATTGAAATTTGGGTTGCTTGCCGTATAACAGCGGTTTATTGTTTGTTGCACGATTGTTGTATTCACCAGGCTTTATCTCTCTTATCTTCCTTTCAGTGTAATAGATAACTCCATTTTCGATTAGCAGCAATAAACTGTCAACAATGAAGTTTTTGTTATGATAAGGAGGATCGCATTATGGATTTAATGAAAATTGTTCATATTTTAATTGACGAAATAAACCAGAATTATAAAGATGATATTGCTGTTATGTGTATTTATGGCTCGTATATCTATAATGCCGCACATGATAAATCGGATATCGATTTTTATTTTATTCCCAAGTCGCAAAGGGCATATAAACTGGTTCGGTCGTTCCTAATTGATGACATCGGATTTGATTTTTGGCCCATGTCATGGGAGCGTGCCGAAAACACCGCCAATTATGCACAAGGGTTTGTTTCCCTTATTGCTGATGCAAAAGTAGTATGGTACAGCAGCGATGAGGACTTAAGCCGTTTTGAAGCCTTAAAACAAAAAGCAAAAAATCCCTCGATTGATTTTAACAGCAGGGCCTGTGAATTGATTAAAAACTGCGAACACTCTTATTTTGAAGTTTGTGCAGCCCAAAACTTCTCTGAACAAAAGATAACGGCAGTTCAGTTTGTGGCTGATATGGTTGAATTGATTGCTGTTTTGAACCGAACTTATACGCATCGTGGTTGGAAAAACAGCATAAATGAAGTTTTATCTCTCAAAACAATCCCAAATCAATTTTACGATAGCTGTCAGCAAATACTTTTTGCAACTGAAAGCAATATCATGAAAAAAGAAATGTACGATTTGATTCTGTGGGCAAAACAAATTCCCAAAACTGATTCTTCTGATTCAAAGGACAACAGCCGAGTTTTTTTAGGATTTTATGAAGAAGTTAAATCTATTTACAACAAGCTCTATCACGCCTGTGATACAAACGATGGAATCACTGCTGTAATGGCAGGAGCGGCCTTACAAAGCGAGATATCTGAAATGTTAGGCCGCAGGCAATATGGAAAGTTTTTTAACGACATTATCAGCACCTTCCATGTGAATGATTTGGTGGAATACAAAAACATTGTAAAACATCATGAAAAACTGTTGCGGGATTTCCTTGCGGCAAATAAAATTACAGTTTGTCAATATGCAACTGTTGAAGAATTTAAATCTACAATAAGGTAATCTGTTTTTCAATCCATAGAATAAAAAAATTAGAAACACAGCAAGGGACATACTTAACCAGACAGGTAAGATACAATACCGGCGCAAAAATAAATAAGTTTCCTTTTTGTTTTTTACTTGGACACGTTGTTGCCCCGCCTGATAAAAAAAAACGGTTGTTTTTACAGTCCCTCCTGCTGCAATGCATTTTATCCCCTGTTTTGTACGTTTCGTCCCCAGACAGGATCTGATGCACTTTTTTCTGCTAAGATATAAACGAGGTGATGAGAATGGCTATTGCAAAACCAACGAAAGAAAAACCACAGTATAATTTATGGCAAATTTCCGCATATATGATCTCACTGGCCTGGAAAGAGCAAAAAAGCGTTTTGGCCGTATGCCTTTGCACTGCAGTCCTGGCAGTCGCCCTGAACCTGGCCGAACTTTTTATCGCTCCTGCCATATTAAGCAAGGTAGAATTAGCGTCCCCGCTTTCCGAACTTTTGATTACGATTACCCTGTTTACCGCCACGCTTCTCATTCTGCGTGCTTTGCAGGCCTATACAAATGCCAACACCAGATGCGGGCGGTTTGCCATACGCTTTTGTGTCGCAAGCATGATGCATGATAAATTGGCAACTACATCCTACTCTAATACGGGAAATGCAGATTTCATCAAAAAATTGGAAAGTTCCCGCACAAAAGTCAGTTGAAATGCCCCCAAAAAGTTAGACAATATTTCAAAGTAAAAATTGTTCAAGCAACCGAAAGGGCTTGTTGTCTGTGAATGGCAGGCGGCAAGCCCTTTAGCTTTGTCTTAATGCGTTGGTTATTGT
>CALYAR010000214.1 GCA_944393585.1 uncultured Clostridia bacterium | reverse complement strand
GAACTTTCGTTATCCGGAATTTCCAATGCCGCCCCGTTCGACGAAGCGGTTACGATGATGTATCATGTGGGCCGCTCTCTTCCGCCGACTCTGCGGGAGACCGCCATGGGCGGACTGGCCGCTTGTCCCAGTGTCTGCTCGCGCTGTGCCAAATAATTGAAAATCTGCTCGAGTATGCCAGACCGACCGGTAAGCCGAAAAATGGGAATAGTTCGGAAAAGACACTGCTGCAAAGTCATAAATAATTGAAATATATAATGGGAATTACACCAAAAGGCCGGAAGACTCCTCTTCCGGCCTTTTTAACATTTTGAAATATTATCTTTTCCCTGCGGCCGGCGCCGCGGGGGTTTGATCTGCTCATTCGTCAAGACATCATTTGATTCCAGTCTTAGCCTCCCGTATTGCAGGGAACGACGACTGCATCCGTAAGACCCATATCTTCTCGTATGATCCGCTGGGCTTCTTCCTGCTCATATACAAAGAAAGAAGCGCCTGAGATCGTCTTGCCGTCGCCGGGCAGCTGATACATGTTGACATTCTCGGTGTTAAATTTCTTTAAGTAAGGCACCAGTTCCAGAACGTTTCTAATTGTCACATTGGTATTGAGATGTTCCGACAGCACAGAATACAGATCATCAATTTTATCGATATTAGAAAGCGTGAGCTTCTGCTCAATCAACGCTTTCATAAAATCCTGCTGCGTCTGAACCCGAGGGATGTCTCCGCCGGATGACCCGGTGTTGTTTTTCCTCCAGCGAACAACGCCTTCTGCCTGCTTGCCGTCTAAGTGCTGCATTCCTTCCTTTAAATGAATGTGCAGATCCTGCGTAGGATCGTCATAGTCCATGTCGTGCGGAACATAAAAATCCACGCCGCCCAATGCGTCGATTACTTCCACAAATCCGGTATTGGTAATCACAGCATAATAATTGATCCCAATTCCAAAGGTGTCGCGGATGGTTTGAATCAAAAGGTCCGTTCCGCCGTAAACATTTGCACTGTTAATCTTCCGGTACTTTCCGTTGATCAATACCCGGGTATCGCGGGGAATGGATAACATGTCAATCCGTCCCTCTTCAAAATGATAAACTCCTACCATTATAGTATCTGTCCGCGATCCTCCCGCATCCGTTCCGGCCAATAAAATGGTGATCTTACCACTGTCCATATCAACCGGTTCCAAACTCTCATATTGTACGACATCGCCTTCGTCTGTAAACTGCGGTTGGCTGATAAAATCCCAGCCGTTTTTCGCCGCAGAAAATATTCCAATTCCCACAATACCGATTAAAACGAACAAAAGTGTAGACCGAAAAAACAATTTAAAGTTAAATCGGCTTTTATTTGCTTTTGCCATACCAATCCCTCCTATGCCAGCTTGTCCCTTTAAGGAAATTCGCGTCTGCGGACAGCATCCAAGCTTTCCGCAGACGCGTCAATCAGCAAAATAATAATAAGTCCTCCCAATGGATCACTGGAAGGACATTTTTATCAACTTTTCTTAATCAATGTCGCATGGGACAACTTCGCATTCCGTAAGGCCCATGTCTTCCTGCAGCATCCGTTCTGCTTCTTCTCCATCGTATAAGAAATAAGAAACCTCCCCCACATATTTTCCTTCTCCCGGCAGCTGATAGGTGGTAATTGCGCCTTCGGGAAGTTCCGATAAATTCGGCACCAGATCTAAAACGTTTTTCACTGTCATATTTGTTGTAACGTTTTCCGAAATGGAACTGTAAAGCTCTCCTACTTTTCCTAAATTGGCCAGGGTCAGTTTCTGCTCAATAAACGCCTTAATAAATGCCTGCTGGGTTTCAATTCTTCCGACATCCCCTTCTGCGTACCCTTCTGAATAATCATTGTTATGCCGCCAGCGAACCACGCCTTCCGCCTGTTTGCCGTCCAAATGCTGCATTCCTTCTTCCAGGTGAATATGCAGATCCTGGACAGGGTCGTCATAGTCCATATCGCGCGGGACGTAAAAGTCCACACCGCCTAAAATGTCAACCACTTCTACGAATCCTTTATAATTGACCTTAACATAGTAATTGATCCCGATCCCAAACGTATCTTTTAACGTTTCCAGCAGCATATCCATCCCGCCGATCGCATGAGCCGAATTAATTTTCCGGTACTTTCCATTGACTTCTACCCGCGTGTCACGCGGGATTGATAAGATATCCACTTTCTTGTTGTCCAGATCGTATGTGGCCACCATAATTGTATCCGTATGGATACCATCGAGATCCGTTCCGACCACCAAAAAATTAAGCCTTCCCTTCATCCCCTCCGGTTTCGGAGTGGTTGTGGCGAGGTTTTCTGCCTTGACCTTATCGTTTTCATCTTCAAACTGAGGTTTATATACAAAATCAATTCCGCTTTTGACAACGGAAAAGGCACCAACAGCGACACCTCCAATTGCTACAAATAACAGGGTGCTCAAAAAATATAGCTTTAGATTAAATTTGCTTTTTTTCCCCGCTTCCCGGCTTTCCGCCTTAGAAACAGGTTTCTCCTTTTTTGACACAACTGATACCTCCGGTCTTTGCCGCTTTAGCAGCATACTGGGATAATCATATCATTCTCAAAAAAGCATGTCAATAAATCTCGATTTTTATTCATTAAAATTTAAGATTTATAGCCTGTTTCTTTGCAGAATCAAAAAACTTTTCTGCCAAAAACCTGTCAAAACCGGCTTTGGCAAAAAAGTTTCCGTCAATTTATGCTATTAGGCAGATTTATTTTGGGGAGCATGTTCAAATTGCTCATACTCAAATATCCGTTCGCAGTTGTAATAATATGATCAATCAGATGAATTTCCAATGTGTTTAACGCTTCGGCAATTTTAACCGTCATCATTTTATCGCTTTGGGACGCTTTCAAAATACCGCTGGGATGGTTGTGGGCAATGATCACGCCCCATGCTTTCTGCATCAAGGCTTCCTTGGCGATCATTTTGGGATAGACCGGTGTTGCATCCAGCCCGCCTTCATTTAAAATTTTCCAGTGAATTACTCGCTTTGCCTTATCCAGGCATATGACAAGCACAATTTCATTTTCTCTTCCCCGGCAGACCGACTGTGCAAATTCTCCCGCTTTCACCGAACTGTCTAACATTGGTTTTTCTCCCAGCTGGTCCTGCAAATAGAGCCGGGTCAAAGGAACAATCAAGCTCAATAGGGTCGCAGAATGCATGCTGATGCCACGCACCTTGCAAAGGTCTTTCCGGTCGGCTTCCAGCACACGCGAAAGCGATCCAAATGTGTCAATCAGCTCATGCGCGATCGGATTGGTGTCACTGCGCGGATTGGAGTAGAACAGCAATAGCTCCAGTACCTCATGAGGCGCGAAATTTTCCAGCCCTTCTTCTGCAAAACGTCTTTTCAATCTCTCCCGATGTCCTTCATGGGGATTGGATCTCTTTTCATCCGGCATAATTTTAGCTCCTTCGCTACAGGATTTTATTGACCCGTTTTTCCTTTTCCAGCTTGCGGTATTTCAAAGGAGTAATTCCTTCATATTTTTTAAAGATATCGTTAAACCTCTGCTGGCTGGAAAAACCAACTGACAGCGCAATATCCGACACTTTCATATCCCCCGCCGCCAACAGTTCCTTCGACGCGTCAATACGTACCTTCAGCAGATAGCTCTTGGGGCTTACATGAAACTCGTCTTTAAAAGCATGGGCAAAATAGCTCTCGCTCAAAAATACATATTTGGATACATCTTCGAGCGATAAGTCACGCTCATAATTTTCATCCATAAATTCTTTTGCAATTTGCAGAAGTTCCTTCAGCTTTAAGCTTCTGCTTTTCATGTTTTGTTCCCATTCATGGCGAAGCGCGCGGGAAAGCTGAACGAACAGCTCCAAAAACAGCAGATAAATGAGAAAATCACTCCAAATTTGTCCCTTTTGCCGCTCCCGCAGGATTTTGTTCAAAATGGTTATGATCTCATTTTTCCGGCCCAGCCGGATACTGATGTGCGCCCCTTCCTGATGATTGTTGACAAAATTGATAAAGTCATTTAAGCTGATCTCATTGGGCCGATCGGATAAAGACGGCTGAAGCTGCTGAAATTTAAAGCTCAATACAATAAATTCGCACGCATTTTCACTCTTTACAATAAATTTATGAAGCTGATGCGGCTTAATGATTACAATATCGTTCGGGGTCAAATTGACATCCACGCCGGCAATTTGAAATACGGCAATCCCCTTTTTAATGTAGACCATCTCAAAATGGTCGTGCTTGTTTACATTCATGGACCAGTTTGCATCATGGATTTTTTCCAGGCTTTTAACTACAATCGGCATTAACTGCTGATTGTTTGCAAATGCCTCCCATGCTTTCGGCAGCCTATATTCTTCCAATTGATTCACCAGCTTTCTATTGAATTCGCAGCAAACGGATTATCTTGGTCTCTGCTTAAAATTTCATTTTTTCTGTTCTGCTTTTTCTATTTTACACCTGTTTTTTGTTTATGTAAAGATTATCTTCACCTTTGATTGGATGTGCAAAGCCAATTTATCTCTCCGCTTTTCTTATTTTGAGCGAAATGTTTTGTAATCTTCGTAATTCTTTCGCAGTAGTTCCGGTGTTTTCAGCCCATAGGGACAGTGGTTTTCGCAATGGCCGCAGTGGATGCAGTTTTCAATCCGCGCCATTTTTTCCTGTGACTGTTCCGTCAGGAATTGCGCGGAAGGCGCGCGGCGCAGCAGCAGCGACATGCGGGCACAGGTCGGAATATCAATTTGGGCCGGACATGGCAGGCAGTAGCCGCACCCCCGGCAAAATTCTCCTGTGAGTTCGCCGCGGTCGCGGTCAATCAAGGCTTTCAGCTCCGGCGTCAAAACCGGCGGGTGTTCGATATAGGACAAAAACTCGTCCAGTTCGCGTTCGCGCTGAACCCCCCAAATGGGCAGAACATTCGAATATTGATCCAAATAGGCATAAGCAGCGGCCGAGTTGGTAATCAGTCCTCCCGAAAGCGCTTTCATTGCGATAAAGCCCACTTCTTTTTCCGCACAAAGCCGAACCAGGTCAATTTCCTTTTCATCGGCAAGATAGGAAAATGGAAATTGCAGCGTATCATAGAAACCGGACTCCACCGCTTCACGCGCAACGGCCAGCCGGTGGTTCGTAAAACCAATGAAACGTACCATTCCCTTCTTCTTTGCCTCCAGGATCGCATCATACAGACCGCTTTCATCTCCCGGTTCGGGACAGAAGGGCGGATTGTGAAATTGGAGAATATCCAAATAGTCCGTCTTCAAATTTTTCAGGCTGGTATGTAAATCCTTCCAGAAATCCTCTGCCGTTAACGCCGTAGTTTTAGAGGAAATATATAGCGTTTTCCGCACATCCGACAAGGCATATCCGATCTTTTCTTCGCTGTCGCTGTAAGCTCTGGCCGTGTCGAAAAAACGAATTCCCCCCTCATATGCTTTTTTCAGGAGATGAGCGGCCTCCTCCAAAGAAATACGCTGTATGGGAAGCGCTCCAAACCCATTTTTATTGACGCGGATGTCCGTACGCCCCAGTCTTACTTCTGTCATAAAACAAATCCTCCTTTGCAGACAGGCCGGCGCATGTTTCATGCCCGGCCTGTCCATTCCGTCATTTATTTTTTCCCATCATTCAAACCGAAACAGGTTCAGGCCGATTTCATCGCTGAACGCGCGGTCTACCGCTCCGTCCATGACTGAAATCACCATCTCACAGGTGGCGCTCACAACTGCCCTGTTTAAGTGTCCGCCGAATACCTTTCCTTCGCAGTCGCCCGCACTCATATGCAGATGGCAGTAAAATTCTCCGTCCATCGTATTAATCGTACCGGTCAAGGATACAATTTCAAAATCCCCTTCAAAGCTGTTGGAGCAGTACTTTTTGTCTTTTGTTTTGAACACGCCGACTGTGAAGGAATTGACTGCTCCCAGAGCCCGGATACTCGCCAGCTTGATCTTCTCTGCCAGCGCAACCTGCTTCACCTGCTCCAAAATTTCTTCCCCGCGGTCCATCCGCACTACGATGTGCTGTCCAAATCTCCGATATTCCATTCAAACCTTTCCTTCCTTCTATATTGCATTTCTCTATGGAACGTATGGTTTCACGATTTGCAGTTTTTATCATTTTTATGTATTTATTTTACCATGCGTTCCGCCCGGCGTAAACAAAAATTCCGGCAAAAATCTTTCGCAGAGTGAATTTTTCAGCCGTTCATTTCGTCTTCTGCAGCAAAGCATTTCCCGTTTCCTTTCCCCCGGAGGTATATCCGTTTATTGGCAGTTAAAATTCAGAAATATCAGAGGAAGAAACTGTCTGCAAAAATTCCAGGGGAGCCTTTGCAAACCGCAGTGCCTGATAATCCGATGGCGGCATATACTTTTGCAATATCGGCAGGCACTCGCGCAAATGGTTTTCCCTCCTGCCAACCATTCGATCGGTAAGCAGTTCAAATCCAAAGTCAGAATAGAGCTTAACCGCCCGATAGCTGCCGGGCTGGGTATGCAAAAACACCGGAAGTTCTCCTGGTTCCGATAATAGTTTCGTCAAAACGCCCCTTCCAATTCCCCTGCCCTCATATTCCTTTTTCACCTTGAACCAGTGCAGCGTATTCCACTTGCCATAGGCTTTCCAGAGAAAGCACGTCCCAACCGGCTCGCCCGACGGACTGCGGACAAACAAACACCTGGAAAAAAACGCTTCTTTTTGGGAAGCATATACGTTTTCAAAATAGTCTTCCATATAATTTTTATATTTCGCTGCCGTTTCGGCCTCATCAAACGGAAACGCCATCCAGATATCCAACTCCTCCGGCCTGCACAAGTCAAAATAAAACGGCGGCGGAAGCACGGAAAACGCCGCTCGGTTCGGCTCTTTACACATCATAAACAAATTCAGGTCAGGAATCTGTTCCTCCATTGCTCTCACCATCCTTCCTATAAAAAATATGCCGGATTTCTGCAAAACCCGGCTGTCATAAACCAATAAAATATTATCTCTTTAAGACATGTTGGAAAACCGTTCCACTGCCTTGGTAAAGCTCTCAATCGTTTTTTCCGCATCGCCGTGCTCGATGCCGTCGCGGACGCAATGCTGAATGTGTCCCTCCAATACGACCTGCCCAACCTTATGCAGCGCTGATTTTGCCGCATTGATCTGCGCAAGCACGTCTTCGCAGGGAATATCTTCGTCAACCATTCGGTCGATAGCCTGTACCTGTCCAATGATCTTTTTTAACCTCCGATGCAGGTTCTCCGCATCCATGCACTGTCTCATGCCTCACACCTCCGGATACAATTAGGGGTATATGTATATTTCATTATAGGCAGAACGGGAGTAGTTTGTCAAGCTGCCAGCCGCGGGCCTTTTTCAGGATATGTAGCGATGGCCCAAACTCCGTCGTTTTCACCAAATAGCATCCCCAAAAAGACCGGATTAAATGATTTGCTATGCCTTGTGTAAAACATTTTTATATTTTATATATGATAACATCCAGCAATAGCCGAATTCTAATATCACTATACATTAACTGAATATTTCGGTCATATCTTTTTTGACCAATTATCTTAAATAATTCACCACTGATACACAATTTGTTGAAATAAGAATTGAAATTTTATATGCTTTAAGATAATATAAGATAATAAGAGAATTTGCCATTAAGCATTTCCGTATTGTCAGATATGAGTTAAGGAGCAGATGCTATGAGAAAATGGAAGATTTTGGTCCTATCTGTTTGTATTATTCTAGTCCCTTCCGCATGCAGTGAAACCATTATGACAAATGATGAAATACCGGAAAATTATACCGTGGGTGTAGTTTGTACCAGCGGTTCAGAGAATAACAGCAGTATACTATACTTTGACGAAAACTTAAATCAAACAGGGGTAACTTATTATCCATATGCAACAATGGGAGAAAGCTTTTACAGTCCCATAGTTTATGAGCAATCTTTGTATATTGTACCTCAGGGACAAGCAAATAGAAAAGACGAGAAAGTTATTCTTCAACAAGATTTAGAAACATTCGAAATTCAGAATTATTCCTTAGAGCAGATTGCTATATACGGCCTAAGTGTAGATACATCAGCTATTTATGCGGTCAATAATATTAACAGGCAATCTTTTGTGAGCAGAATTGACAGAACAGATAGGACCGGGAAAACCGCTGCATTCGATGACCTATACATTTCTATAGTATATTCATATCAAGATAGATTATATGCTTTTTCAAGCCAAAGCACGCCGTCTGGAATGAAAGGAGCCTTGCACTGTCTTGATCCTATAACACTAAAAGAGCTGCAAAGAATTGATATTTCTGAATTTGGAAGCGATGTTTATTCCGTGACTGGCATTGGAAATATTTTGTATTTTTCGCCAATGGTAACTTCACAGGACGCATTCAACCAAGTCGTATGTGCCTACAATATTTCTACCGAAGAAATTAATACAATAAAGTTTTCAGACGATGTCTTTCACATCTTGAATGTTGATGACAAGCTATATGTTACTCACGGGAATTTGGTGACTGGCGAGGGAACGGACTTGTCTACCTATGAAATTGCCACTGAAAAAGTTAGTACATATGATTTGGGTATATGGCCCCAGCAAATCGCCATTCACGACAGCAATCTTTATGTCATGGGAATGGACAGCGTTGCAAAGTTTAATGTGCAGACAATGGAGAAACAAAATGAAGTAAGTATTCCATTGGAAGATGGTTATTATCTGTCGGGAATATTTTCGCATTGAAACTCTCGGCGGGCATAAGAGATGAAACAGAAATGGCTATTACTGAGTAAAGCATTCAGTATAAAGATCAAGAGCTACTCTCGCTTTCGGGAGCAGCTCTTTGAGTTTAGTCTGACGAAAAATTGAAATTAGTTCCATAAAATCACTACTTATCTTGAAAAGGGAGTTTATGCGCTCCCTTTTGCCGACACGAATGGAAAAAGCCATGCCTTCGGGTTGTCAAAAACACAGCTGCCGGCATGGCTTTCTTCCTTCATTTTGTATGCCGCAAATCACAGCTTAGCGGTGGCCGCATTCGTGTTCCCCGCAGTGATGCTCGCCGCAGGAACCGTGTTCATGGGAATGATGGCTGCATTCGATGTCGGCATTGTAGGAAAGCGAATCTGACAGATAAGCGGCGACGGCATCGTCTGCGCTGCCCTGTACGCCGCCGAAGAGCTGGATCCCCGCTTCGGCCAGGGCGGCCTTCGCTCCGCCGCCGATTCCGCCGCAAATGAGCGCCTCCACTCCGTGCTCCTTTAAAAATCCGGCAAGCGCGCCATGGCCGCTTCCTAAAGTCGGAACAACTTCACTTTTGGTAACAGAGCCGTTTTCTACCGTATAGATTTTAAATTCTGCTGTGTGCCCGAAATGCTGAAATACCTGTCCGTTTTCGTATGTGACTGCAATTTTCATTTCATTATTCTCCTTTTTAAATGATTCCGTTCTATTTTCACTTTCCAGGCAAGCCCGGAAAAATTCTGCACTTTTATCTTGTACGAAAGGGCAGCGGTATGCTGCCCCCATTTTATTTCATTAACTCGCAGACCTGATTGGAATATTCCACCGGATCCTCAATCGGAAGCCCTTCAATCAGCAGCGCCTGAGAATACAGGATATTGGTATAGGCCTTTACCTTATCCTGATCCTGTGAATAGAGCTCTTTGAGTTTTTCAAACACCGGATGGCCTGCATTGATTTCCAAAACACGCTCCGCCTTTACCTTCTGGTCGTTCGGCATTGCGTTTAACACCTTCTCCATCTCGATGGACATGCCGCCGGAGCTCGACAGGCAGACCGGATGGGATTTCAAGCGGCTCGAAAGCGTCACTTCCTTGACTTTGTCGCCTAAAGTTTCTTTCATGAAAGACAGCAGATCCTTGTTTTCCTCATTCAGTTTTTTCGCGCTCTCTTTGTCTGCTTCTTCCAGCTCAATGTCATCGGAGGAAGCGTTCTTGAACTCTTTCCCTTCGTATTCGTGCATCATGGTCAGGGCAAATTCATCCACATCTTCCGTGAGATAGAGCACCTCGTATCCATTGTCGCAGAGCATTTCGATCTGCGGCAGGCGCGCAATGCGGTCTGCCGTTTCGCCGCAGGCATAGTAAATATATTTTTGTCCTTCCCGCATCCGTTCGACATACTCTTTGAGCGTCGTCTTCTTTTTCTCATGCGAGGAGGTGAACAGCAGCAAATCCTTCAATACTTCCTTGTGCATGCCGTAATCGCTGTAGACGCCGAATTTCAGCTGGCGGCCGAAATTGTCGAAGAATTTTTCATAATTCTCCCGGTCGTCTTTGAGCATTGCTTCCAACTCGTTTTTGATTTTCTTTTCCAGATGCTTTTCAATGGCGACGAGCTGGCGGTTGTGCTGGAGCATTTCCCGCGAAATATTGAGCGAGAGATCCTGGGAGTCCACTAAGCCGCGCACAAAGCTGAAATAATCCGGCAGCAGATCCGCGCATTTTTCCATAATCATGACGCCGCTTGCATAGAGCTGCAGGCCTTTTTCAAACTCACGCGTATAATAATCATACGGCGGGCGCGATGGAATGAACAGCAAAGCGTTATAGGTCATGCTTCCTTCCGTGCTGGTATGGATAACCTTGGCCGGAGGCTGGTAATCGTAGAACTTATCCTTATAAAAATTGTTGTAGTCCTCCTGCGTAATTTCACTCTTTTTCTTCTTCCAGAGCGGGATCATGCTGTTTAATGTCTCAGTCTCGGTGTAGGTTTCTGTCTCACCATCTTCTCCGCCTTCCTTCGGACGGGATTTCTCTACTTCCATCCGGATGGGGTAGCGGATATAATCCGAATATTTTTTCACCAGCTCGCGCAGACGGTACGGCTGCAGGAATTCATCATAATTGTCATCATCCGTGTTTTCCTTAACCGTCAAGATGATATCGGTTCCATAGCTATCCTTTTCACAGGGTTCTATGGTATACCCTTCAATTCCATGCGATTCCCAGCACCAGGCTTCTTGGCTGCCGTATTCGCGGCTGATTACCTTCACGCAGCTTGATACCATAAAAGCCGAGTAAAAGCCGACGCCGAACTGCCCGATGATGTCAATATCATCATTATTTCCCTCTTCGTTTTCTTTTTTAAACGTCAGCGAGCCGCTCTTGGCAATCGTACCCAAATTATTTTCCAGATCGTCTTTGCTCATGCCGCAGCCGTTATCCGACAAGGTAAGCGTACGGGTGTCTTTGTCCGCCGTAATGTGTATTTCAAAATTTTCACGCGAGATATCGGATAGATTTTCCTTCAGTGCCTTGTAGTACAGCTTATCGATTGCATCGCTGGCATTGGAAATCAACTCGCGCAGAAAAATTTCGTGGTGTGTATAAATCGAATTAATCATCAAATCCATCAGACGCTTGGATTCCGCTTTAAATTGTTTCGTCTTCATTGGTAACCGGCCTCCTATGCTAAATTAGCACTCACCAAAATCGAGTGCTAACAATATTATAACGCACTTCAAAAAAAAAGCAAGGGATTTTCAAAAAATCCCTTGTATTTTTATTGCAGATAGGTAATCCGTACAAAACCATGGAAC
>CALYAR010000213.1 GCA_944393585.1 uncultured Clostridia bacterium | reverse complement strand
TCTAAATTTGCAATGCCGTAGGTAGGCGCAGACTCTTTTGGCGGACAAATACTGAAATGATACATCGCTATTCCTCCTTTTCGCGTTCGGACTGTTCATAAACCTCTCGGGCCTTGCTGCAATAGGCACAGGCGGGATTTTCACAAAGGAAAAGCAAAGGGTCCTGAGCCAGAGCTTTTTCCGCAAGATCAAACATGGAAGCGGCGTCGATCACTTTCAAAACGGCCGAACCGACCATCCACTCCGTCATAGCGCCTTTTTTCCGCAGAATGGGGGTGAAGCGGAGAAAGTCTCGGTGCCCCGGAGGAAATTTGGGAATCCGCATACGCCTGCCAGGATAGTCTTTAACATAAGTGGGCATATCGACCTCGCGGACTTCCAGATAGGAAGAATCTAAAATATCCTCTACGGCATGGAGCGTAGTATTGCGGTTCATATCGACCCCGAGCAGGACTATTTTTCCGCCGGCCTCGCGCAGCTTCAGATAGGGTGTTCCCGCTCCGCAGTTGGTTTCGCAGTTTTCATGTCCTTCGGTGAACCACTGGGCTTTTTTGCCGACTGCGGCGACGGAATGGATGGGGCGCAGGCTCCGGTAGGCGTTGGGGCGCTTGCGCAGAGTCTCTGAAATAATTCCCACATTGACCGGCGCGGTAGCTGCATCAAACGGGGACATGGACGACATCGCGGACACAGCAAGGGTTCCTTCATCGCCCAAGACCTCTAAAAATGCGTCGATGACCGTGTCGGCTCCGCCTTCTACATGACCGATGGAAGAAAGGGAGCTGTGCAGAAAAACGAGGTCGCCGGCAGAAATTCCGGCTTCCCGCAGCGAGCGTATAATTTTTTCTTTTCGGACTGTTTGAATCATGGGAAACCTCCTTTAATCATAGAATCAATTTTTGCAAGAAGGAAATCGTTGTAATTTAATTGGATCAGTCAACTTTTTATCAGTATACCACATTTAACCGGCGGGAACAAGAAAAATCCGCACGGAAGTTACTGTGCGGATTTGAGATTATTCAGACTTGATCGCATCGAGTGCGGAAAGGCGTGTAGCCCGAAGAGCGGGATAGAAGCCTGCAACGAGTCCGATGACAATGGCAAAGGCCACTGCGGCCAGAGCCAGCCAGAAGGGGATGATGGAGATATAGGTCTGCGTATCACCCATGCTTCCGATGCTCATGCCCAGTGCACTCCCGATTTGGGTGCCGAATTTGTTCATTACGGCGCCCAATCCGTAGCTTAAGGCAATGCCGACGGTCCCTCCCAAAAACCCGATCATGCCGGCTTCCAGCAAAAATGTACTGCGGATATCCGAAACCTTGCAGCCGATGACCTTCATGATGCCGATTTCACGCGTGCGTTCGTAGATCGACATAATCATGGTGTTGGTGATTCCGATCGCGGCAACCAGAAGGGAAATTGCGCCGATTCCGCCTAAGATCATCTGGATCATGGAGGCCTGCTCCTGCTGCATTTCCACATACTGCATCATCGAGTTGGTCTGGTATCCCAAAGCGTCGATTTGCTCCTGAATCTCGGAAACATATTTCGTGTCGGAAGCGCGGACGGCAATCTGGTCATAACTGTTGAATTCATCGTTGTTGATCTTTTGATCGGTCATTTTATAATATTCTTTTTTCAGATTTATCAGCTCGTTAATGTCCATATAAGCATACCAGCCCGTTCCGTCCTGCTTGTTTTTTAAAACCCCTGCTACATTGATTTTATAAATTTTAGCTTTCTTCTGGGTTCCGTCATCATAGATGTTTTTTTCACCGTAACTGGTGTCAAACGTGAGTCTGAACTTATCGTTCATGGGATCGACTAACGCTTCCGCTGTGCCCATTCCCCAGCCGCCGCTTTGCTTTTTGGGGTTATAAAACTGCATCGGAACTTCTGCGCCCATCACAATCGTGAGCTTGTCGGTTGATTCCAGAAGGCGGCCCTGTTCCGCTTCAAAGCCGAAGTCACTCATTTTAGCAGGGTCGATCCCCTGGATACTGACGCCGGCGACGTATTTACCGCTGACCAGCTTCAAATACTCATTTTTATAGGGCATAACAGATTGCACATGGTCGATTTCTTCAAATTCCGCCACCGTTTTCGCATCAAAACCAGGCCCTTCTGATCCGCCGTTGTAATTGCGGTAGACTGTGATGACGTTCAGATCGCCCCAGCTTTTTGCCTGGTTTTCAAAATTGGTATTGAGCGCAATACCGATTGACATCATAACAACGATTGCTACCGTTCCGATGACCACGCCGCTGACAGTGAGAATGGTACGGGTTTTCCGGCGCCATACGTTTTTAAGAGCCAGTCTTATAATATCCAACTTATTCATCCAGCATCCATTCCTTCTGCTTTTTTCTCTTACGGATGATAACAAATACAATCAGTGCCAAAACCAGAACACCGGCTCCGATTCCGCCGATCAGCCACCAATTTGTGCCGCTCTCTTCCGGAACCATAGGGTCCGTAAGTCCTGGATCCATGATCCCCGGATCTTCCATTGGCATTTCTTCCGGGACGGAAGCAGTGAGCGGGATCTCAGTGGTATTCTTATTCCCATTTACATCTTCATATTCAAAAATAACCTTTCCTTCTACTTCGCCTGCCTGGGTCGGTACGAGCATATCGTCAAAATAATCGGAGGAGCTGGCAGCGAAGTTCCCTACGTAATACGAATCTTCTCCCGATTCCAGCTGGAAAGGACCGTCAAAGCGGATGGTCAGATTGTAAAGGGGAGAACGGCCTTTATTGACATAGTTGAAGCTGATGGAGGAAGACATGTTGACTGCAAAGGGGTAATAGTTGATCGTGCCGACTTCCAGGCGCTGCGGCTGCACAACGGGCAGAGCAATGGAATCCTTTACGCTGTATGCTTTTGCGTCCGTGTCTTCATATTCCATCATAACCTCGATCGGGTAAGACTTTGTTTCCGAGTCGGTTTTTGCCGACAAACGAATGCTGACGTCATGGCTTCCGCCCGCTGGGATGTTTGCGATAAAGAAGGAATTGGTGCCCTCTACCGGCAGAAAGACGCCTGCCGTACCGTCTGTAATCGGGGACATTACCGTTACTTTCATATTTTGAACGGGTACAGAGGAGGTGTTGTAGAGGGTAAAGTTAAATTCAAAAGGTACCCCCGCCATAACAGTATCAGTATCCAGGTTATACTGATTGATAATTACACGCGGCGTACTTTTTTCCTCCGGCGTAGAAGGATCTTCTTCTTCCGGTTTTTCCGGACGGTCGATGTAGAGGAAGATATCCTTGACATATTCCTGGCTAGCACCCAGGTCATCGGTGTAGGCGGCTTTGACTTTCAGAGGATAGTTACCTGCAGTGAGGGCTTTGGCTACATACAGGCTGAAGGAAAGCGATTTGGTTTCTCCCGCCTTCAAAGACTGGATGCGGATCGGATCAAAGTTCTGGTAGAGCGTAAACGCATCAGCTGAAAGGCCGTCGAGCGATACAGTGATATCCTGCACTTCTTTGGCAGAAGGGTTTGTGATCTGGAAATTCAGATTGACTA
>CALYAR010000212.1 GCA_944393585.1 uncultured Clostridia bacterium | reverse complement strand
AATCTCCAAACTGGAAAATACACAGGAACCGCTGAGGTAAAGAGTATGACGTCCCTCACCGCGGTAGTTCACTTGATTGTCCATGGAAGCTAAAAAGACCGTGCATCCTGTTGTCATCACATTCATGCTTTCCGGCGCATAAATTCTTACGCTGGAAAAAACATCGCCCACATTTAACAGAATATCATGATCCGGCGCAATGTCCCGCAAATCAATGACACAATCGGAAAACAACGCGGTCAGCTTACCGCCGCGGAACTGATTGGATTCAATTTTTACAGCAGAGCTGGAAAACAATTTAAACTGTTTAATCATTTCTTCATTGTTCGGCTCCGCGTCGAAAGTACCGCTCGGAATCCCGCGTTTTCCAATGATAAGCGCAATGCCGCCCAATATCAGGAATGCCGCAACAGCGGTAAACCAAACCGTCCGGAAGGATATGTGGAACTGATTGATTACCAGCATGATAACACCGAATAAAAGCAAAAACACATTCCCAACATTCGGTTTGCTGTTAATAATGGATATAATCGCCGGAATAATCAAAAACAGCGTCCACCAGCCGCGGAAGAATATCGTAAAATGCCAAATGTCAAATATGTTTCCTAAAAAACCAATTCCAATTATAATGAGTAAAATTCCGATTACAATGCTGGCTGCTCTCTTTTTCATGATCCCTACCTCCTTTAATGATACACAATGTTTCTTTTATTTATTATTTCCACTTTCGGTCCAGCCGGTCCAATACCTCCTGAAAGTGCTGCGGCAGTTTGCTTTGAAATTCCATATATTCTCCTGTCACCGGATGAATAAACCCAATCTGGCAGGCGTGCAGCAGTTGGCCTTCCAAAGCAAATTCTTCTTTTTTCACTCCATATGTTTTATCTCCCACGATAGGATGCCCAATATGGGCGCAATGTACCCGGATCTGATGGGTTCTCCCTGTTTCCAGGCGGCACTCGAGCAGCGTATAAGACGGATAAGCTTTCACTACTTTAAAATGCGTAACGGCATGCTTCGAATGCGCTGGTGTAACCGCCATCTTTTTCCGGTCTTTGCCGCTTCGGCCGATCGGAGCGTCTACAGTAAAGGTTTCTTCGGCAAATTTCCCATGCGCCAAGGCCCAATAAGCCCGTGTCATGCTGTGAGCTTCAATTTGCAGTGCAAGCTTCCGATGGGCCTGGTTCGTTTTTGCGATCAGCAAAAGCCCGCTGGTGTCTTTGTCAATGCGGTGCAAAATCCCCGGCCGCCGTTCACCCCCCACCGTTGATAACTGATCCCCGCAATGGTACAGCAGCGCGTTGACAAGCGTGCCGGATTCGTTTCCGGCCGCCGGATGCACCACCATCCCCTGGGGTTTATCGACAATCAAAAGTGCATCGTCCTCATATACAATGGAAAGGGGAATCTCTTCCCCGCCGACTGGCACGACCTCCGGGATATCAATTACAACCTCGCTGTCCGGCGGCGCAATGGCCTTTTTGGAGCAGGGTTTTCCGTTGATCGTGACCCTTCCCTCTTCAATCAAATTTGCCGCCTGGGTACGGGTTAAGTCTTCTACCTGAAGGCTCAGATATTTATCGAGACGCAGTTCAGTTCCTTCCGTCCCCGTCCGCAATCGTATTATCATGACTTTCTTCCTTCTTTTTATCAAATAAGAGCACATAGAGAATCAGCAAACCGGCTCCTACACAAATGCAGATGTCCGCAATATTGAACACGGGGAAGTCGATAAAATCCAGCTGGATAAAATCTACCACAAATCCCCGAAACAGCCGGTCGATAGCATTTCCCAGAGCTCCTGCCGCTATCAGGGACAAAGAACTCCGAAGCAGCAGGTTATGCGGGCGTTTTAAAAGAAACCAGACGATGATTCCCACGCCCAGCAGGGCAAGCACCAAAAAGAACCATCTGGCATTTTGCAGAATGCCGAACGCAGCGCCGTAGTTTTCTACATAGGTAAAATTCAGCACGGAAGGAATGACGTTTACGGAACCAATCGGCTCTAAACCGGTCACAGCGATATATTTTGTAAGCTGATCCACTCCAACCAAAATAACCATGGTGACAATAAAAAATACCATGTGTACTTAACTCCTTATTGTTTAATTGCTTTTCAGGCCCCCGCCTGTTCTCTTTCGCAGTCAAATGAGTGTTCGTCCAGCGATAGAAAACGCTCAATGTTTTCATGGAAAACCATTTCCCGTTCCTTTTCGCTTAAGGGAAGGTTCAGGATATGTTCAATTTCACTTTGATGCAGGCGGATGGGAAAATCGGTTCCAAATACGATTTTGTCCATTCCATGTTTTCTCATAATATCATAGGCTTTTTCTTCGCCTAATATGTCAAATACGCTGGAAGTATCAAAGTATAAATCCCGGCCGACCAGATACTCCATCGACGCATCCCACGCATATACGCCGCCCAAATGACCGCCGATGACCCGAAGCTCCGGATAGCGGTCCAAAACCCTGGCCATTCGTTTGGGAGAGGAATAGTCGCTGGTTTCATCGCCCAGGTGGAATAAGATCGGCAGATTTTCCCGGATGGCACTTTCGTAAATGGGAAACATCTTTTCATCGTCGATTTTAAAATTCTGAAATTCCGCGTGCAGCTTAATTCCCCTCAATCCCAGTTCTTTCATCCGATGCGTTTCTTTCTGGATTTCCGGGTAGTCAAAGTGCATGCTGCCAAATCCGATCGTTCGATTCGTATTTTTTACCGTAGCACTGACAAAGTTATTAATGACTTCCACCTGAGAGGCCTTCGTTGCAGAAGAGAGCAGAAGCAGCCCCGCAATCCGGCTGTCTTCCGCACTTTTCTGCAGTTCTGAAAAATGCCCTTTGGAATCCATTCTCAAATGATAGTATTCATGTAAATTATTTGCCACTTTTTCCGCAATTTTATCCGGAAACAGGTGGGCATGACAATCAATAATCCGATATCCCATAGTAAATCTGTTTCTCCTTCTGTCTTATGCGTAACCATGGAGCAAGCCATATGCTCCATATATCTGTTTCGTCTCAAAAAGATGCAAAATTATCTTTTAAGCCTTTTTGTTATATAAACTCGCACAAAATGCTGTTGCTGATAAACATGGACGAGTCCGCTAAAGAATACCGTCCATGCCGGTGCAGCAGCAGCCCGTTTTTCTCAAAACGTTCTGTCTGCGAGGGAAAGTCCTCTGCAAAACTGCTCCCAAAGCGCCGCTCATATTCCTTTTCCGAAAAACCATCCTGGAGGCGCAGTCCCATGATGACAAACTCTGCTTTCCTGTCCCAGTCGGTTAAAGTCTCTTCTACTTCGACCCGTTCCGGATTCCCCATATAATCCTCCAGTGAAGCGGTGTGATAAAAACGCCTGCCATCCATGCAGGAATGTGCCGCTGCACCCAAGCCGATATACGGGTCGCAATTCCAATATTTCATGTTGTGGCGGGACGAAAAGCCTTTTTTGCAAAAATTCGATATTTCATAGCGTTCCAGTCCAAATTGTGCCAGAGCAGAACACAAAAGCTGGTACTGATCGGCGCATTCGTCGCCGTCGGCCTCGATTTGCTCTCCCGCCTTCTGACGGGTTCCAAATACCGTGCCCTCTTCACAGCGCAGTGCATAGCAGGAAATGTGGGTAAGCGCATTCAAACTGCAAAGCCCGGAAACCGTATAGAGCAGGCTCTCCCTGCTCTGCCCGGCCGCTCCATATATAATGTCGGCACTGAGGTTATAAAACCCTTCACTTTTTGCCATTTTAATGACAGAAACTGCTTCTTCCGGCGAATGAAGCCTCCCCAGCTGATCCAGTTCCGCCTGAGAAAGGCTTTGTACGCCAATGCTCAGACGGTTTATCCCAAGCCTGCGGCAAAAAGCAAGTTTGTCCCGGTCCACGGTTGCGGGATTGACTTCCATGGTAATCTCCGCGCCGTCTGCGATATCAAATTCGGATGACAGGGCCGAAAAAAGCTTTTCCAAGCTCTCTTCGCAAAGCAGCGACGGCGTACCGCCGCCAAGATAGACCGTATCCACTCTTTTTCCATGATACTGCTTCATTTCACAGATCAGAGCTTTGATATATTCCCCTTCCTGATTCCGTTTTGCCGGATAGGATACAAAGTCACAATAGTAGCACTTGCGAAGGCAAAACGGAATGTGGAGGTAAACTCCAAATAATTGGTTATTCATCCAGCTTTAAAACCGACATAAACGCCTCCTGCGGAACTTCTACCGTTCCAATCTGGCGCATGCGTTTCTTCCCTTCTTTCTGCTTTTCCAACAGCTTCTTCTTTCGGGTAATGTCTCCGCCGTAACACTTTGCCAAAACGTCTTTTCGGAGAGCTTTGACTGTTTCACGGGCAATGACCTTATTTCCCACCGAAGCCTGAATGGGAATTTCAAATAACTGGCGCGGGATTGCTTCTTTTAGTTTTTCCGCCATTTTGCGTCCGCGCGGATAAGCCTTGTCTTTATGCACAATAAAGGACAAAGCGTCGACTGCCTCTCCGTTTAGAAGCATATCCAGTTTCACCAAATCGCTTCTGCGATACTCCTTCAGGCTGTAATCAAAGGAAGCATATCCTTTCGTCCGCGATTTCAGAGCGTCGAAGAAATCGTATATAATCTCATTGAGCGGAAGCTCATAGTGAATCTGGACACGCGTTTTATCCAGATATTCCATATGCTTATAAACGCCGCGCCTATCCTGGCAAAGCTCCATAATATTGCCGACATAGTCGTTCGGCGACATGATGACCGCATCTACAATCGGTTCCTCCATATAGTCAATTTCAGCCGCAGGCGGCAAATTTGTCGGATTGTCAATCTGCAGGGTTTCCCCATTCAGCTTGACAACGTGATAGACAACGCTGGGGGCCGTCGTGACCAGATCCAGCATGTACTCGCGTTCTAAGCGTTCCTGGATAATTTCCATGTGCAGCAGCCCCAAAAAGCCGCAGCGAAAACCGAATCCCAAAGCAACCGACGTCTCCGGTTCAAACAGCAAAGCAGCGTCATTGAGCTGTAATTTTGCAAGCGCATCCCGCAGGTCATCGTATTTTGCACCATCCGCCGGATAAATACCGCAGAATACCATAGGATTGACCTGCTTATAGCCTTCCAGCGGTTCCGATGCCGGATTTGCCGTTGTTGTAATGGTATCGCCGACGCGTGTATCGTGCACATCTTTGATGCTTGCAGTCAAATATCCGACTTCTCCGGCAGAAAGCTCATTGGTAGGCTTCATGGAGATCGAACCGAGATAGCCCAATTCAACGACACGAAATACTGCGCCGGTCGCCATCATGCGGATCTCATCCCCCACTTTGACCGTCCCCTCTTTGATTCGGATGTAGACGATTACGCCCCGGTAGCTGTCGTAATAGGAGTCAAAAATCAAAGCCTTGAGCGGAGCGTTTGGATCTCCTTCAGGCGGAGGAATCACATTGATAATCTGCTCAAGCACATCCTCAATATTAATCCCGTTTTTGGCCGATATCAGCGGGGCTTCGGAACAATCCAGCCCGATCACATTTTCAATTTCTTCCTTGACCATGTCCGGCTGTGCGCTGGGCAGGTCAATTTTATTGATGACCGGCAGAATCTCCAGATCGTGCTCTAAGGCAAGATAGGTATTGGCCAGCGTCTGGGCCTCAATTCCCTGGGAAGCGTCCACGACCAGCAAGGCACCTTCGCACGCCGCCAGGCTGCGGGATACTTCGTAGTTAAAGTCAACATGCCCCGGCGTGTCAATCAGGTTATAGACATATTCCTCTCCATTTTTGGCTTTATATACAATTCGAACGGCACGGGCTTTGATCGTAATGCCGCGCTCGCGTTCCAGCTCCATATTATCCAGCAGCTGTTCTTCCATTTCACGCTTGGTTACTTCACCGGTCTGTTCCAGCAGGCGGTCTGCCAGCGTCGATTTTCCGTGGTCAATATGGGCGATTATCGAAAAATTTCTGATGTTTTCCTGTTTCATTCACTGCATCGCCATCCTTTGTTTCAAGCTCTCTTTGTCCATCCCTTTGATAGAATGGAATCATTTTATTAGTATACCAAAAATATTTCATTTTGTCATTATATTTAAAAAAACCTTATGCAAAAAGCTGTCTGTATAACAGACAGCTTTCCGGCGCATTTTAATTGGATTTTTTATGGATTGAATATTTTCCGGTAGTAATCTTTTTCCAATATTTTAGCAGAATATAGGAATTTATCGCTCACGATTTTCTTCATTTTCGATAAATAATCTTCCGGCAGCTCTTCTTCAGTTAATTTGATGACTTCCTTTGTTTTGGCATTGTACATCACTTTGTCGGTAATGAAACTGCGGTTTTCAAAAATAACAAGCGGATCACTGTCTGAAAAAATATCACGCCCCATGAGCAGGCGGGAATCGTATTCCAGTCCCAGTAAATTAGAAATTGTCGGCAGAATATCAAGGCTGCTTGCCGGTTTGTCAATCACCTCGGGAGTCATTCCCTTTTGGTAAAGGATAAAAGCTCCCCGGTACAGCTCGAAATTTTCTTCAATTTTGTGTCCGGCCAGTTCGCTGATCTGCTCATTGGTTAGGCCGTAAGGGTAATGATCCGGGCTGATTGCAATGAGCGTATTTTCTGCAACTCCCGCATCTTCCAGACGCTGAAGCAGCAGTTCCATAGCGCGGTCGAGCTCAATATTGCATGCCAGATACGCGCGGCATTCCTCTGAAAGATTCAAATGTGCGGTAAGGTCTTTGTTTTGATAGGCAATATAATTGTCGGAAAAGTTATATTCCATATGCCCGCTCACCGTCATATAATACGCATGAAACGGCTTGCCGTTTAAATAATCCGCCGTCGTTTTTTCAATCATTTCCACATCGGATTCCGGCCACGTGTCCCTGATATCCAATCCGTTTCCCTTTGCCTTATAGGTGTATCCCATATTGGGGTGGGACTGGTCGCGCCCGTAATAAGTGTAAGTATGATTGTGGTAAGCAAAAGTCTGGTAACCCAGCTTTTCAAACTGTCTTCCCATGACAAAGGGCAGATAATTGTCCGATGATGCTTTGAAGCTCCACACTCCCGCTTTGGGGATCAGTCCCTGGCACGCAACATATTCGCCGTCGGAAGTACTGACTCCCCAACTCGGCGTATAAAAATTGGTGAACTGATATCCTTTGGTGGCCATTTTATAAAGGGTCGGCGTTAACTCTTTGTCGATTGCATAAGGGGAAAAGCCCTCTGCCGTAATCAGGATGAGATTTGCTCCCTTTGCCGCGCCTGTCTTTTCATTTGTATTACTCGGCACCTGTGCCCTGAAATATTGGTGCATTGCCAAAAGTTCCGGATCGGTCTCGTTTGCAATGAGCGAATCAAAGTCAATCTCCATCGTGTTGGTATGCTTTTCAAAAACCGAATTGGGTGATAAAGTCTCTACCGGCTGAGGGCTTGCATAAACTGCCGAAGCGGGAGAAGGATTGACCGAAGGAAGCGGTATTTCAGCTGATAAATCAGGTTCGTCCAGCTTGGGCGAAAAGCCGAACAGCAGACGTTTCACATCCAGACGCATTGCAGTATAAAGGCCCAGATTTTCAACGGAATAATCCATCGACTGCGTTTGGTAATATAAATCGTATGGTGATAACTCTTCTTTTCCCGTTAGTGTCAAAACCGGCAAGGTCAGATAATGGATCAGAAAAACTGCTGTCAATGTCAAAAGTGAAATCTTCCAATTTAACTTTCTAAATGAAAAAACTCTTTTCCTACAAAGAATCAGCAGGAAAAGCGGTAAAAGAAAAAGAAGCAGGAAAAACAGATTTTTGCCGATTACCGCGAGCACCTGTTCCCAAAATTCCAGTACCTGCCCGCCATTCCCCACAGAAAACGCAGTATAGTAGGTGTGAAAAATCCTTTGATATATGAGTTGGGATTGATAAAACAGTGCTGCCAGAGAAAGCAGGACACATCCCATCACCCGGTTTCCCTTCGGAGAAAACAGGGAGGAGAAAAAATAAAACAAAACGGCCGGCGGAAGCGAAAATAAGACAATATACAGTAATCCAATTCCCCAGAATGTTTGCTGCGTGAAAATGCGGAATAAAATTTCCAAATAAATGAGGCTGATCCAATGATATCCCAGTAATAAAAGATGTTTTTCCCGTTTCGATTTCTTTATTTTCGCTGGGGGATACGGTTCATCCCCCAGCGGAATATCAATAGAAAATGTTCTTTTCATATGATCCTGTCCTTTGCTGTTTATTTTCTGCTGTTGTACCGGCTTTAAGTTGATTCAATGATGCTTCCCTTCACGACCGGCTCTGTTTCCGGCTGCGTTCGGCCTATATGGAATGCACTTTCAACCAGCTTTGCAGCTTCTTGCATCATTTCTTCCGAGGAAGAATGGAGGCAGGCCAAGCCGCTTCCTTTTTCCACAAAATCTCCTTCCTGAACCAACAAGGTAACCCCGGCCAGCAGGTCAATCTCATCCTCCTGATGAACACGTCCGGCTCCTAACATAGACGAGGCCATTCCAATCTTTAACGCGTCTATCCCGCAGACATACCCCTTATGTTTTGCCAAAATCCGCATCTGATACGGCGCCGCCTGACGTTCCAGTTCTAAAAGATCTCCTCCCTGTGCCGCAACCATATCACAGAATTTCGCATAGGCCTTTCCGGAATCCAGTGCGCAGGTAACTCTCTGCATTGCTTCTTTGACTGGAATCTCGAAACCCATAGCCAGGATATGCGCGGAAAGCTCCAGACAAAGCTCTCGAAGTCTGCCGCAGGCATTGCCGTGCAAAACGTCGACTGCTTCCTTTACTTCCAGAGAATTGCCTACTGCATACCCCAAAGGCTGATTCATATCTGTAATCAGCGCCCAGGTTTTTCTGCCGCAGTCGTTTCCAATCCGAACCATTAATTCTGCCAATGCCACAGCGTTTTGATACGATTTCATAAATGCTCCCTTCCCCCATTTTACATCCAGTAAAATGCAATGCGAACCGGAAGCAATCTTTTTACTCATTATACTGGAGGCAATCAGCGGTATGCTGTCTGTCGTTCCCGTAACGTCCCGCAATGCGTACATCTTCTTATCGGCAGGCGCTAAATTTTTGGTTTGGCTTACGATTGCCGCACCAACACTATTGACAATTCGCTTAAATTCCGCCTCTTGTAAATCGCAGCGGAAGCCTTGAATGGCAGACAGCTTATCAATGGTACCTCCGGTATAACCAAGGCCTCTTCCGGACATTTTTGCCATTTTGAGACCACAGGCTGCAACGATCGGCGCAACAATCAAAGTTGTTTTGTCGCCGATTCCTCCGGTACTGTGTTTATCTACGCAAACACCGTTGATGCCGGATAAATCGAGTTTTTCCCCGGAATCGGCCATGAACTGAGTCAATTCCAAGGTTTCGTCGTAGCTCATTCCCTTCAGGCACACCGCCATCAGAAAAGCCGACATTTGATAATCCCTTACCTCGCCGTTCATAAAGCCCTGCATGAAGCTGTTAATTTCATAAGGAGTCAGGATCTGCATCGCTTTCTTTTTTTCTATGACTTCAACGGGACGGATTTTTTGATACATTTTATTTTTTAGAATGATCTGGTCGGCAAAAGAGGTGCCTGCCAGCTGGTTTTTCACAGAGAAAAGATCCAAAATTGTTTTGGCAACATCTGCAAAGCTCTTGCGAATCCCCAGATTCACACCTTGCTGAATCCGTTTCCCGTAAACCAACAGCGGAACCTGTTCGCGTGAATGATCGGTAGAAGGAGTGGAAGGATCGCATCCATGGTCCGCCGTAATCATTAAAACATCGTCATCTCTGAGCAGAGGAAGAAAATCTGACAGCCACTGATCGAATTCCATCAATGCTTTAGCATATCCCCGGCAGTCGTTGCGGTGACCATATAACATATCAAAATCCACCAAATTCACAAAACACAGACCATTGAAATTATGCCAGGCGATTTCGCTTGTCTTTGCCATTCCCTCTTGGTTCCCGTGAGTTAAAAAACTTTCTGTAATCCCTCGGTGGGCGAATATATCGTATATTTTCCCTACAGAAATAACATCCAATTTTGCTTTTTTTAAATAATCGAGCATTGTATTATGCGGCGGTGCAAGAGAAAAGTCCCGCCGGTTTGCCGTTCTTGTAAAATTTCCCGCCTCCCCAATAAAAGGGCGGGCAATCACACGGCCAACTCCATGCTGCCCTTTTAAAATGGACCGGGCCGCTTTGCATGCTTCGTACAGTTCGGTTAAGGGGACAATTTTTTCATGAGCAGCTATTTGAAATACACTGTCGGCAGAGGTATAGACGATCCATTTTCCCGTCTGCATATGTTCTTCCCCATAATCCCGAATGACTTCGGTGCCGGAATAAGGCTTATTGCACAAAACGCCTCGGCCGGTTGCCTGCTCGAAGGCCTCGATGATTTCCTTTGGAAACCCGTTCGGATAGGTTGGAAGCGGCGCTTCTGATACAAGGCCTGCAATCTCCCAGTGACCAACAGTTGTATCTTTTCCGGCCGATTTTTCCGTCATACGGGCGTAGGAAGCGTCCGGCCTTTCCGGCAGGAAGCTTTCACCGCCTACCTTTAATAGACCAAGACGTGATAACGTATCAATTCGAAAACCTGGAACGGAGGAAATAGCCCGAAGCGTATTGCTGCCTTCATCGCCAAATTTAGCCGCATCGGGAGCACCGCCGATTCCCAGACTGTCCAATACAATTAAAAATACTCTCTTGACCATAACCATCACCTCACGCGATTGCGAGTGCAATTTCCATCATCTGAGTAAACGTAGTTTGTCTCTCCTGGGCTGTTGTTTGTTCTCCGGTCACCAAAGAATCCGACACGGTTGCAATGCAGAGCGCCTGTTTCCCCGCTCGGGCAGCGTTCATATACAAGCCCGCGGACTCCATTTCTACTGCTAAGACTCCCATTTGGCTCCATTTTTCCGCTGCGGGATTTTCTTCGTAAAAGAAATCGGAGGAAAGCAAATTTCCAACATGATAGGAAACCTTTCTTTTTTCCGCTTCCTCTACCGCGGCCTGCAGGAGCTTAAAATCAGCAATCGGAGCAAAGGTACCTGGAAGTGCGAAATTCTGTGCATAGCCGGAATTGGTGCAGGCGCCCATTCCAAACACCAGATCACGGATATGAACCTTCGGATTCAACGCACCTGCTGATCCAATACGAATAATCCGTTCCACTCCATAAAAATGATAAAGTTCATACGAATAAATTCCAATGGAAGGAATCCCCATTCCACTTCCCTGCACCGAAACTTGTTTGCCATTAAAATATCCTGTAAAACCCAACATATTTCGGACGGTATTGTAACACTTAACGTCCTCCAAATAGGTGTTTGCTATGAATTCGGCCCGAAGCGGATCTCCCGGCATTAAGACTGTTTTTGCAATATCGCCTGGATTTGCATTGTTATGTGCTGTTGCCATTTCGCATCATCCTCGTATTATAAAGTAGTAGTGTTTATAGACCCTCTCCAAGGTCTGTATGCTATACTGTTTGGAGATACTGTGGATTGGTTTCATTCTCCTACCACTTGATGGTTACAGAAAGGCTCCAACCACA
>CALYAR010000211.1 GCA_944393585.1 uncultured Clostridia bacterium | reverse complement strand
TGATAAAACATTCATTTTAAACTACTCCTTTTTTCGCAATTTTTGAAATATTTCTACACAACTTCACTCGTGTCAAGTCAGGACAAAAAATTATTCTTTTTTTCTTCTACTTCATGCATTCCATATGAACTAATCTAATAATATCCGTTATCATCTTTTCGATAAGCGTTCTTACAAATAAAGCTATGACAAAAAATACTATCTTTTTTCATTGCAAATTTCTTTTTTCGACAATATCCGACAAATTATCCATTGATATTCCTGAACGATTTGATTTCTTAAAACATTATATCATATAATTGAACTTTGTCAATATTTTTATCGTTTTTATGGCAAAAACACAATAATCGGTGCATTGTTTTCGAGGAAAAGTTTCGGAGTGAGCGGAATTTGTGTGCGGTGGCTGACAATACTCTGATTTTAGCAAGATACCCTTTACACAGAAACTTTTCTTTTTACAAAAATACCAATATTACGGCGTTTTCAGGCAAAAAACAGAACCGTAATTTTGTATCAAAATTACGGTTCAGATTTGGTGCCGCTGACCGGACTTGAACCGGTACGAAGTCGCCCCCGAGGGATTTTAAGTCCCTTGCGTCTGCCTATTCCGCCACAGCGGCACATCTTTCAAAACTGTTTTTTATCATACCACGGGTAAGAGGGCTTGTCAATAGTTTCTGCCAAAAACTCATTCGGGATTTTTTCCTGCTGTTGCTTAATATTATGGCGTCACTAAAATTGCAATGACAATTCCCAACGCAGCTCCGGCCGCCACTTCCAGAGGGCTATGCCCCAATATCTCCCGCAGCCTTTTCTGCTCTGAATCCTTGAATTTTTCATGCTCATCCAAAAGCCTGTTTAATGCCTGGGCCTGCTCCCCAGCCGCTCTTCTCACACCGGAAGCGTCATACATGATAATGAAAGAAAAGGCAGCGCAAACTATAAAAAGGGGACTATCAAACCCTTGTGTCATTCCAACAGAGGTTGACAATGCCGTTACCAAGGCAGAATGCGAACTCGGCATACCTCCGGATGCAACCATTTTGCGTAAATTCAGATGTTTTTCCACTACCAGCTCAATCAAAATTTTAATGAGCTGAGCCGTCATCCATGCGAAGAATCCCGCATGAAATATCGGGTTTTTCAAAAAGCCCGTCAATTCTTCCATCATGCTTTTTAATCCCCTTATTGTTTTCTATGCAAAAGCAAGAGAGCCAATTCTTTCAGAAATTCTCCATTGGGAAGCTGCTGCAGCGCTTTCACCGCAGTATCCGTTAACTGCCGCGTAAGGTCCTTTGCTTTTTCCAACCCCAACACGCTGACATAAGTGGCCTTTCCATTTTCGGCATCACTTCCAATCGGCTTTCCGAACTCTTCGCTACCAGTTACATCCAGAATATCGTCCTGGATCTGAAATGCCAGTCCCAATGCCGAACAATATTGATCGATAAATTTGAATTGCGTCTCCGAAGCGTCCGCCGCCAAGCCGCCGAGCTTACCGGCAGTCCGAATCAGTGCACCAGTCTTGAATAAGTCCATTTGACGGAGGTGTTCATAGGTGATTCCGCTTTTGCCCTCTGACTGCAAATCAATCACCTGTCCTGCTACCATACCCTCACAGCCGGCCCCCTGCGCCAGCCATAGCGAAGCTTTTGCCGCAATTTCTGCATTGGGAATCCCGGCGGCCACTTCAAAGGCACGCGTCAGCAGTGCATCTCCCGCCAAAATTGCTATATCCTCTCCATATACCTTATGTACCGTCGGCCGTCCGCGGCGAAAGTCATCGTTATCCATGGCTGGAAGGTCGTCATGCACCAGCGAATAGGCGTGCACCATTTCAATAGCAGCAGCGGCCGGCCCCGCTAAATTCAAATCGCCTCCGCACATATCACAGACTGCCAGCAACAGCACAGGGCGGATTCGCTTGCCGCCTCCCAAAAGAGCATATTCCATTGCTTCCGCCAATACCTCAAATCCCGGCTGTGGTCTAGGAAGGAATTTCGCAATGCTTTCATCTGCTATTTTTTTATATTCTGCAAATTTTTGTGTAAATTCCATTTTATTCTTTCTCCTCAGCCGTAAAATTCTCCTCCCGAATAGTGCCATCCGGATTTTTCAAAAGGATGTCAACCCGCTGCTGTGCATTGTCCAAAATTTCCCGGCAAGTTTTTGCCAAACGCATTCCCCGTTCAAACAACTCTAGCGATTGATCCAATGTATTATCTTTATTTTCGAGCTGTTTAACGGTTTCCGTCAGCTCACTCATATATGTTTCAAAACTTTTTTTCTCCGGCATTCTCTTTTCCCTTCTATCAGTATATACCAATGACACGTTCCATATGTTCCTTTATATGACTTAATCCAAAACCTGGCAGTTCTTCTTTCCGTCTGACAGCACCAATGCAAAGGAGTCATTCACATGAAAATCCTTCACCGATGACAGCACCTTGCCGCTGGAATCTATTGCCAGGGAATATCCCCGCGCCAAAACTGCCAGGGGAGAAAGAGCGGACAGCCGGGACAGATTGACTGCAAAACGCTGTTTTTCCGCTTCCAGCTTTGCCGCTGTCAAATGAGTCAGCTCCTGTGTGTGAGCGTCCAGCGCAATCCGCTGATTGTCAATGCGGTCGACGGGACTTCTTACACTAAGCCGCTCAATCTGAGAAGACGCCGCTTTCAGGCAGGCATTTATGAGAAAAACATTTCTGGTTTCCAGCGATCCAATCGCCGCATAGATCTCACTGAGCGGCTTAGCGGCCATCTCTGCGGCCGCCGACGGCGTCGGTGCACGAAGATCCGCCACAAAATCTGCGATGGTAAAGTCCGTTTCATGGCCCACCGCTGAGATAATGGGTACACTGGAGTTGTAGATAGCACGCGCAACACTTTCCTCATTAAAGCCCCACAAATCTTCGATCGAACCGCCGCCGCGCCCGACAATCAGCACATCAAATCCTTCTGTTTGGTTGAAGTATGAAATCGCCTCGCAGATGCTCTGCGCCGCTCCCTCCCCCTGCACCAAAGCGGGATACAGCACAATTTGGGCATAGGGAGCGCGCCTGCCCAGCACATGGATAATATCCCGAATCGCCGCACCTGTAGAAGCGGTTACGACACCGATTTTCTGAGGATAGGCCGGAATCGGGCGCTTGTGTTCCGATGCAAACAGCCCTTCCGCTTCCAGACGCGCCTTCATCTGCTCAAAAGCAATGTGAAGCGCCCCTACGCCGTCGGGCTGCATTTCTTCAATATAAAGCTGATAAGCGCCGCCCTTTTCATATACGCTGATGCGTCCGCGGGCAATTACCTTCATCCCGTCCTGCGGCGCAAAGGCAAGCGTTTGTGCATTTCCCTTAAACATCACCGCTTTCAGCACGCCGCCGTCATCCTTCAATGTTAAATACAGGTGCCCGGAATGATGCTCTTTGAAATTGGAAATTTCTCCTTTGATCCAAATATTGGACAATATTATATTTTTGTCAAAAATCTGCTTAATATAGCTGTTGACCTGCGTTACCGTGGCCATATATATTTTATCCTGCATGCTGTCCCTCCGGCTCCTATCATTCAGCCAAATAAATTACTGTGCCGCTTCCATCTTACGCAGCACAGAAGCCAAAACACCATTGACAAATGCACCGTCCTGTTCATCGGAAAATCTTTGCGTCAACTGAAGTGCTTCGCTGATGACGGCATTGTTCGGTACATCCGTTTTCTGTAATTCGTAAACAGCGGTCCGGAGCGCGGCGCGTGAGACCTTGGAAATTCTCTCAAGGCTCCAGCCTTCCCGCAGATTTTCTGAAATGGTTCGATCCAGTTCATCAAGATTCTGATAAACTCCCTTTACCAGCCCTTCAATAAAGGGTACATGGTTTTGGTCCGCCGGCTCCAGCTGATTTTTCAATTCTTCCAGGCGTTCAAAAATATCCTCTCCCTGGATGTCAATGGAAAAAATCAGCGAAAATGCAGCTTCCCTTGCTTTCGATCTGTTCATAGCCTTTTCCCTTCTTATGTTCTCTGCCTATTGTATCATTTCTCTTTATCCGCCGCAAGGGTTAGAGTGTAAAATCTCTTTTAAAATGAGCTTCCGCCGATAAATTCACGCATCAGTGAATACGAGGGCACATTTTGATAATCCATGGGAGAAAAATGTGCTAAAACATCCAAAAGCCGCTGTGCCTCGCTGTATTTCATACTGTCATGTCCGATTTTGGCAAGTTCGTCCCAGGCAAAAGCCTTTAATACGCAAAATCCATATACAAAAGAAGAATCGAATACCGTATCCGCCTGCTCTTCGAAGGGGAATATATAATTCCGCTCCCCGCGCTGGACGGAATCCCACATATTTAGCGTTCCTTCCGCATCCATGTCCCGAAACTGCATATCCCGCACAATCCGGCGGAGCAGGCGCAGATCAGTCGGCGATACGGGATTGGCATCGTCAAACTGCAAATCGATCAAAGGAGTAATGTATATTTTATATTTATCGCTCTCACGGATGGAAAAACTCAGTTTTTCATTGAGTGCATGAATTCCTTCAACAATGATAATCTGCCCCTCTCCAAGCTGCAGTCTGTTACCCGGCACCCGTTTGCCCAGCATAAAGTCGTAATGCGGAAGGGTCACTTCTTTGCCTTCTATGAGTTCTTTTAAATGGCTGCAAAACAGCTTGTAGTCGATAGCCTCCACCGTCTCCAGATCCGGCTTTCCAAACTCGTCGAGAGGCACCTCGCTTCTTGGCTTATAATAATCGTCCAGCGAGATGGTAATCGGCGACAAACCATTAATGCGGAGATGGATTTTAAGCCGCTGAGCAAACGTTGTCTTTCCGGAAGAGCTCGGACCTGCAATCAAAACCAGCCGCTTGCGCGGAAATGCTACTTTGATCTCCTGTGCAATCTGGGAAAATTTCTCCTCATGAAAGCCCTCCTGCATGTGAATCAGATCATTGGTCTTTCCATCAGCAATTGCACGGTTCAAATCTGCCACAGTATGAATGCCGAGAATGTCTCCCCAAATGCGGAATTCATCGATAACGCGGATCAGGCGCCGGGATTCACGCGGCTGGGGAAGCTCCCCATTGGTCATAAAGTTTGGATATGTCAGCATAAGACCGTGCTCAAAATTCACCAAATTGAACTTATCGATCACACCTGTCCGGCAGGCCAGCTGTCCGCGCATATAGATCTTCCGTCCGCCGATGCTGTAGAGGTTAATCTGCTGTTTTTCATATGTGCTGATAATCGCAGCGCTTTCTTCTTCTCCCATATTTCGGTAAACTTCTTCCGCCTCAGACTGCGTCAGCGTTGTTTTTGCAATCGGCAAATCCGCTTCGATGATTTGCTGCATTTTCTGTTTGATTTTCTCCGCAAAATCTTCTTCGGGAAAAACGCCGTTTTCCACTTCACAATAGGTAGATTTATTGATGGACCGGCGCAGACAAATTTTAAGCTCCGGATAAATCTCATGCGCAGCTGTCATGAAAATAAACATGATTGTCTGGCGGTAAGCCCGGAAGCCATCCTCCGAATCCAGATACAATCCCTCTATGATATCGCCGTCCTGCGGTACATAGCGAAGATCAAACACTTCGTTGTGAACGCGGATGGCCAAAGGTATTTTGCACGGCTCCATCATTTTCTCAGCCAAAGTATAAACCGGTTCTTTTGTATATTCCATTTGAGTTCCAAATAATTCAATCATGGCGCTCTGCCCTTCTTTCTCTGTCACTTCGGTTCATTTTATCAAAATTTAAATCAAATCCAGAATTTTTCGTTTCCGCTCCAGAATTTCATCAAATCTGGATATATATTCGATCGGATCTTTAAAATTAAATACCCGCTCAATTTTTCCCGTTTCCCGGTTTACAAGTTTGCTCGAGGCACCGCAGCCAGAGGCCAGAATGGTCTGGGATTCCTCCATAATATTCACGTTATAAAGGTTTTCAGTCCCCGGCAGGGCATATCCCACATTCTCCAAATTATCCACCATATATTTCTGCCGGTATAAGTAATAGGGAAAATATCCCTGCTCCGTCAGTCTGCTTTGCGCGTAACTGAGCATCCCATTGACATTGTGCGCATCCACTTCATCATCTCCCTGCGACAGCCGGGAACCGCGCTTCAAACAAAGTGTATGAACCGTTGCATTTTCCGGTCCCAACTCCAAAAGGCGGTCGATGCTCTCACGAAACATTTTCTCGCTTTCTCCCGGCAGACCTGCGATCAAATCCATATTAATCTGAAAATCTGCCGTTTCCCGAACTGCCTCATACGCCCGACAGACATCTGCTACATTATGACAGCGCCCAATGCGTTCTAAGGTTGTATCATGAAACGTCTGCGGATTAATGCTCACCCGGCTCACGGGAAATTGCTTTATGACCTGAAGTTTTTCACGTGTAACTGTATCCGCACGCCCTGCTTCCACCGTAAATTCTTTCAGGTTGGAAGTATCCAGTCCGTCCGTAAGCGCCTCCAAAATCCTTGCAATTTGATTCTCATTTAAGGACGTCGGCGTACCGCCTCCTATGTAGATGGTCTGCACTTTCTTTCCCAATGCTTCTGTCACTTCGCGCATAGCATGGATTTCGCGAACCAAAAGCTCACAATAAGGCTCGATGTAATTTTTGCTCTTACGCATGTCATTGGATACAAAGGAACAGTAAAGACAGCGCGTGGGACAGAATGGGATTCCGACGTATAAGCTTACAAGCGAATCATCTGTCTGAGAAAGAAGCGCGGCTTCTTTTTGCGCTACCGTTTTTAACAGCTCCGCTTTCTCTTCCGATATGCCGTAAATCAATACAAGCCGCTGTGCCGCTTCTTCATAAGAGTAACCGCGCTCGTGATATTCCCGCAGAAGCTTAGCCGGCCGAACCCCCAGCATGAGCCCCCAGGGAAGGACAAGATCTTTCCCATGTGCGGCCGCCGCCCTCCGAATCGCACGCGCAGCGGCTGCGGACAAAAAACGTTTGACTTCAAAGGAAGGAAGTTCGCGTTCCAATTCAAACGTATACTCGCCTTCAAACCGCTTACCTGTCTGATCCAGGATACAGTTTCCTTTAATTTTCGTTCCTTCTATTTGAGCATATACAGCCAGGTCCCCTTCTTCTTGTTTTGAAAAAAAGAGGTAGCAGGCCGCCGTTGCTTCATATGTGATGGATGCTGGTTCCACTGTAATGTTCATTTTGATCTCTTTGCTTTCATTATTTTATAAATGGATTGGCCATTTTTTCATGTCCAATTGTCGTTTCTTCCTCATGGCCGGGGTATACCTTCGTATCGTCCGGCAGGCATAACAGCTTCTCCCGAACGGAAGTAATCAATGCCTCAAAGCTGCCGCCTGGAAAATCCGTTCTTCCAATACTCTCACGGAAAAGCGAATCGCCGGAAAACAGCACGCCTTCCCGGCTGTAATAGCATACTCCGCCCGGCGTATGCCCCGGGGTTTCCAAAACCTGAAACTCCATGCTGCCGCAGCAAACTCGGTCTCCCTCCCTCACAGTCTTGTCACATTGCAATGTGATCGGTCCGCTGTGAAAGACAGAAAGATTATTTCTCGCCTGACTCAAAAGCGGAAGCTCTTTTTCCCCCGCCACGATTTTGGCTCCCGTCTGGCGGCGTACTTCATCTGCTGCAAGAATATGGTCAAAATGGCCGTGCGTCAGTAATATATAATTTACCTTGAGAGAACGGTTTTGAGCCTCTTCCAGGATTCTCTTTGCATCATCACCCGGATCAACTATTACTGCATTGCAGTCCGCATCATATGCCAGATAACAGTTCGTTCCAAGCCCGCCCACTGTTAATGTAACAATTTTCATTCAAACCGCCTCCTATATCCTTTGTCAGTCCATTCATCTGATTTACTTTGCATTTGTTCTTGATACATCGTAAACACCGGGAAGGGCAAAAATTTTACGAATTGCACCTTCCAGCTGCTCACTCGAATTCACTTCAAAAACAGCATGGATCATACTGCCGCCGCGTTTTAAGCTTTTGGCATACAATTCCTTTACCACAATCTTATCCTGCGAAAGGGTATTTAAAATATCGACCAAAATCTGCGGAGAATCCTGTGCCGCTATCTGCAGTTCAGCAAAATAACTGTGCGTCGTTCCGGCAGCCCACTTCACCTCAATCAGGCGCTCCTGATCTTCAGCTGACAGTGCCTCCCGCGACATGTTAGGGCAATCGGCACGATGCACCGACACTCCCCTTCCGCGTGTAATAAAGCCAATAATCGGATCGTTCGGAACCGGCGTACAGCATTTTGCAAACCGCACCATACAGTCGTCCATACCATTGACAATTACACCGGAACGGCTCAATTTTTCCTTCTTTTCCTTAGGCTGATATTGCGGATCGAGCAGTTTAATGGAAGGTTCTGCCGCCTTATCATCCGGTTTTCCATGCTTGATATAATCGTCGCGCAGCCGCATTACGACTTTCTGTGCCGTGATCCCGCCATACCCGACTGCGGCATACAAATCTGCGAGCTCTTTAAACGAGTAGCGTTTGAGCATGGGGCCAACCCATTCATCGCGGAAAATCTGCTCAAACTTATAACCGTGACGCTTGAGCTCCTTTTCAATCAGCTCTTTGCCGCGCTCTACATTTTCCTCCCTACGCTCTTTTTTAAACCATTGGTTGATTTTATTGCGCGCCTGCGAGGTTTTTACAATCTTGAGCCAATCGCGGCTGGGACCGTGAACATTTGAGGAAGTCAATATCTCAACGATATCACCGTTTTTCAGAGTATAATCAATGGGAACGATCTTCCCGTTGACTTTGGCCCCCATCATTTTCTGACCCACAGCAGAATGGATCGCAAATGCAAAATCGATGGTGTTTGCTCCGTTCGGCAGGTTAATGACATCGCCGCGGGGAGTAAAAACAAACACTTCATCTGCAAACAGATCAATTTTCAGCGTATGCATAAAATCGTCTGCATCAATAAGCTCTTTCTGCATATCCAAAAGCTGCCGGACCCAAGCAAGCTTCTGATCCATCTCGGCAGTGGAAGCAACCCCCTGCTTGTATTTCCAATGGGCCGCAATTCCCTGCTCCGCAACCCGGTGCATTTCCCAGGTTCGGATCTGTACTTCAAAAGGCGTACCGTCCGGCCCCATCAAGGTAGAGTGGAGCGACTGGTACATATTGGGCTTCGGCATGGCAATATAGTCCTTAAACCGCCGCGGAATGGGCTTATACAATTCATGAATCGCACCCAGGACACTGTAGCATTCGCCCACTGTATCGACGATAACGCGAACCGCAAACAGATCGTAAATTTCGTCAATGGATTTATTCTGTGTAAACATTTTGCGGTATATACTGTAAAAATGCTTGGCGCGCCCGAATACCGCACATTTAATTCCCATTTGCTCCAGTTTTTCCTTAATTTCATCAATCAGTTTGGCAATGTATGCTTCCCGTTCCTGCTTCTTTTGGTTAATGCTCTCCGATATTTCCTGATAGGCAATGGGATCCAAATACTTAAGCGAGAGATCCTCCAGCTCACATTTAATTTTGCTCATTCCGAGCCGGTGCGCAAGCGGCGCATACACTTCAATCGTTTCGCGTGCTTTTTCCCTCCGCTTTTCTTCTTCCTTGCTCGCGATGGTGCGCATATTATGCAGACGGTCAGCCAGCTTGATGAGAATAACCCGAATGTCACGGGCCATTGCCAGAAACATTTTACGCAAATTTTCAATTTGCTGTTCTTCTTTATTTGAATACTGGATTTTCTCCAGCTTTGTTACGCCGTCCACCAGCTGAGCTACGTTGTCTCCAAACTGCTCTTTGATCGTATCAAGCGTACACCATTCCACATCCTCGACCGTATCGTGGAGCAGACCGGCAATGACAGATTCCGTGTCCAGCTGCATGTCGGCAATAATCAGGGCGACTTCAATGGGATGATTCACGTACGGTTCTCCCGATTTTCGGTGCTGCCCTTTATGGGCCTGGCGTGCAAACTCATAGGCCCGGATGATCTCATCTTCGTTAAAGTTTTTATTATAGGCTCTGATTTTTTCTAAAAGCAGCCTAACTTTTTCATCCTCTGCATCACGGCAGACAGCGTTTTTTTGTTCTCCATCCTTATTCTTGTCTTCGGATGACGGAAAAGCCGATTCTATAACCGGACTTAACTCTTTCTTTCCGTCCTGAACCGTAATATCTTCTAACATTTCCTTCTTTTTCTCATTTTGCATCTCTTCCGCCCTCCCTTGCGCCAAAATGATAAGTTATTCGTCAAACGTAATGACCGATCGAACGTCATATTCCTTTAATTTTTCCCGGCCGCCGAGAAACGTCAGCTCAATTAAAAAGAGCATTCCTACTACCTGCCCGCCCAGCTGTTCTGCCAACTTGGCATTGGCCGCAACCGTTCCGCCGGTTGCCAGCAAATCGTCTACAATTAATACCTTTTGCCCTGGCAGAATCGCGTCTTTGTGCATCTGCAGGATATCGGTCCCATATTCCAGCGTGTAGCTGGCACTGATCGTCTCATAGGGCAGCTTCCCTTTTTTCCGCACCGGCACAAAGCCTTTTCCAAACAAATAAGCCAAAGTTGCCGCAAACATAAACCCACGGGATTCCGAACCTACAATAACGTCAAATTCCAAATCTGAAACTTTGGCACACATTTCATCAATCGCCTGCTTGTATGCCTCCCGATCCGACAGAATCGTCGTAATATCGATGAAATCAACGCCTTCTTTGGGAAAATCCTGAACGTGGCGCAGTTTATTTTTTAAATCCATTCTTCTCGCTCCTTTTCGATATTTTATACACGATTGCTTATAAAAACGCAACCGCATGTCAGCCGTGTATCCCATCTTATCTGCCGCAGATCGTTCCTTTAGGACACGGATTTTCTTAAATCGCATAATATTCCCTGCACGGAAACCTCACCCCGAAATTCATTGAGCTCCAAATGCAAAGCCGCATCGACACGTGAACCCACCTGATATGCAGCGGCTTGGTCTCCCATTCCAAATCCTACGCAAACCAAATATTTATCCCGGTTCTTCAGCCGCAGGCGCAAGTGTCTGTCTTCCTCCCCCATCGGACGGATCTCCACAATCTCGCAGCCGAGCAGTGCAAAAACCGGCTTGGGATTTCCTGTTCCATAAGGCTCTAAATAGCCCCCCAGATATTCTACTGCCCGAACCGTAGCATCCGAAAGAGAAATCGCTGCATCGATCAGCAAAGTCGGCTGGGCATCGGCCGGGGAGAGATGCTCGCGAACATAAGTACAAAGCCGTCTCCGAAGCTCTGGAATGTGTTCCTCGGCCACAGACAGACCAGCCGCCTTTTCGTGACCGCCGAATTTGGTTAACAGTTCTGCAGAATCGCTCAAAGCGTCGAACAAATTTAATCCGTCAATGCTTCGGCCCGACCCCTTTCCCATTCCTTTTTCAATGGAAATTAGAATGGAAGGTTTATAATAACGGTCTACCAGCCGGGAGGCCACAATTCCAATCACTCCGTGGTGCCAGCCTTCCTTGGCAAACAGCAGAACCTCCTGTTTTTCAAAGTTCGGATCTGCTTCAATCATCTCTACCACATCGTCTAAAATCTTCTTTTCCATCATGCGGCGCTCATTGTTTTCTTCATCCAGATATCGTGCCGCTTCATATGCTTTTTGGGGATCTGTTTCCAAAAGCAGACGTACTCCCATCTCAACATTGCCGACCCGGCCTGCCGCATTGATGCGCGGCGCCAATGCGAAGCTGACATTGGTGACGGAAGGGGTCTTTTCTGCAATCCCTGCAATAGAGGATAAGGCCGCAAGCCCAGGCCGGCTTGTCTTTGCCAGCGCTTTGAGACCGGCGTGGACCATAATTCGGTTTTCTCCCGTCAATGGAACGACATCGGCGATGGTTCCCACTGCACATAAGTCTACATAGCGGTCAAAATACTCTCCCGCTTTTTTCCCCAGCTGCATGGCCATCGCCAGAACCAGCTTAAAGCAAACACCTACGCCTGCCAGCTCTTTATAGGGATAAGTGCAATCCGGCTGTTTGGGATTTACCACCGCTGCTGCACGGGGTATTTTTTCCTTGCACATATGATGATCCGTGACCACAATATCCAGTCCAATGCTTTTGGCAAACTCTACTTCTCCCACTGCCGTTATGCCGCAGTCAACCGTAATAAGCAGATTTGCTCCGCTCTTGCGGATTTTAGACAAAGCGATGATATTAATCCCATATCCCTCATCCGCGCGGTTGGGTATGTAATATTCTACATTGGCTCCTAGTGATTGCAAAAAATCACACAGCATGGCAGTCGAGGTAATCCCGTCCACATCATAATCGCCGTAGACTACGATTTTTTCCCGTTTTTCCAAGGCCGATTGAATCCTTTTCACGGCCTTCTCCATTCCCAAAAGCAAAAAGGGGTTGTGAATATCCCTTTTGCTTCGTGAAAAAAAGTGTTCCGCTCCTGCGGCATCCAGCCCCCGTGACAGCAACACAGAGGCGAGGATTTTAGGAATTCGCAGTTTCTCGGATAATATCTGCAAATCCAGATTATTCTGTTTTTCCGAAAGAAAAACCCATCGTTTTTCGAGCACGTTCCTTCCTCCGCATTCTCTTATGGGAATCGATCCATACCCCTTTTATGATATTGTTCAAGGCATAAAGAGGTTACACAGCTGTTAACCTGGTCCAAACGCTTCCTCTTTATCATAAAAGGAGATCATTTACAGGACAAAAATGAATGAGCATTTGAGGCGCTTTAAGCTGTCATTCCCGATTTATCGGAAAAATCTTTCATTTCCTGATTTATAATTATACCATTCTTTCGCCTATACTTCAATAGTCTGCAAATAAACTCCCTTTTCATGCCGTATTGGTTCTAATTCATAAAACCCGGCTATCAGAGATGGTATAATTTCGCTAAAAAAAAGCGACAAGAGAGACAAATGTCTCTCTTGCCGTTTTTTAATACAATCAATCACTTGAAGCGATCGGCTGTTGAATTCTGAGCCATTCTTCCTTTCCATTTTCACGGTCGTAGGTATGGCTGTTTGTTGCTTCCATAATCTCATGATATGCCCAGTGGCCGTCAGCGAGATCCGAAAACCACTTCAGATCCGCCGGATTCTGATTAATGAATCCTGTATCGGCACGGCGGCCCAGCATACGGTTTACAATGACGGTTACTTCCGAACGTGTAATGGTATTGTCCGGACGGAAGCTGCCGTCTGGGTAACCGCTGATCCATCCATATTCAATAGAACCAACTACATAGTCGTAGTACCATGCGTCCTCAGAAATATCGCGGAAAATATTTTCACCGTCAAGATCCATTTTGGAAAACCGCATTGCAATGGTTGTAAATTCTGCACGGGTGATGGAACGTTCCGGTTCATATTTGTTTTCCCCGGTTCCGGCAATCATTCCCAGAGAGGCCAGCGTATTAACCGCTTTTGCATACCAAGCATTGGGATCCACATCGTCAAACGAAACGGTAATGGGAACCTCCTGATTCAAAAGCAGGTTATAAAACATCTGTGCCGCCTCCGCGCGGGTCATATGGATGTCGGGAGCAAAGAGGTCTCCCGGAAGCCCGGTGAGATAAGCCTTGTGGTTTACCGTATCGAGCCAGTCGGAAACTCCTGTTTCATTCGGATCGGCAATACTGTCTGCTTCCCGGAAGGTGACGGAAATCGTATGATCCTTTTTCACGTTTTCAAAGTTGTAGGAGCTTACGCTGCCTATGCTTTCACCGTCTACGATGACATCGTCAACCACATATCCCTCGTCCGGAGTAATGGTAAAGAGTTTGTCGCTGCCGGAGGAAACACGCACACGGCCATCCGGGCTGATGCTGCCGTGTTCCCCGGCGGACGCCTGAATCGTATATCCGGTTACGACGCCACCGCCACCGCCTCCGCCGGAGCCGGAATATTTTACTACCTGAAGCTTGCCGCCGGTAACGGAAAGCTCATACAATTCCGCGTCAAATCCGGGAATTTCACTTGTATCTATGCCGAAGGTATAGGCGGCATCTTCGTTTGAGACAGAGAAGCGGACCGGCTCATAACTGCCCGTAGTTTCCTCATAGGACAGTTCCAGATCATCTTCCGCCTTTCCGTCCTTCATAACCGTCAAATGCGTGAATTTTGTGTTTTCAGGCCAATTGCCGCCTTCCTGGCGTAAAGTCAGCACAACGGTTCCGCTGCCGGACTGGATGGCTGGATCGACTTCGATCTCCAGTTCCAATTTGGCTTTGCGGATCATTACGGTGCATTCTGCCGCAGAGTCGCTGTAAGCGCCTGTTCCCTGCGCTTTGACCGTGTAGGTGCCGGGTTTGTTCAATGCCTGCAGTACGCCGTCTTTTGTACCGTCCGTCGCTACCGGCACGCCGTCTTTTTCAACGGTCAGGATGTAATCGCCCGGATTCATTTCCGTCTCATGATAGGTCACGGAGATTTGCGGATTTACCGCCTCGCCCCATGTCCATTCGGATGGAGTAACGGTTATCTCCATTGTTTCTGCAGGCGGGGTTGTGCTGCTGGAAATGGCGAAGGAAACCGTCACCGTTCCCGTATAATTGCCGGTTCCCGTCAAAGTGGCTTCTGCCTGGCCGGGGCCAACGGCATCGCAGGAAACCGTGTAGTCAGTTCCCAGGCAAAGCACAACATTCCGCTCTTCGTCTTTGACTTCAACATCCGGCACAATGGGTTTGCCGGTAAAATAATACTCTCCCAGGACTTTTGCACTGCACAGACTCAAATCCTTTGCTTCAATGTCAAATTCTGCGCTGGCTGTTCCGGTAAAGTTATTGCCCTGCGCGTACAGGATGACAAGCGCTTTGCTTTGTTCGGTCGTAGCGTTTTGGTTGTTTCCATAACCTTGGATGTTATAGTCCGCTCCGCCCGTCAGAGTGAGCGTGTCATAGGATCCTGTGACGGCATCCAATGCAGGCGTCTGCTCCCCGCCGTGATAGGTATAGGTCCCTTCGACTGTAAATGCCGCATCGGAAAGGTTCCGCTGCTGGATCAGTACGACAAAGGTTCCCGAGCTGCCGACATAGTTGCCGTCCGCAGTCCCTTTGGCCGTGATGACATATAAGCCGGCATTTGTCATGTCCGTTACTTCCGGAATAAATTCGGTTCCGTCGGGTACATCAGAAACGCTGTCTGCAAATGAGATGTAGCGGTAGGAAAGCTCATAGTCTTTCCCCAGCTCCAGCGGTGCGCCGTCCGGGTCGGTTACAGCGGGTGTGAAGCTGTGGGAAGCGCCGTCGTAGACAATGACAGTTTCCTCAGAGCTGCTTATGGTAAGCCCGCCTTCTGAGCTGTTTTGCGGCAGCAAGGTATAGCTTAAATCAAAAGAGCCTGTGTGCGTTCCTGCAACGTCCACATGAATGTGATAAATTCCCGCCTGTTTGAACGTGATTGCAAGCCCGGAGGTTTCTACTATGTCTGTAGCATCCGCATTGTCTTGATCCGTTACGGTGACGGTAATTTCCCCTTCGGCTACATAGTGTCCGTCCTGATCCGGATTGCCGTGCATAACCTGCACCTGAGTGCTGTTGGAAGCTGTGTCGCCGAAATATCCGAAATAGGAAGTTAAGCGTGCAGACAGATATTCTGCATCAACCGCTACAATTTCGAAAGTCGTCTCCAAAACCGCGTCGGAGTTTGAATAGTCCAAATAATTGCCCAGCCCTTTGATGATAACTTTGGCAGTTCCGACTTCCGTATTGTTCTGATATTCTACTGTGTAATCCACGTCTTTGACCAATGTCTTTCCGGTTTCGCTGTCTCGGACTACGACCTCAGGAGTAATGGGATTTCCACTGCCCTGATAAGACTGCGCGGGAATGGGATCGACCGATATGGAAGGATGACGGATCGATTTTCCCGTAATGGTAACGGTTGCCGAACCAAACGATGCGGCATAGCCTTCATAACCTTCTGTTGGCGTTACCTGATAATAGATGGTATATGCGCCCTTATCCGTGAAGACGGGCGGTACTTTTGTATCATAAACGGGTTGGCCTCCCGCCGTTTTGGTACCGTACCAGATTTCGCAGTGTTCTGCTCCGGGATCATGGACGGTTATGGTGATGCCTTTTGGCTGTCCATCGTACACGCCGGAGTAACCGGTCGCTTCAGCGGAAATCACTTTATCGCTGATGGCCATCCGGTAGGAGAATGCCGCATCTTCATAATTGGGATCGCCTTCGCAGCGGGCTGTAATGGTGATCGGGCCCGTGCTCGATGTGTTGTTGTGGATGACGAGATAATACCCGTTTTCTTCCGTTTTCACTTCAGCAATGCCCGGATTGGAACTGCTGAACTCTACCCGGCCCTGATAATCAGAGACAGGCTCCGAAGCGGTTTGCAGG
>CALYAR010000210.1 GCA_944393585.1 uncultured Clostridia bacterium | reverse complement strand
TTGACTACCTGCCACTTGGAACATCTTATTATGCCTCATTCTCTGCCTGCTATCTATCCTGTACAACCACCCGTCTGGTCTTCTACTCTTATTCATATAATAGAGCGCAGGCAGAGTTGAGAATAACAGAAAGCAGATTTTTTATAAAAATGATTTTAGGGAATAAAATTATGCGCCTTGTTTTATAAAATGATCTTAGCTATATCTAATTTTTGTGCAAACAATACAAAAATAGGAATTGATTTTTGGGTAAATAAAATACTCAAAAATTGTTTACGATATGACTCCTTTCTGCTATACTGAAAGAAATAAAATAGCTTGAATCATGTTAAGGTATAATTTTGTATAGAAAAGCATGGGATTATGAAAACCAGAAATTAGAGAATGAATTTTTGACACCGGAGTATCGGGAGGCTTCCCGCGTCATGCGCGATTTGTATGAAAGTGGCGCGCTTGATCCGGAATTTGCTACGACAGAAAAATGGGCAGATATTAAGAAAACCAAAAATATTGTAGCTGAAGTCAACTCAGCCGACTAGGTGACTTTCCTGCGTCCGAACTATTCGGATTACCCGGAAGGAAATGACCAAGTATGGCGTTTTGTGGCCCCACTCAGGGAGTTCCCGGAAGTGGTCCGTTATCCGGAAGTTGCTTATGGAACGGTCTCGACAGGAATTGCTTCCCATGGTCTGTTCATTTCAGCAAAATGTGAAAATCCCGATCGGGCATGGGACGTCTTTGAAGTGCTGGCCTCTCAGGAATTGCGCGACTTATGTGTTTGGGGAGAAGAAGGCGTCAATTTTGAATGGAAAGATGGCGAGCGTGTCCCGATTCCAGGCCCCTTTATGCTTCCTATTGATGATCCGGAAGTGTTCCGCTGGCAGCGTCAGTTCCTTGTAATCTGGGGCTTCCCCGAGTATCGTGAATATGACATTGCATGCGCGCAGCTGGAAGATAAGGAATTTGCTGACGAACAGGTTGCTTCATATGAACCCATTGTTGAACTTAACAATAAAATAAAGTTGAATCCTGGATCTATTCCCTATACACCAAGTGATAATGCTTCCCGCAAGACAGCAGAAGCTCAAGCCAGTATGTCAACCTCTACCATTAATTACATTATGGGTAAGCTCAGCGATGAAGACTTTGATCAAGCCATTGCGGATTGGGAAAAGGAATATGGATTTATTGCCCAGGAGCAGACGGAATTTATCAATTCCTATGACAAGGCAAAGGCAGAAGCATTAGGTATTTCGTATACTTTGGATTAAATATGCTAATAAAAAGAGACTCCATGGTTGTGGAGTCTCTTTTTATTAGCTCTATCAATAAGCTTCCATACGATTGGATTTTAAAACCGTGCTTTTTTCAATAACATACTCATGCTGTGTTATATTTTGTAAAAAACCCATCGGGTCCATCTGGTATTTTAACAGGTTGCATCAATAAGAATACTGCTTTTTAAGAATGACTGGCAGGTGTGAGACGGTTTGGTCCGGCAATCAGCCGCGCTTTTTGAAGAATCAGGATCACGGCTGGAACGGCAATCAGCTGAATCACGATTCCTGGCAGAGCCGTTACAAATGCGCTGGTTAAAAAGACAGAGAACCCATAAGGTTTAGCCGCAATGGTGTACAAAAGCGTATTGGCAATACCGGAAACAACACGTCCGCCCAACATGGCCCCGATCAGAGAAAAATAGACATTCCAGCGTTTGTAGAACAGTCCGGTCAAAGCGCCGTAAGTGCACAATTCTGCCATCATCGCCACACCAGTCGGGAAGAAAACCGGCATCCCCGTCGTAAGGGAAGAGAGCAGGGGGACGATCAAGCCGCAGACTGCCCCAAAAAGCGGACCGCAGACAAAACCGCACAATAAGACGGGAATATGCATGGGCAAAAAGACCGTTCCCGCGCCGAAGACATGAAAGAGAGAAGGGAATACAAGTCCGAGTGCAATAAACAGAGCCGTCAATACGAGATTTTTGATCAGCATATGTTGTTTCATAAAATATAAATCCTTTCTTTATCCAAAGATTCGGGCAAAAAAAGAAAGCCCGTGATTGTAACCAGCTTTCGAGCTTTATTCTGCGCTTCCTGCGCCGATTTTCGTCTGTGCATTTTCCTAAAAGAAAGGACTTCTTGTCCATTTCAATATGTTTCGTACATATTTTTAAATATTATATCATGCTTTCCATGGTGCGTCAAGGTATGGCGAACGCGGCAAAGGGAATAATGAAATAAAAGCGATGATCCGATACAATGATTCATTTCATGATTTGGTCTTCTTTTGAGCAAAAAGGAATTGCAAAAAATATGGATTTGTAAATTTTTTATAAACAGAATGAGAAAATATGTCCGCAGGGCTGTTTTAATTTGAATTTTATGTTATAATAGATTGGCTATTCTAGAGGCTTCCTGCGGCAGAAAATGATTTTGCAGGAAGGACATATGGGAAAAGTGAGAATAGTCTCGTTTGGAAAAAGCTTTATATAGATTCAAATAACGGAGGTAGGATATGGCAGATTTAAATAGAGAAGAAATCGAAAGCAGGGCTCAGAGCGACTACCTGGAACAAAAGAAAAAACAGGAGCAAAAACAGTCTGATCCCTTTTTGGTAACGACCATGCCCTTGAAAGGAGACGAAACCAAGGGCGGTACAGAAAAACTGCCAGATGATTTGGACTACGACTCCATTCCGACGGGAGAATTTATTCGGATTCTGCGCGGCATAGAGGATAAAATACGAAAAACGCACAGCCTTCGTGACAATGCGTTAAAACGTTCTTACATTGAGCATATTCGCAAAGTAGAAGCGGAGTTTATCAATTTTCAAATTCCCACGGGCGGGGGCAAAAGCTATTTAGACCTTTTGGAAAACGCACGGCAGCTTTCCCTGTCCTTCCGGTTAGAGGAAGATGAAAAACCGTTTATCCGCCGCCTGGACCGGCATATTGAATTCTTTGAGAGTGTCCGTCAGGATTTTGAAGGAAACGGCAAATGGGTTCGGAGCATAAAGGTTTGTATGTACATTTTTATGATGTGCTTTTTTATCCTGCTGCCGCCGCTGATTAATATGGCGATGGGACAGATTAACTTCTGGTCATATATTATCAGCTTTGTGATAGGAAGTGCAGCCGTTTTGGTTTTTGGAATATATGTCATCAAACAGGTGGAAAAGCGAAAGCGCATGAGTATCATCCTTGTCGCCTGCGTCAGCCCGATTGCATTGCTGGCGGGAGGATTCTGGACGATTTACGGTGTGAATATTTTATTGGGCTTTGAAGAATACATGCAGCTGATATCACAAAATATTGCCGCCGGAGGTATGGCGGCAAGTCCGGGGTATACCCAGTTTGTAGTTGCCGCTCTGCCGGTGATCGGCGTCATTTTGATCGTTGATTTAGTGATTATGCTGATTATCTTTATAAAAAACAGAAAATTATTTACTGCCTGATCCAATGCGATATTACAAAACTTTGAATCAGACGCGTAAGGAGAAAATAAAAATATGGGCAAATTGATTGAAAAACTTTTTGGAAACTACAGCACAAAAGAATTGAAGCGGATTAAGCCCACAATGGAAAAGGTCCTGGGCTATGAGGATGAATTCCGGAAGCTGTCCGATCAGGAGCTTCGCGGAAAAACCGACGAATTTAAACAGCGCCTGGCTAAGGGAGAAACGTTGGACAGCCTGCTGCCGGAAGCTTTCGCTACGGTGCGTGAAGCGTCGAGAAGGGTTATCTCACAGGTGCACTATCCCGTCCAGATTCTCGGCGGAATTATTCTGCATCAGGGCCGGATTGCCGAAATGAAAACCGGTGAAGGAAAGACGCTTGTTTCCACGCTGCCGGCCTATCTCAATGCGCTGACCGGAAAAGGCGTGCATATTGTTACGGTGAACGATTACCTGGCTAAATCCCAGAGCGAATGGATGGGCAAGATTTATGAATTTCTGGGTCTGCGTGTCGGCCTTATCATCCATGGCTTAACCAATGAAGAACGCCGGAAGGCCTATGCGGCAGATATTACCTATGGAACAAATAATGAGCTGGGATTTGATTACCTGCGTGACAACATGGTGATTCGCAGTGAAGATATGGTACAGCGGGGGCATCATTTTGCCATTGTCGACGAGGTGGACTCCATCTTGATCGACGAAGCGCGGACGCCGCTGATTATTTCCGGTATGTCTAATAAATCCACCCAGCTGTATCAAATTGTGGACGCATTTGTACAGCGGCTGAAAAAAGAAGTGATTGTAGAGACGGATACGAAAGCGGAAGAGGGCGAAACCAGCGAAGCGGACTACATTGTAGATGAAAAGGCACGCACTGCAACTTTGACTGCGAACGGAATCAAAAAGGCGGAAGAAATGTTCCAGATTGAGAATCTTTCCGATCCGCAGAATATGCTGATTTCCCACCACATTAACCAGGCCATTAAGGCTTACGGAACCATGAAGCGCGACGTCAATTACGTCGTGAAGGATGGACAGGTCATCATTGTCGACGAGCACACGGGCCGTCTGATGTTCGGCCGGCGCTACAGCGACGGGCTGCACCAGGCAATCGAGGCAAAGGAAGGCGTCAAGGTGGAGAGCGAGAGCAAGACTTTGGCGACTATCACCTTCCAGAACTTTTTCCGTCTTTACGATAAGCTGTCGGGTATGACGGGTACTGCTAAAACAGAAGAAGCGGAGTTCCGCGAAATCTATTCGCTGGATGTTGTGGAAGTTCCGACCAATAAGCCGGTCATCCGTGAAGATTTGGTGGATTCGGTTTACAAAACAGAAAAGGGAAAATACAGGGCGGTTATCCGGCAGATCAAGGAATGCCACGAAAAAGGGCAGCCGGTTCTGGTTGGTACCATCTCGGTGGAAAAATCGGAAGAGCTGTCTAAGCTTTTGAAAAAAGAAGGCATTAAGCACGAAGTCCTGAACGCAAAATTCCATGAAAAGGAAGCGGATATTGTTGCACAGGCCGGACGGTACGGCGCGGTCACGATCTCAACTAACATGGCAGGACGCGGTACGGACATCCTGCTCGGCGGTAATCCGGAAACCATGGCGAAAAACGCCATGAAAAAGGACGGCTATGAGGATGAGATGATTGCCAATGCCACAAGTTATGCCAGCACAACCGACGGAGAAATTCTGGAAGCCCGCCGGGTCTTCAAAGGATATGAAAAGCTGTTTGAAGATCAGCTCAAAGAGGAAAAGCAAAAGGTAATCGAGGCAGGCGGTTTGTTTGTGCTCGGTACAGAGCGGCATGAATCCCGCCGGATCGATAACCAGCTGCGCGGCCGTTCCGGCCGTCAGGGCGACCCGGGCGCATCGAAGTTTTTCTTATCGCTCGAAGACGACTTGATGCGTCTGTTTGGCTCCGACCGTTTAAAGGGACTGGTCAATACGCTGGGGTTGGAAGAAGACGAACCGATCGATGCAAAGATGCTGTCAAACGCGATTGAGTCGGCACAGAAAAAAGTAGAAGCGCGCAACTTTGAAACCAGAAAGCATGTCCTGCAGTATGACGAAGTCATGAATGAACAGCGCAAGGTTATTTACAGCCAGCGTTTGCAGGTGCTGCGCGGAGAAAGCATGCGCGAAGTCGTCATTAATATGATCAAGCGGGTAGTCGACGATCATGTAAACAGCTATTGTGCCGGCGATATTGCCGATAACTGGGACGTCAAGGGCTTGAGCGATCAAATGCGCGATATTTTCGGCCTGGATGAGACTGCTCTGGCGCTTTCCAAAGAAGATTTGGAAACCATCGACCAGGACAGCTACAAAGAACGTATCTTAAACCTGGCAATGAAGCTTTATCACGGCCGTGAGGAAGAATTCGGCGATAACATGCGTGAGTTGGAGCGCGTAGTCCTGCTCAAAGTCGTGGATCAGAAGTGGATGGATCACTTGGACGACATGGAGCAGTTAAAGCAGGGAATCGGCTTGCGCGCATATGGCCAGAAGGATCCGGTAACTGAGTACAAAATCGAGGGTGCGGATATGTTTGACGCCATGATCGAAAACATCCGCAACGACACGGTGAAGTATGTTTTCCGGGCGCGGCTGGTACAGCAGAGCCTGGAGCGGGAGCAGGTGGCAAAACCCGTTGCAACCAGCTCAGACAATACAGTCCAGAAGCAGCCGGTTCACAAGGAACGCAAAGTCGGGCGCAACGATCCCTGCCCCTGCGGTAGCGGGCTGAAATACAAAAAGTGCTGCGGCAAGGACGAATAGGACAGCAGATAGGGCGGGTTTGACCCGCCCTTGCTTTTGCAGGACTTTTAGGATATAATCGTATTAAATTGGAAAAAGGAAGTGATTTGATTGCTGTTACAGTTAGAAGACTGCCGGCTGGAGCTGGTAGCCTTGGAAAAGAAAATCAATGAATTGAGGGATTCACTTTGACGTCGCTCATAAAAGCGAAAAAATAAAATCTTTAGAGGAAAAAACGGCGGAAAACGGATTCTGGGATAACATGGAAGAATCGCAGAAGGTGCTCAAAGAGATCAAGCAGCTTAAATCAGTTGTAGCGCGTTACGATTCTCTGCATGGAAACTGGGAAGACCTCCTTACCATGATCGAGCTTGCCAACGAAGAAAACGACGAGAGCATGGTAGACGAAATTTTAGAGGATTTTAAAGCATTTCAAAAGCGTTTGGATGAGGTCATGCTTGAGACGCTGCTTTCCGGGCCTTACGATGCGAACAACGCCATTGTAACCATCCACGCGGGCGCGGGCGGAACAGAGGCAATGGACTGGTGTTCCATGCTCTACCGCATGTACCAGATGTGGGGCGCAAAGAAGGGCTTTGATGTGGAAACCATCGATTTTCTGGATGGGGAAGAAGCGGGACTAAAAAGCGTAACCATTTTGATTTCCGGCTTTAATGCGTATGGATATGCCAAGTGCGAAAAGGGCGTGCATCGGCTGGTGCGTATTTCCCCATTTGATGCATCCGGACGCCGGCACACGTCCTTTGCTTCGGTCGAAGTCATGCCGGAAATCTCAGAGGACATCGATGTGGAAATCAATCCCGACGATCTGCGGGTTGACACCTACCGCTCCAGCGGGGCAGGCGGGCAGAAAGTCAACAAGACCAGTTCTGCCGTCCGGATTACGCACATTCCGACGGGAATTGTGGTTGCCTGTCAAAATGAGCGGTCTCAGCATCAGAACCGGGAAATGGCAATGAAAATGCTCAAATCCAAGCTTCTGGAAATTGCAGAGCAGCAGCATAAGGATAAGATCGAAGACATCAAAGGCGTACAGATGGAGATTGCCTGGGGAAGCCAGATCCGTTCTTATGTATTCCATCCATACAGCATGGTCAAAGACCACAGGACGCAGTATGAAACCGGCAACATCCAGGCTGTCATGGACGGCGATTTGGATGGCTTTATTGACGCATACCTGAAAGCAAAGAGCAGAGGTGAATTAAATTAGCCAATGCTGGACAACATATAAAAAGGGATGATGTTCAAAATGAAAAAAACAAAGACATTTTTAGTCGATATTCTCTTTTTTATTGCTGGCAGCCTGATTTTTGCAGTTTCCGTTAATATGTTTACCAGCCCGAGCCAAATTGCGCCCGGCGGCATGACCGGTCTGGGGACTGCGGTTAACTTCATATCCGGCGGGAAAATCCCGATCGGCTTGTGCGTGATTGTGTTAAATATTCCCTTCTTTATCTGGGCTTTTGTCGAGATCGGAGCGAAATTTCTGATCAAAACCACAATCGGCATGCTGATGACCTCTGTCGCCATCGACTTGACGGCCGGCTGGATTCCGGCCTATCATGGAGATATGCTCCTCGTGATTGTATTCGGCGGGATTTTAATGGGTTTCGGGCTTTCGCTGGTCTTTCTGCGCGGTGCAACGACGGGAGGAACAGACCTGATAGCAACACTGATGGTCCGGCGTCTGCCGCATCTGTCCATGGGGCGGCTGATGATGTGCTTTGATTTGGTAGTTGTTGCCATTTCGGCCGTGCTGTTTCGGAGCTTTGAAAGCGCCATGTATTCCATCATTGTGATTTTCCTTTGTTCCAAAGTAATTGACGCCGTCCTGTACGGCTTCAACGGCAGCAATGGAAAAATGCTGTTTATTATCTCTCCCAGGAATGATGAGATTTCGGAGCGGATCCTAAACGAGGTGGAACGCGGGATTACGGAATTGCAGTCCAGAGGCGGTTATTCCAAAAAAGATGGAACGGTTCTGCTCTGCGCGGTACAGCGGCAGGAGGTTCACCATGTGTATGGAATTATCTATGGTACAGATCCCGATGCGTTTGTAATTGTGGGCGAAGCGGGTGAGATCCGCGGAGAAGGCTTTTACCATTCTATGGATCATGGAAAGCCGGCGCCAAAACCGGCCCGAAGACTTTCAAAAAAGAAATAAGCGGTTTTTAGAGAAAATAAAAAGAGATTTTGTAAAATCTATAGACAGAAGCGCAGGAATGCTATATAATAAGACCTGTTAAAAAACGAGGAAAATCGACAGTTGCCTTTAATTTCGGTACAGAGTGACCAGAAAGGCTTGTAAATGGATTTTACATACCATTTTACTGATTTGCAGGCTTTTTATCCTTCTGCCGGAACGGCAGAAGGATTTTTTTGCGTCTGGATGAATCTGGATTTATCCAGACAGGCCTGAAAGCAGAAAAATGAACTTCCGATGCAAGGGCATGTGCTGTCAGAATGAGGAGGAGCTATGAAAACTTATTCGAAGAAAAAACTAATCATGGACGCGGAAGCTATGGGCCGCACCCTGAAGCGGATTGCCTATGAAATTGCAGAGCGCCACAAGGGAACCGAGGATTTGTGCATCATTGGCGTGCGCCGCCGCGGCGTGACATTGGGAAAACGGATTCGCCATGCAATCGAGCACAATGAAGGCGTTCTGGTGCCCTTCGGAGAATTGGACATCACGCCGTATCGGGACGACATTGAGCAAACGGAAGAATATAAGGATGAAACCCGCATCGATTTTAACATCACAGGGAAGAAAATTATTTTAGTGGACGATGTCCTTTACACGGGCCGGACTGTCCGTGCGGCTTTGGATGCTTTGACGCACCGCGGCCGGCCGGCGATGGTTCAGCTGGCGGTTTTGGTCGACCGCGGGCACCGCGAGCTTCCCTTCCGGGCGGATTATGTGGGAAAAAGCCTGCCGACTGCCAAAAGTGAGATTGTCCGGGTTGAAACAGTGGAAAATGACGGCTGTGACCGCGTGATCATTGCACAGGAATAAGGAGGAATTGACCAGAATGAAACGGGATTTGTTGGGTTTAAAAGGAGTCAGCGCGGCAGAGATCGAAGCGATTTTAAAAGGCGCTGCACGGATGAAGTACAATCTGCTCCATCAAAATAAAAAAGCGCCGCACCTGCAGGGAAAATCTGTCGTGACGCTGTTTTACGAAAACAGCACCCGCACACGGCTTTCCTTCGAAATGGCAGGAAAATATTTGGGAGCGGCAGTAGGGAACATCAGCGCATCTTCCTCGAGCGTACAGAAGGGCGAGACACTGATTGACACAGTCAAAACCATCGACGCTATGGCGGCGGACGTCATTGTCATCCGCCATCCGATGGGCGGAGCGCCTGCTTTGGCCGCAAAGCATGCAAAAGCGGCGATCGTCAATGCCGGCGATGGGATGAACGAACATCCGACGCAGGCGCTTCTGGACATGTTTACCATCCAGGAGAAAAAAGGCCATATCGATGGTTTAAAGGTGGCAATTTTGGGCGATATTGCTCATAGCAGAGTTGCGCGGAGCAATATTTACGGACTGAAAACCATGGGCGCTCAGGTGAGTGTCGGCGGTCCGGTTACGTTAATGCCGCCGGATATTGAAAAATTGGGCGTGAGCGTGTTTAACAGTGTCCAGGAAGCGATGATCGACGCGGACGTCATCATCGGGCTCCGGCTCCAGCTGGAGCGGCAAAAGAGCGGGTTGTTCCCGTCCATGCGGGAATATTCCCGGTTTTTCGGCGTGGACGACCGCAGGCTGCGGTTTGCAAAGCCGGACGCGCTGGTACTGCATCCCGGCCCGGTCAACCGGGGCGTGGAATACACCAGCAGTGTCATCGACGGAGAACAGTCCTGCATCAATGAGCAGGTGACGAACGGCGTGGCAGTACGGATGGCCGTTTTAAATATTTTGACGGGGAGGAATTTGCAGGATGCGGATCTTAATTAAAGGCGGAAGGGTTATCGACCCTAAAAATAATCTCGATAAAGTGACGGATATTTTCATCGACAAAGGGGTTATCTCCGAAGTCGGCAGCGACATAGACTACGAATTGGAGGGCGTTGAGCTGGAAGTCATCGACGCGTCCGGCAAAATTGTGGTCCCCGGCCTGGTGGACATGCACTGCCACCTGCGCGAACCGGGGTTTGAATACAAAGAGACCATCGAAACCGGGACGGCAAGCGCGGCGATGGGAGGATTTACCTCGATTGCCTGCATGCCCAATACAAAGCCGGTGATCGATAATGCCGCAGTTGTAACCTATATTATAGAACGGGCCAGGGAAGTCGGCCGCGTGCATGTTTATCCCATCGGAGCAATTACGAAAGGGCAGGAGGGCCAGGAACTGGCCGAAATCGGGGAGATGAAATTTGCCGGCGTCGTCGCCATTTCCGATGACGGAAAGACCGTGAAAAATCCGGCTCTCATGCGCCATGCGATGGAATACGCGGCCATGTTTGACACGACCGTGATTTCCCACTGTGAGGATATGGATCTGGTGGAAGGCGGCTGCATGAACGAAGGATTCATGTCAACCTATCTGGGACTCAAAGGCATTACGCGCGCGGCGGAAGAGGTCGTCATCGCACGGGAAATTGTGCTTGCAGAAACGCTGAACGTGGGCATACACATTGCCCATGTGAGCACCAAAGGCGGCGTCCAGCTGATCCGCGACGCCAAACGGCGCGGCGTGAAAGTAACCTGCGAGACCTGCCCTCATTATTTCACCTTAACGGAACGGGCCGTGGAAGGCTACAATACCAATGCAAAAATGAACCCGCCGCTCCGGGAAGAAGCGGACGTGGAAGCCGTGCGGGAAGGGCTGCGCGACGGTACGATCGACGCGATTGCGACCGACCATGCGCCGCACCACATCGATGAGAAAAACTGTGAGTTTCCCATGGCGGCCAATGGGATTGTGGGTTTTGAAACCGCGTTTCCGCTCGCCTATACCTATCTGGTGGACAGCGGGATTATGCCGCTGCGCGAAATGATCCGCAAGATGACCGTGAATCCGGCGTCCATTCTGGGATTGGGAAAAGGATCCCTTTCGGAAAATGCCAAAGCGGATGTTGCCATTTTCGATATTGACGAGGAATTTACCGTCCATACCGGCGAATTTAAATCAAAATCCAAAAATTCCCCATACGACGGCTTCCGTTTAAAGGGAAAACTCTGCTATACGATTGTCAATGGCGAGATCGTCGTGAGCCAGGGAATTCTGCTGTAGGAGGGCGATAAGATGTCAATGGATATACTGATTTCAAAGATCAAAGCGAAGAACAACCCGACCGTGGCGGGACTGGACCCGGTGGCAGACTACATTCCGGACTATATTTTAGAGAAGCAGCGCAAAGTATTCGGCCATGACGTCAAGGCAGTAGTAGAGGCCATTTATGAATTTAATACCGGCCTGATCGACGCGCTTTGCGATATTGTTCCTGCGGTCAAGCCGCAGTCGGCCTACTATGAAGCGCTGGGCTATCAGGGGGCGAAGCTTTTGGCGCGCACCATTGAGTATGCCCAGCGAAAAGGGCTCTATGTCATTCTGGATGTGAAACGCAACGACATTGGTTCCACAGCGGCGGCCTATGCCAAAGGATATTTTGGCAAAAACGGTTATGGCGTGGAATCCGTCACGGTCAATCCCTACCTGGGGACGGACGGGATTAAGCCCTTTCAGCAGTACTGCGAGGAAGCGGAGAAGAGCATTTTTGTCCTGGTAAAGACATCAAACCCATCGTCTGGAGAACTGCAGGATCTGCCGCTGGAAGAGGGAATGTGCGTGTATGAAAAAATGGCGGATATGGTCTCCCAATGGGGAAGAAGCAGCATAGGAGAATATGGGTATTCCAACGTGGGCGCCGTTGCCGGCGCAACCTATCCGGCACAGCTCCAGGCCCTGCGAAAGCGCTGTCCGCATACGTTTTTCCTGGTTCCGGGATACGGAGCGCAGGGAGCCGGCGCGGCAGACATTGCCGGCGCATTTGACGAAAACGGGCTCGGTGCGATTATCAACTCCTCGCGCGGGATCATGTGCGCCTGGAAAAAGGAGCAGTGCGCGCCGGAGGATTTTGCCCGTGCGGCGCGGCGGGAAGCCATCCGCATGCGTGATGAAATCCTTAGCGTATTGAACCGCGGATAGACGAGAATACTACATAGGAAAAGGCGGTTCGATTCCGCCGGGAAGGAGCCATTGGCTTGAAAGAATCGAAACTCTGTAAAATAGTAAAAAAAACCGAACGGGTGCCGGGGCTGTTCGACATGGAGCTCTATGCGCCGGAAGCCGCGCGGGAAGCCGTACCGGGACAGTTTGTGCATATCATGTGCCCGTCGTTTGAAAACATTTTTCTGCGCCGCCCGATCAGTATCTGCGACGCAAAGGACGATTGCCTGCGGATCGTGTTTGAGGTGCGCGGCAAAGGCACCTACAGCCTGTCCCGCTGTCAGGTAGGCGACGAAGTGGATGTGCTGGCGCCGCTGGGACGCGGATTTGAAATCAGCCGCGAACGGTACCGCCGGCCCCTGATCGTGGGCGGCGGGATCGGAATTTTTCCCTTGTATGCCTTGGCAAAGCAGTATCAGGGAAGCGCCGAAGTGTTTTTTGGCTTCCGCGACCAGAGCCGCGTTGTGATGGAAGAGGAATTTCGTGCAGTTTCCAAAGAACTTACGGTTATGACCGACGACGGAAGCAACGGGAACAAGGGATTTGCCACTGCGCCGCTGGAGGAGCGGCTGAAAGCAGGAGAAGGCGACATCATCTATGCCTGCGGTCCGATGCCGATGCTTAGAATCGTGAAGCGGCTGGCTGAGGAGTATAAGGTTAAGGCGCAGGTTTCCTTAGAGCAGAGAATGGGGTGCGGAATCGGCGCCTGCTTGACCTGTTCCTGCGAGACGGTGTTTCCCGGTACCTGGAAATACCAGAGAGTTTGTTTGAACGGCCCGGTTTTCTGGGCAGACGAGGTGACGCTCCATGATTAATTTGAAAGTAAAGCTGGCAGGGGTTGAATTTGAAAACCCGGTTATGACCGCGTCGGGAACGTTTGGGTTCGGACGCGAATATGGAGAATATTTTGACTTAAACGAGCTGGGGGCCATTTGCGTGAAAGGCTTAACGCTGGAGCCGCGCGAAGGGAATCCGCCGCCGCGCATTGCCGAAACGCCGGCCGGAATCTTAAACAGCGTGGGACTTCAGAATCCGGGCGTCAAAATGTTTTTAAAGTCGGAGCTTCCGCAGTTAAAGGAAGTGACCCGCGCAAAGATCATTGCCAATATGGCGGGGAACACCATCGAGGAATACTGCGAAATGGCGTCGATTTTGTCGGAAAGCAGCGTAGATATGCTGGAAATGAACATTTCCTGCCCGAATGTTGCGCATGGCGGCGCTGCGTTTGGCTCCAATCCGGACATGGTGTTCGAGATTACCTCCCGCGTCCGCGCGGCTGCAAAAAAGCCGCTGATTGTCAAGCTTTCGCCCAATGTGACGGATATTACCGAAGTGGCGCTGGCGGCAGAGCAGGGCGGAGCAGACGCGCTGTCGCTGATTAACACGCTTTTGGGCATGGCAATCGACATCAAAACCCGCCGCCCCATTTTAAAGAGGAATGTCGGCGGCCTGTCGGGGCCGGCCGTGAAACCGGTTGCGGTACGGATGGTCTGGCAGGCTGCCAATGCGGTTCGGATTCCGGTCATTGGAATGGGCGGCATTGCAAGCTGGGAGGATGCAGTGGAATTTCTGCTTGCCGGTGCGAAGATGGTTTCCGTCGGGTGCGGCATGTTCCGGGAGCCTGCACTGCCCGTCACGGTCAAAAACGGCATTGCCGCTTATATGGAAAAGAACAATTTTCAGTCGGTGGAGGAGCTCTCCGGGGCAGTCCAGGTATATTAATCCGGCGAAAATGCTGAAGTCCTTTTCCGGATAAGTCTAAATAGAAATTTTGTATGGTGTGATAACCTGCTGAAGAAGAGAGGAGCGTTTGCATATAGGAAACGCTCCTTTGTTATACCAAAAACAAATATTCTGCTGTTTTGTACGGGAAGGAGAAAATATAGGCTGCGGCTCTCATTTAAAAAGGAGAGCGTTCGGAACGATTGATACTTTTGCAAAAAAATCTAAAATGTGTGTAAGATTTTGATGCGGATGCTGTGTATATAATCGAAAGGGAGGAATGGAGTTGGAGGACAGTAGGATCGTTCAGCTATACTGGGATCGCAATGAGCAGGCAATTCCCGCAACGTCGGAAAAGTACGGGAATTACTGCGCCCCGATTGCCCGGAATATATTGGGCAACAGCGAAGATACAGAAGAATGTGTGAATGATACCTACCTGCACGCCTGGAACGCTATGCCTCCGCACAGGCCGGCCGTCCTCTCCACATTTTTGGGAAAAATTACAAGGAACCTCTCTTTCAACCGGTATCAGCACAATACTGCACAAAAACGCGGCGGCGGAGAAACAATGGTTGTTTTGGATGAATTGGCGGAGATAGTATCGGATACGGAGCGTGTCGAACAGGTGGTAGACCGCAGGGAGCTGGTGCGTGCCATGAATGGCTTTCTGGGCAGACTCCCATCCGGCAAAAGAAGCATTTTTATTTGCCGGTATTGGTATTTCGACAGCATATCCGACATTGCCCTCCGCTTTGGAAAGACAGAGAATCACATCTCGGTGATACTCAACCGCCTGCGGAAGAAATTACACGACTATCTTTGCGAAAGGGGTTTTGAACTGTGAGAAAGGAAGAATTTTGCGAAGTCTTTGGCGGAATTAATGAAAACTATGTGAAAGAAGCTCGAACGGCTTCAAAAAGCAAAAAAACGCTGTGGGTGAAATGGGCTGCAGCGGCGGCCTGTCTCACAGCGGTGATTGCAGGCGCCGCAACGGGGCTTACAAATCTTGATAGGCAGCCCGGCGATACGCCTCCCGCCAGCAGTGCATTTGAAAACAGCGGCCGGCCGCAGGGGACAGAAAGCCCTGCTGCTGTCATCCTTTCCATGGAGGATATTGCGGTAAACGAGATTTCAGGTTTTGTGGATGCGGCGCGTAAATGGTACGATCCTGCGCTTTACGATAGCGTTGTTTGGGACGAAGAAGATATCCTGGGCTATTATGGAAAGGATTTAGTCCCAGCCTATATCCCGGACGGACTTACCGCCTCTCCCCAAAACGGATCTGCGTCCGTCATTATTGGCAAGGACGGCAGTGTTGCGCTGGATACCGTATGGCTGAATTTTTACCATGATTATTATGAGGACGGCAGCCCCAAATTGACCGAGGAGGTTTCTGCTCTCAAGGGCTTTGTTCTTACCGCATCCAAAATTGGACTGATGAATGACTGTGTCTATTTGCTTCCAGAAGATGAGGTAAAAGTATCTGATATCGGAGGAACGCCGGTTACATTCGGATACCGCCGAGCACCCTATGGCCCGTATGATCCCGAAACACATGAACCTTCTGGATATTTTGATATGTATGTTGCCGAATTTGAATTTGAGGACATTCAATATCAGATTCTTGCTGAGCAAATGGAATTAGAAGAAGTAGTAAAGGTAGCGGCGTCCATTATTAGTGGAGAAGAATCCATATTGATAAATGAATAGTAAACGGGTTGATCGTTTACTGATATGAAATGGAGGCAATTTTAAAAGATAAAAAATACGACGGGCAGACACTTTTCGGACTGAAATCCTACGAAGGAATGGTTTACCGCATAATAGAACGAAAATAATACAGTTTGCTGAGAGGTCAAATCAAATTGGATGGCCTCTCATTTTCTGTCTGCGGATAAACGGATTGGCCCCGTGATGAATAATCGACCCTTGCAGGTCTTTCTTCCCAAAAAGGTCTGTGAAACAAATTGCATCCGGCAAATCAGAAATACTGATTTTTCCCGTATGCTTCTGTTTGGAAAGTTTACCAATACGATAGGACTTGTTTTCACAAATGCGGGAAAATATTGAAAGTTTATGAAAAATAATTTCTAAATTGTTAAATTTTTGATTATCATATTGTAAGGCGAAATGGGATCGTGTATAATAGGAACTGCAGGAAAGAAAAAATGAACATTCTTGCGGCAAAAGCGGCAGAACACGCGTAAAATATTCCGTTTTTGCATAAGGTTTCATAAACCTAAGTTTTCAGTAAGGGAGCGGATGTCTATGATCGATACCTTTATCTGGCTGGGGGCAGCCGCAGTTTTGGCGATCACGGAAATGATGACGTACAATCTGGTTACCATCTGGTTTGCCCTGGGGGCAGTGGCTGCATTTCTTCTTTCGCTGTTTTCCGTACCGGTTTGGATTCAGGTTACGGCCTTTGTTTTCGTGTCGGCGATCCTGCTGATTTTTACAAAACCGCTGGTCAAGCGAAAGCTGGATGCCAAAAAAATTCCAACCAACGCCGACCGCGTCATTGGTGCGGAGGCGGTGGTAACGCAGGAGATTGATCCTTTGAACGGAAGCGGGCTGGTAAAGGTGTTCGGCCAGGTCTGGAGCGCGAAATCAGAGGATGAAACTGAAATTGCAGTGGGGGAAAAAGTAACCGTCAAGCAGATTCAGGGAGTAAAATTAGTCGTATCCAAATAAGAAAGGGGTATAAAAAATGTGGTATCTATTGTTGGGGTTAATTGTGCTGATTTTAATTATCGTAATTGCCAATATTAAAATTGTGCCGCAGGCACATGCGTTTGTGGTAGAACGGTTAGGCGCTTATCATCAGTCCTGGGGAGTGGGACTGCACATTAAAATCCCATTTATCGAAAAGATTGCAAATAAGGTAGTTTTAAAAGAATGCGTCGCCGATTTTAAGCCGCAGTCGGTGATTACCAAAGATAACGTTACCATGCAGATCGATACAGTCGTCTATTATCAGGTAACTGATCCGAAGCTCTTTACCTATGGCGTGGATTATCCGATCAGCGCGATTGAAAATTTGACGGCGACGACACTGCGCAACATTGTCGGTGATCTGGAATTGGACGAAACATTGACCTCGCGCGACACGGTTAACTCTAAAATGCGCATCATTCTGGACGAGGCGACGGACCCATGGGGAATCAAAATCAACCGTGTCGAGCTGAAGAATATTGTTCCGCCGCGCGAAATTCAGGATGCAATGGAACGTCAGATGAAAGCAGAACGCGAACGCCGTGAAGCTATTTTGAAAGCAGAAGGTGAAAAACGGTCCGCGATTCTGGTGGCAGAGGGAGAAAAACAGTCCGCGATTTTGAGAGCAGAAGCAGACCGCGAGTCTCAGATCAAGCGCGCAGAAGGTGAAGCGGAGGCCATTTTGAAGGTGCGTTCCGCGATTGCCGAGGGCGTGAAAATGTTAAACGAAGCAGCGCCGACACAGCCGGTTGTGGCAATCAAAGCGTTGGAAGCGTTTGAAAAAGCGGCGGACGGCAAAGCAACTAAGATTATTATCCCATCAGAAATCCAGGGTTTGGCAGGGCTGGCCGCCTCGCTCAAAGAGCTGGTGGTAGACGAGGAGAAGAAGGTTGACTAAAACCTGCGGATATGAGATAATATAATATAGGTGTATTGTTGGATACGAGAATCCCCTGACCGATACGTCAGGGGATTTGCTTAATACAAAATGGCACAAAACGCATAACGTTTTGTACGGCAGAGGTGATGATAAAATGATGATGTGCTCAAGATGCAAAAAAAGAATGGCAGTCGTGTTTGTGAGCGGCCTGGACGGCGACCCCAATAAACAGGAAGGTCTTTGCCTGCCATGTGCCAAAGAGCTCGGCATTAATCCGCTCAATGGCCTGGCGAAGCAAATGGGGATGTCGGAAGAAGATGTCGAAAATATGACCAACGAAATGGAACAGATGATGGAAGAAATGAGTGAAAACCAGGAGGACGGTGACGGGCCGGAGGATGAGGAAAAGTCAATTTCTGCCCTCAATCCGTTCGACTTTTTAAACAAAGTGTTCGGTGAGAAAGGGCAGAGCGGCCCTGCGCCGGAAAACGGAGTGAAACAGGACGATAAGACCGACAAAAACGACCGCAAAAAAGACAAGAAGAAAAAGACGCTGGACACTTACGGCACCAATTTAACCCAAAAGGCCAAAGAAGGCAAGGTTGACCCCGTAATCGGGCGGGAACGCGAGATTGAGCGCGTGACCCAGATCCTTAACCGGCGGACAAAGAACAACCCGGTTCTTTTGGGCGAGCCCGGCGTCGGAAAAACAGTCATTGCGGAAGGCATTGCCTGCAAAATCGTAGAAAAGAAGGTTCCGCAGAAGCTTTTGGGCTATGAAGTATACCTGTTGGATTTTGCCGCCCTGGTGGCCGGGACGCAGTTCCGCGGCCAGTTCGAGTCAAGGCTCAAAAAGGTAATTGAAGAAGTCAAGGATTTGGGAAATATCATTCTGGTAATCGACGAACTTCACAACATTGTCGGTGCCGGCAATGCAGAAGGTGCGATGAACGCCGCCAATATCTTAAAGCCGTCGCTGGCCAAGGGTGAGCTTCAGATCATCGGTGCAACGACGCTGGACGAATACCGCAAGAACATTGAAAAGGACAGCGCATTGGAGCGGCGTTTCCAGCCCGTTATGGTGGACGAGCCGACGGTAGAGGAAACGATCGATATTCTGCGCGGAATTAAGAGCTATTATGAAATATACCACCATGTCCGGATTCCGGACGATGTGATCGTCAGTGCGGCGACGCTGTCGGAGCGCTATATTTCCGACCGGTTCCTGCCGGACAAAGCGATTGACGTCATTGACGAGGCATGCTCGAAGGTCAATTTAAAAGATCCGGTGCTCTCCGGCCTGATTGAAAAGCGGGAGGAGCTCGCACTGGTGACGGCAGAGCGCGACCAGCTTGCGCAGGCTGCGGCAGAGCAGAGCGACGGTGCAGTGGACAACTACCAGAAGATAGCAGATCTGAAAATACGTGAACTCAAGCTGCAGGATGAAGTAAACGACCTGCAGCAGCGCAGTGCGGAAGTGAGCGTCACCAAGGAGGACATTGCAGGCGTTATTGAGATGTGGACGGGGATTCCAGTGGAATCCATCAGCGAGACGGAATCGTCGAAGCTCTTGCACCTGGAAGAGCGGCTGGCCGAGCGGATGATCGGCCAGAAGAAAGCAGTTTCCGCTGTTGCACGTGCCATCCGCCGCAAGCGGGCCGGTATCTACAGCGTCAAGCGGCCGGTTTCCTTTATCTTTGCAGGGCCGACCGGCGTGGGAAAGACGGAGCTGGTCAAGCAGATCGCCCGCGTCATGTTCAACAGCGAGGACGCGATGATCCGGCTGGATATGTCGGAATATATGGAAAAGCATTCTGTGTCTAAGCTCATTGGGTCGCCGCCTGGCTACGTCGGCTATGACGAGGCAGGGCAGTTTACCGAGAAGGTGCGCCGCCATCCCTACAGCGTTATTTTAATGGACGAGGTTGAGAAAGCGCATGCGGATGTATTTAACATTCTTTTGCAGATTCTGGACGACGGACGCATTACCGACAGCCACGGCAGGCTTGTCAACTTTGAAAATACCATTATCATTATGACGACGAATGCCGGCAGCAGCTATAAGATGGGGGCGCTTGGATTCGGAAAAGAATCCGATACGCGCGCACAGCAGGTAGAAAGCGCGCTCAAGGAGCTGTTCCGTCCGGAGTTTTTAAACCGGATCGATGAGATTGTCATTTTTGATTCTCTCACGCGGGAGGAACTCAAGCAGATTATGGATCTTATGCTGCAAGACTTTACAAAAGGTCTGGCTGATAAGGGCATTACCATCGAGTTTGCCGACAGTGCAAAGGAATTCGTGCTGGATCACGGCTACGACATCAAATATGGGGCGCGTCCGCTACGGAGAGCCATTTCCCGCTACATTGAAGACGAAGTGGCTCAGAGCTTCATTAAGGGCGAGATTGCCCCGGGAAGCCATATCCGCGTAGAAGCAGAGAATGACACCATAGTAGTAAAACCGGCGCAGCAGCCGTAAATATAGAAGGAATAATTCAAATTCAAGTGGTGAGAAAGGCGGGATTTGCATGTATTTCAGTGGTTTTGCAGACGAGGCGGGCGCATCGATTGATGTGCAGATCAAGGCGACAAAGGAAGCGGGCTGGAAATATATCGAGCTTCGCAACATCGACGGCGTCAATATTACCGATATTACGGACGAAGCTTTTGACACGGTTTGTCAAAAACTGTCCGACGCGGATATTCGTGTCAATGCGTTTGGAAGCAATGTAGCCAACTGGGGGAAAAATCCCTTGGTCGAGGCGGATTTTGTGCGTTCCTGTGAGGAGCTCCGGCGCGCTGTTCCGCGCATGAAGGCGCTCGGCGTTTCCTACATCCGGGGGATGAGCTTTAAGGCGGCGGGAGTCCCCATTACCAAAGAAAACACTGCGGCAATTTTAGACAAGGTGAAAAAGCTGGTGGAAATCTGCGAGGACAGTGGAATTGTGTATTGCCATGAGAACTGCATGAACTATTTTTCCCAGAGCTATGAGCTGATGGAACAGCTGTCGGACGCAATCCCTTCCAAAGCGTTTGCACTGCTGTACGATTCCGGAAATCAGGTGTATAAGGACAATAAAATGGGGCCGCAACCATATGAAAAGCAGACGGCCTGGGGCATGTACGAGGCCATGCGCGACCGGATCGTCCATGTGCATATCAAAGACGGCGTGCCGGTTCGCAATGAAAAGACCGGCGAAATGACGGATCATTTTACATTTGCCGGAGAGGGAAATGCAGATCTGCCCCGGGTTCTGCGCGATCTGAAGGCACGCGGATATGACGGAGGCTATTCCATCGAACCGCATATGGTAGTGGTGTACCACGAAGATGCCGGCCGTGAGGATAAACGCCGTGAACAGTTTGAAAACTATGTGGCCTATGCAAAAAAATTTGAGGAACTATTTTACAGCATTTAATGCAAATCAGGGGTGGTAGAAATGTTAGAGACAATTCAGCAGCAGGCGTATGATGCGGTCTGCGAGCTGTTGGAATTGACAAAGCTTGAAAAAGGGGACGTTTTAGTGGTCGGCTGTTCATCGAGTGAAGTCGGCGGAAACAAGATCGGCACGCATTCGAGCCCCGAAATTGCCCAGGCCATTTTTGATGGGATTTACCCTGTTTTAAAAGAAAAGGGAGTTTATCTGGCGGCCCAGTGCTGTGAACATTTAAACAGGGCTATCATTTTGGAAAAGGAAGCGGCCGAAAAGTATGGGATCGAGCCGGTGAATGTAGTTCCCCAGCCTAAGGCAGGCGGCAGCTTTGCAACCGCCGCATATGCGGGATTTGACCATCCGGTTGCTGTGGAGGAAATCCATATCGCAAAGGCGGGAATGGACATTGGCAATACCCTTATCGGCATGCACCTGAAAAAAGTAGCGGTTCCCGTGCGTCTTTCCGTTCGGAAAATCGGCGAAGCGGATTTGGTGTGCGCGCGGACGCGGCCAAAATTCATCGGCGGCGAGCGGGCGCACTACGACGAGGCCTTAAAGTAGCCTTTGCCGCCTGAACCCCCGCAGGGAACGGCAGGATTTGCGAAGAGAGGAAGGGGATCGGTCATGGAAAATACGCCGCAGCTGGAAACCGAACGGCTGATCCTGCGAAAGTTTACCCCGCAGGATGCAGAAGCGGTCTTTCGGATTTTCAGTGATCCTGTGGTCAATACGTTTTTACCCATGTTTCCGCTGCAAACCCAGGCCGAAGCCAGAGAATACCTGCAAAAACGGTTTTTGGATTTTTACCGGAAACCTGAAGGCTACCGTTATGCGGTCTGCCTTAAGGAAAATCCTGAGCCGGTTGGATATGTCCATCTCGCAGAGGATGAAAGCCATGACTTCGGTTATGGACTGCGGAAAGAATTCTGGAATCAGGGGATTATCACGGAGGCGGGGAGAGCTGTTGTGGAGCGGCTGAAGAAAGACGGCCTGCCCTATATCACGGCCACCCATGATGTGAACAACCCGGCAAGCGGCGCTGTCATGCGGAAGATTGGTATGACATACTGCTATTCCTATGAAGAGCAGTGGCAGCCGAAGGATAAATTGGTCACGTTTCGGATGTACCAGCTCAATTTAGACGGTAACAAAGAGAGAATCTTTTGGAAATACTGGAACCAGTATCCGGTTCACTTCGTAGAGGAATGTCTTTAGACCAGACCTTTTTGTGCCGTTCTTGCAGCGGAAAAATGGTAAAAGAGCAACACAGGCCAGAGCTGAGATAAGCTCTGGCTTTTTTCTGTTCTCCGTTTTATTAAAAGGATTATCGTTTTTGCTGATGGTTTGGAGCGGGTTATGTGATGGTCGCTTTGGAAAAATTGAGCCGTTTTGCACTCATAATAAAGCAATTTGCCGCGGCGATTTGCTGTTTCTGTGCAGCGGAGAGTGAAAAGGAAATGAAATTACGCGTACAGCCGTATGCCCGCCCTTATTTCTCAGAGGATCTCAGGCAAAGAACGCTCTGTTTCGGCCGTGAAAGGGAAGAAACTAAAATTTCAATTTTTTTATCATAAACCGTAACATTCATCCTCGACAATAATGGGAGAGGTTTGAAATTCATTTTTATATCTATTTTGATTCGAATAAGCAAGCGAATAGATTCCAGAAGCTCGGACTTCTAATTCAAATAGTCCGTTGCCGCGCAGGACGGACGGTTTTGTTATGATAGGGAGGCGGGCTTTGTTTTTGGCTTCGGAAAGGATATGCATGCCTGTGCGGTTCATTCCCAAAACACGAATGTATTCTGGGACGCAAGTATCAAAGCTATGCGTAATACCCAAAAGTGCCTTCCATAAAATCCGTTCGATTTTTGTTCTGGTATACCGTTTGCATTTGATAGAACGAATCAATTCTTCGATTGAGGCTGTTTGATTGGCAGCTGCCGTCATGCGGTTTTCCAGTCCTTCGCATACTTCTGAAATGTTTTTCAGTTCAGAGGCACTTTTGGTCCGCAGTGCCGCAAAAATAATATTTTGAAAACATTCTTGCGTTACTGGCGCCTCTCCGGAAGAAATTGCATCATTTAACAGAGCATAGCTGGGAGCGGGAAGAAGCCCTTGAACGGCTTCTTTTTTTACGATGAGCGAACGTATGGCAGTAGCAGAGGCTGTATTTTCGATTATGTTCGGATCGTGATGCCCTGGGCCGAAGCGTTTGAGAATGTGCGGCTCAATATCGGAAGAAAGCCGGTGTAAAGCGCGCAGGTATTCGATTCCTAAGATATTGTTTGGTTCTGAGAGCGGCAAAGGGGAGGAAGAAAGGATTTCCTGAAGAGCGCGTTCGCGGGCAGCGGGAAAATTAGTCCCGCCTTTTAACAGCAATTTGAGTTGCTCGGAAAAATCATGGGGTTCGTTTTCTAAAATTTCTGCAATCGCGGAAAAAGCGGAAAGATCATCGGTTTCCGCTCCAAAAAGAATATCCGTCACGGTTCCCAGAGAGTGAAGCAAAGTGGCTCCTCCCAAAGCAAAACGCTGTGCCGGTGCCAGGGAAAATACAGCGGGCAGTTCAATGACAAGGTCTGCTCCGCATAAAAGCGCGGATTTGGTACGATACCATTTATTCATAATAGCAGGACGGCCTCTTTGTACAAAATTTCCGCTTAGTATGACAACTACGCCGTCCGGCCCAATTTTTCTTGCCTCAGCCAATACCTTTGCATGCGCATGGTGCAGTGGATTGAATTCTGCAATGACTCCACATATTTTCAAGAAAAAACCTCCAATGCCGTATGTTCCATTTAAACTTCATTTAATATTGGGAATTAACCGAATTCATTACCCGAATATATTGTAATAATACCATAAAAAATGAGGAAACGCTATTGAAAATGCGGAAAAATTGTTTTATAATAGCCTGTGTGTGTAAAAAGCCTGAAAAAGGCATAAAAACGGATGGAGGCAGTATTTGTATGGACTTTATAGGAAAAATAAAAGAACGCGCAAAAGCGAATAAAAAGACGATCGTTTTGGCGGAGGGAGAGGAAATCCGTACTGTTCAGGCAGCGGATAAAATTTTAAAAGAAGGAACTGCGAATCTGGTTCTGCTCGGCAATCAGGATAAAATTGCGGACTTGGCAAAAGGACTGGACATTTCCGGAGCTACCATTATTGATCCGGAAACCTCTGATAAACTGAGTGTATTTGCTGATGAATTTTATGAAATGCGCAAGGCCAAGGGAATGACCCCGGAAAAGGCTTTGGAAACAGTGAAGAGTCCTTACTATTTTGGCGTTATGATGGTGAAGGATAAGCTGGCAGATGGTATGGTTGCCGGTGCTATTACGGCTACCTCGAATGTTCTACGTCCGGCGCTTCAGATTTTGAAAACTGCTCCGGGCACAAAGCTTGTTTCTGCTTTCTTTATTATGAATGTTCCAAATTGTGAATTCGGCGATCACGGTGCTTTTGTATTCGCAGATTGCGGACTGAACGAAAATCCGGATGCTGATGCAGTATCGGAAATTGCAATTTCTTCTGCTAAATCGTTCCAGGATTTCATTGGTTCGGAACCGATCGTTGCAATGATTTCTTATTCCACATATGGCAGTGCGAAAAGTGAATTAGTTGATAAAATGCAGCTGGCTACCAAACTTGCAAAAGAAAAACGTCCTGATTTGGCTTTGGATGGTGAAATGCAGGTAGATGCTGCTATCGTACCGGAAGTTGGCCAGTTAAAGGCACCGGGGTCTAAAGTAGCAGGTCATGCCAACGTTTTGGTTTTCCCCAATTTGGATTGCGGAAATTCTGGATACAAGCTGGTTCAGCGGCTGGCAAAGGCAGAAGCGTATGGCCCAATTACGCAGGGAATTGCTCGTCCTGTGAATGATCTTTCCCGCGGATGCAGCCCGGACGATATTGCCGGTGTAGTAGCAATTACTGCTGTTCAGGCTCAAATGTACGATTAATTAGGGAAAAAACTACAGGAGTGAAGCAAAGTATGAAAATAATGGTTATCAATGGGGGAAGCTCATCGCTGAAATATCAGTTGTTGGATATGGACAGCAGGAGTGTTATTGCTAAGGGACAGTGTGAACGAATCGGAATTGATGGATCCAAGGTTGAACAGAAGAGCGAAATGGGCGTTTATACCAAGCAGGAGTTCATGAAGGATCACAATGATGCGATTAAAATGGTCTTTGAAGCACTGACGGATTCCCAATACGGTGTGATAAAAAGTATGGATGAGATTGATGCGGTAGGTCATCGGGTGCTTCATGGCGGCGAATATTTTTCCCAGTCCGTGATTATCAACGATGAGGTAAAAAAAGCGATTGACGTTTGCTCTGAGCTTGGTCCGCTTCACAATCCTGCTAACTTGGCCGGCATTCTGGCTTGTGAAAAGATGATGCCCGGTGTGCCGCAGGTTGCAGTTTTTGATACTGCATTTCATCAGACAATGCCGAAAAAAGCGTATATGTATGCGCTTCCCTATGAATACTATAGAAAATACAAAATTCGTAAGTATGGATTCCATGGGACCAGCCATAAATATGTGTCCATGCGTGCTGCAGAGCTGATGGGCAAGCCGTTGGAAGATTTAAGAATCATTACAATTCATTTGGGAAACGGCTCTTCCATTACAGCCGTAGACCATGGGAAATCGATCGATACTTCAATGGGCTTTACGCCGCTGGCAGGGCTTCCGATGGGGACTCGCTGTGGAACGATTGACCCGGCAATTGTCACTTATCTGATGAAAAAAGAAAACTTAACTCCAGATGAAATGGACACGGTTATGAATAAAAAATCGGGTGTGCTGGGAATTTCCGAGATCAGCAGTGACTTCCGGGATTTGGACAAAGCAGTTGCGGAAGGAAATGCACAGGCCAAGCTTGCGCTCGAGATGTTCTATTACAGCGTTAAAAAATACATCGGTTTTTATGCGTGCGCGATGAACGGTGTGGATGCAATTGTATTTACTGCCGGCGTAGGAGAGCATAATCCCTATATGCGGGAGCTTTTGACGGATGGTCTTGATTTCATGGGAATCGAGATTGATAAAGAAGAGAACCAAAAGAGCGGTGAACTCGATATTACGAAGGAAGGTGCCCGGGTACGGACTTTCGTAATTCCAACGAATGAAGAGCTCATGATCGCTTTGGATACACAGAAACTGGTAGAAGCGGCCAAGTAGGGGATTGACAGGCTCTGGATTTTATAATATAATATCTACTTGAGTTTGTTTTAATGTTCATTTGATTCAAATGGACGATAAGAAATGCCTAAGCTGGCATTAACCTTGGTAGATTGGAAGGTGCGCCATGTTAATTGATTTAACACTGATTCAGAAAAACGAAGGCGGCAGTCTGCCGATTTCGTGTGAGGTAGCGCTTTCTGGCCAAACTTATTTCGGACAGGAATATCAGTTTGAAACTCCGTTTGAAGTCAGCGGCAAAATTTTAAATTTTGGTTCTGAGCTGGAGTTAAAGGCGAAAGCAAAGGGGGAGTTTCGAACCTTTTGCGACCGTTGTTTGAAGGAAATTCGTGTTGCCTGCGAGTTTCCGGTCGAAGAGCGGCTTGTGCGTGCCGGTGCAGAAATTGGGGAAGAAGAAGCGTATTTATATGAGGGGCATGAAATTGATTTGGACGATATTGTTCTGAAGAATTTTTTGCTGAACGCTTCCAGTAAATATTTATGTTCTCCCGAATGCAAAGGCCTATGCCCGAATTGCGGAAAGGATTTGAACGAAGGAGCGTGCAACTGTTCCGACGAGAAAATGGATTCAAGATTTGCAATTTTGTCCGAATGGAAAAAAGAAGATTAATTTGCCTGAAGATTGAGGAGGTGTTATAAATGGCAGTACCAAAACATAAAATATCAAAAGCAAGACGTGATAAAAGAAGAGCGAATTGGAAGTTAGCGATTCCAGGGATGGTGAAGTGTCCCAAGTGCGGTGAATATAAAATGCCGCATCGTGTTTGCCAGGCATGTGGAAGCTATAATGGCAAAGAAGTAATTGCAAAAGCGGAATAAGAACTCGACCCGCTGCGGCAATCTTCGATTGCCGGCGGGTACCCTGAAACAATATTGTTTTGCAATATGAAAAAGAGAGCTGATCGAATCAGCTCTCTTTTTTCATAACGAAGAGAACTTCCTTTGCAGATAGATTAATAGATTTAGAAGAATTTTTCTTCGTTAGTTTTGCTCCTTTTCTAAAAGATGAGTAACTGTAAATTGTAAAAAGGCCATCAACAAATGTGTTTTGATGAAATGATCTGAAATTTTATCCTACACAATGGCATATAAACTGGAATAATCATATTTATGATGTATCACAATTATAACATTTACACAGAAAAGGGACTTAATAGGAGCAGTCCGATTTGAATTGATTGCAGCAGTGAAATAATTGAATGGATTGGAAGTTTGTGATATAATTTATTTCGTATTTTTATACCTGAACAGTTAAAATATAAATATAAGTACGGATGGATGGAAGATCGTGCAAATTTCGGATGATAGCGGGAAGGCCGTTTAACTATCTGTCACTGCAGCTTAAGATAGTATTGCAGTTTTCATTATAAGACAAATGATTGGAAATTTGCAGGGATTGGATTCCAATTTGTGAGATGCTCATCCATTTCATTTGTAAAAGATTGATTTAAAAGTATTGAAGAGAAGGAAAATGGTGGATGGAATACAATGAATTGATAGATGCTTTGACAGTACTCACACATGGGTTCCTTGGATTTTATGTCATGCTGCTGGCGGAGTTTCGGGAACCTGTACGCATTTGGAGAGTGCGGTGGGCCGTGCCTATGGTTTTAATTACGGTATTTAATGCCTATCTTCGGGTAATCTTTGGCGGAGATGTTTTTGTCCGGATTGCTGTATTAACTATGACTCTTCCCACTTTGTTGATTACACAATGGTGTTCGCGCTACAAAGGACTGCGCGTCGTTTTTAATGTTTGTACCTGTCTCTGGATTGGGTGTATCGGAGATTCCGTTGGTATTTTGGCACAAGCGTTGCTGGATCATGTCTGGATTCGTCTTGTGCTGAGGGTGATTTTATATTTGATACTTTCTCTGGTTGTGCTGCATATTCGGCCCTATTATCAGCGTATGCTGCAGATTCTGGACCGTGGCTGGAGTGTGCTATGCCTGATTCCCGGCCTTACCTTTTTGATTATACTTTTTTTGCTAAGCAATTTACTGCCGATCAGTTCTGTAGCTGCAGCGGGAATCATTTGTGCTGTGACAGCGATTTGTACTTGCGCCTATTTCCTGATGTATTTGTTTTTTATTCAGGTATTGCAGGAATATGAATTAAAAAACAGCCGTGATTTAATGAGCGTTCAGATATCGGCATTGGAACGTCAGCTGAATGCCAATCAGGAAGCGGAGGAAGCCATGCGGATTCAGCGTCACGACATGCGCCACCAATGGACGACGCTGTCTGCACTGGTACAGCAGGGAGACCGGAAGGCCATCCAGCAGTTTATCGGTACAGCGCAGAAACAGCTGGACGAGACAGCCGCGGTGCGCTGGTGCCAAAATTCCGTTTTAAATGCGGTGTTTTCTGCTTACTTTACCCGCGCGGCGCGTGAAAAGATTGAAATAAAGGCAGAACTGGATATACCGGATGAGCTGCCGGTAAATGCGTCCGAACTGTCGATGGTGTTTGCAAACGCCCTGGAAAATGCGGTTAAAGCCTGTAGCGCACTGCGGATTGAACAGCGGAAAATCATATGCAAATGTATCGAACAGCCCGGCCTGATGCTGCAGGTAGAAAACCCATATGAAGGAGAAATTCTGTTTGACAGCGAGGGTTTGCCAGTATCAAAAGAAGAAGGGCACGGAACGGGTACGCGGTCAATCATGGCATTTTGCAGGAAATATGGTGCTGTATGGGACTATCAGGCTCGGGATGGGTGGTTTCGGCTGAGAATATCGCTGTGATGTAAAACGTTATAAAAGAATTATAAAAGCAAGGCAGTTTTAAATCTTTGTTTGGATTTGAAGCTGCTTTTTTTATGCAAAGCTGAATTGTCACAAAAATGTCTGATTTGTCACAAAAGCACACAGCGTTCTTCTTATATCCTATACTTTTATAGACAGCATTCATGGAACAAATATCGTGCAAATAACACAAAAAGAACCGTGATATATTACAAATAACCCATTCGATCGTTGTTCTTTGTTGTACAAAATGAAAAAGACAAACAAATCT
>CALYAR010000209.1 GCA_944393585.1 uncultured Clostridia bacterium | reverse complement strand
GAACGCTTTTGTACGGTACTGGACTGCTCCATTCACGATTTGATTCAAATGGAAGAGGAAAAAAAAGAAACTTGACTTTTGGTCAAGTTTCAGCGAAGATCCGGGCAGAAAAAGGGAGAGCCGAATTTGCCTTCCTTTTTCTGCTTACTCCTCTTTACTCTGATTTTGCTCTATGTTTCATTGCTTCACTGTGCAGTTTTTCACTGCATTTACGTCCAAGACCGCGTGTATCGCTAGAACTGCGAACCTTGCCAAGACCGCGTGTTCTGCGGGGTGCAGCTCTGAAAATAGAAATTTATGGTAAAAAATTCAGAAACTTTTGTCGAAACTATTGCATTATGATGCAACATCCAGTATAATACTACCTGATAATATTACAAGGTATTAATACCAGGTCACAAGGAGGCGGGAAAATGGGCAGCTTATCCATCCGCGAAGAGCGGCGGAAGGCATTGGAAAAACAGATCAAAAAAGATCCCTTTTTGACGGATGAGGATCTGTCGGAGCTGTTCCGTGTGAGCGTGGCTACCATTCGCGCCGACCGGAGCGCGCTGGGAATATTGGAGTACCGCGAGCGGGTAAAGGACGTCGCCTTTCAGAAGTATAAGAAGCAAGGGGACAGCGCGCGCGGAGTCGAAACCCTGGACTACACTCCGCTGACCGGCGGGATCTTTACCTTTGAGACCGAGGCCGCAATGGCCTTTGAAGGCAGTGAGATTGTCCGCGGCTGTGAAATTTATTCCTACGCGGAAAAGCTTGCCATTCAGGTCATTGAAAAGAAGGCCGCGTTGGTGAACGTAGCCAACATCAAATATAAAGAACCGGTAAAAGTCGGAAGCCGGCTGGTGGCAAAGTCGGAGGTAATCCGAATCAAAAACGATGAATATATTGTCTGGGTTAAAATTAAGTTTCAATCCAAAGAAGTCTTCCGGAGCAAGTTTATTTTAAAAGCCCTGGAATTGTAGAGGAGGGATCTGGTTATGAGAATTGTTGTCGATGCCATGGGCGGAGACCACGCGCCTGCGGCCCAGGTAGAGGGTGCAGTCCGCGCTGTTCAGGAACTTCCGGTTGAAGTGATTTTAGTCGGCGACGAACCGTCGATCATCAAACAGCTCGAAGGAAAAGAGTTTGACCGGTCCAAGCTGTTTGTCATACATACTACAGAAGTGATTTCCAATAATGAACCGCCGCTCAAAGCCATCCGCGAAAAAAAGAATTCGTCGATGGTCGTTGCGGCCAATATGCTCAAAAACGATCAGGCGGACGCTTTTGTAAGCGCCGGATCAACGGGGGCCCTTCTGGGCGCGGGTACGCTTTTGGTCGGCCGGATTAAGGGAGTGGAGCGTCCGGCTCTGGCTCCGGCGCTTCCGTCGGACAAAGGCCCGTGGCTTTTGGTCGACGCCGGAGCGAACGTTGACTGCAAGCCCTCGCATTTACTGCAGTTTGCTATTATGGGAAGCATCTATATGTCGGAAGTCATGGGAATTATGGAACCGCGCGTGGCGCTGGTGAACGTGGGCGAAGAAGAGAAAAAGGGCAATGAGCTTACCAAGGCGGTAACGCCGATGCTCAAGGCGGCGCCGATTCATTTTACCGGCAACATCGAAGCGCGCGAAATTCCTATGGGCAAAGCCGACGTCATTGTCTGCGACGGGTTTGTCGGGAATGTCATTTTGAAGCTGACCGAGGGGCTGGCGCAGATGTTTATGGGGAATCTCAAGAATATTTTTTATCGCACGCCGGTGACCAAGCTCGGCGCGCTGACGGTAAAAAAAGGGCTTGTGGACTTTAAAAAGAAGATGGACTATACCGAATACGGAGGGGCGCTGCTTCTGGGAACCAGGTACCCGGTGATCAAGGCGCACGGCTCCTCGAACGCAAAGGCGATGTTTTATGCCATCAAGCAGGCAAACAAATTTGCCGAGGCAAAGGTGACGGAAAAAATCGCGGAGGAAATGAAACAATCACTGAAGGAGAATACCAATGCAGATTAAAGCAAAAATCATTGGAGTAGGCCATGCGCTGGGGGAAGATGTCTTGACCAACTCCGATTTGGAGAAAATGGTGGAAACGAACGACGAATGGATCGTGGAACGGACGGGGATCCGGGAAAGAAGGATCGCAAAGGCGGATACTTATACCAGCGACCTGGCTTACCGGGCCTCCCGTGAGGCTTTGGAGGACGCGGGCCTCTCGCCGATGGATCTGGATTTGATTATTGTGGCAACGGTAACGCCGGATTTCCTTACGCCTGCGGTTTCGTGCATCGTACAGGCAAAGCTGGGCGCCGACCGGGCGGCCGCCTATGACATCAACCAGGCCTGCACGGGATTGGTTGGCGGGCTTACGATGGCCCAGCAGTTCATTGAAAACGGAAAGTACCGTCACATCCTGGTCGTCGGCGCAGACGCGCTTTCCAAGGTGACGGACTACAAGGACCGCAAAACCTGCATTCTGTTTGGAGACGGAGCCGGAGCCGTTGTTGTCAGCCGGAATGAGGATCCGGACGATGACAGCCGGATTGTGGCGGCAAAAATCGGCGCGGTGGGATCGCTCGGACACAATTTGACACTGCCTTTCCTGCGGATGGACGAGGAAGAAAAGGCCAAGCGCGTGTCCAAGGATTTGCACAGCCTTTGGATGGACGGAAGCGAAGTCTTTAAATTTGCCGTCCGCATCATGGCGGAGGCTGTAAAAGAAACGCTCGCCGACGTAGGTATGACGGTCGATGACATTGACCTGCTCATTCCGCATCAGGCGAACACCCGTATTATTGACGGGGCGGTCAAGCGGATTAAAATCAATCCGGATAAAGTTTTTGTTAATTTGCCGAAATATGGGAATATGTCGGCTGCGTCGATCGGCGTGGCCTTAAAGGAAGCCATAGATGAGGGCCGGGTGAAGCGCGGCGATACGATTGTATTAGTTGGTTTCGGCGGCGGCCTGACTTGGGGCTGTACCATTCTGAAGTGGTAAAAAGGAAGGGGAATACGAATGAAATCAGAATTGTGTAATTTGTTAGGAATCCAGTACCCGATCATACAGGGCGGAATGGCCTGGGTTTCGACTGCAAAGCTTGCGGCGGCGGTGTCCAATGCCGGCGGGCTCGGCATTATTGCGGCAGGCAATGCGCCGAAGGATGCCGTACGGGAACAGATCGCGGCGGCCAAACAGCTGACCGACAAGCCGTTCGGCGTGAATGTCATGCTGCTGTCGCCGTATGTCGAGGAAATTGTGGATCTGGTATGCGAGGAAAAGGTAGCCGTTCTCATTTTCGGCGCCGGAAGCGCGCCGAAATCGTACATTGATAAGCTGAAAGCGGCAGGCGTAAAGGTCTTGCATGTAGTACCGAGCGTGGCAATCGCTAAAAAGGCGGAGAAAAACGGCGCCGATGCGATCATAGCGGAAGGCGGGGAAGCCGGCGGGCACATCGGCGAGCTGACCACTATGGTGCTGGTGCCGCAGGTGGCGGACGCGGTTCAAATCCCGGTTGTGGCGGCCGGAGGGATTGCGGATTCCCGGGGCGCTGCTGCTGCGTTTGCGCTGGGGGCCAAGGGCATACAGGTCGGTACGCGCTTTATCTGCTCGAACGAGTGCGAAGCGCACGAAAACTACAAAATGGCCGTGATCCATGCAAAAGACCGTGACGCAATCGTGACGGGACGTTCGACCGGCCATCCGGTGCGCTGCCTTAAAAACAAGCTGTCAAAACGGATGCTCGACGCCGAAGCAGAGGGAATTTCGCGCGAGGAATTTGAGAAGCTGGGAATCGGCGGCCTGCGCCGCGCAGTGGTAGACGGAGACGCGGACAACGGTTCGCTGATGGCGGGCCAGAGCGCCGCTATGGTGACGAAGATCCAAAGCTGCCAGGAAATCATAGACGAACTGGTAGGGGATTTTGGAAAAGTTGTGGATTCGTTAAAGATATATGAATAACGAAGGAGGATAACATGGGGAAAACGGCATTTATTTTTGCAGGCCAGGGCGCACAGCAGATTGGAATGGGGCGCGACCTTGCCGAGCAGTTTCCCAGCGCAATGCAGGTATTTGAAGAAGCCGGCGACGCGCTTGGGATGGATATGAAAAAGCTCGTCTGGGAAAGCGACGAGGCAACGCTCAAGATCACGGAAAATACGCAGCCGGCGATTTTGACGATGAGTATCGCGGCATTGCGCGTGCTGGAGGAAGCGGGCGTACAGGCCGATCTCTGCGCGGGACTGAGCCTGGGCGAATATTCGGCGCATGTGTGCGCCGGATCGGTTTCCTTCGCGGACGCTGTGCGGCTGGTGCGCCGCCGGGGCCGCTATATGGAAGAAGCCTGCCCTGCGCCGCGCGGGGCGATGGCGGCAATCATCGGCCTGACCAACGAACAGGTGGAAGAAGTCTGCCAAAAGGCGTCGGAGTTCGGCGTCTGCGAAGCCGCCAACTATAACTGCCCGGGACAGGTTTCCATTTCCGGTGAACACGACGCAGTAGTCAAGGCCTGCGAACTGGCCAAACAGGCCGGCGCCAAGCGCGCTGTGGAACTGGTTGTAAGCGGCCCGTTCCATTGCAGCCTGCTCCGCGGAGCGGGTGAAAAGCTGGCGGCGGATTTGGAGACTGTAGCATTCTCCGAGATGAAAATTCCGGTCGTAACCAACGTGACGGCGGATTTTGTACCATCTGCGGCAGAGATCCGGCCGCTTCTGGCACGGCAGGTTTCCTCCAGCGTGCGCTGGGAGGACGGCGTGCGCCGCATGATTGCCGCCGGTGCGGATACGTTTGTTGAAGTGGGGCCGGGAACAGCATTGTCCGGCTTTATGAAGCGCATTGACAAGGAAAAGGTAAGCTGTCATGTCAGCGACGTGGAAAGCTTAAAGCAAACTTTAGAAAAATTGGGAGTGTGAAGGTATGGAAATCAGTCTGAAGGGCAAAACTGCCATTGTAACCGGAGCGGGCCGCGGCATTGGACGCGCCGTTGCGCGTATGCTGGCCCAGTGCGGAGCCAACATTGTCATAAACGACATTCCCGGCTCGCAGGACGCGCTGGATGCGCAGAAGGAATTGGAACAAATGGGCGCCAAAACGCTGGTTTGCCTGGGTGATGTCCGGAGCTATGCGGACGCGGAGAAAATGGTTAAGGAAACCCTTGACAAATTCAAAAGTGTTGATATACTTGTAAACAATGCTGGTATCACACGCGACGGGCTGCTCATGCGCATGAGCGAAGCAGACTGGGACGATGTGCTCGACATCAACTTAAAAGGCGCGTTTAATACCACCAAAGCCGTCATCCGTCCGATGTCAAAGCAAAAGGGCGGAGCGATCGTCAATATGGCGAGTATCGTCGGCGTCACGGGCAACGCAGGACAGGTCAACTATGCGTCGTCCAAAGCAGGGCTTATTGGCCTTACCAAATCTGTGGCAAAGGAATATGCTTCGCGCAATATCCGGGTAAATGCCGTTGCACCGGGCTTTATCAAGTCCAAAATGACGGACGTGCTCTCGGAAGAGGTCAAGGAAAGCTATTTTAAAAGCATTCCGCTCGGACGCTTCGGGGAAGCTGAAGATATTGCGAAAACCGTATTGTACTTAGTCAGCGATTTGTCTTTGTACATAACCGGCCAGGTAATACATATTGACGGCGGCCTTGTTATGTAGTATAAAGAGAAGGCGGGTTAAAGGAGGTGAGATTTGTGATTGAAGAAAAGGTAATCAGCATCATCGTCGACCAGCTCGGAGTCGAGGAGGACGACGTAACCATGGATGCGTCTTTTATAGACGATTTGGGCGCGGATTCGCTTGATATCGTAGAATTAATCATGGCACTCGAAGAGGAATTTGATATTGAAATTCCGGATGAGGATGCAGAAAAGATCGTTACGGTAGGAAATGCGGTAAACTATATCAAAGAAAACTCGTGATAGGGTCCCCTGCCTGCGGTGCTGACTGCGGGCGGGGGTTTATTCAAATGGATTTTTTCTTCGCGGCACAGCTGCGGTTTCGATAGATTTTGATTTACATATGCCTGGCTTTCGGACGTTTGGAAAGCGGGAATTCGGTATTTTTGGGAGGAAACGATGAAAAGAGTTGTTATCACAGGCACAGGCGCCGTCACCCCCATTGGGAACAATACGCAGGATTTTTGGAAATCCATCCGCGAAGGCGTCTGCGGAATTGATACGATCACCCGGTTTGATGCGGAAAAATATGACTGCCGCATCGGAGGGGAAGTAAAGGGTTTTGACCCGCTTTTGTACATTGAAAAAAAGGAAGTCCGCCATATGGACCGCTATGCGCAGTATGCCTTGGCGGCTGCAAAAATGGCGGTAGAGGATTCGGGGCTTGACACAAAGTCGCTCGACCCGTTCCGCGCCGGCGTCATCACGGGTTCCGGCATCGGCGGAATTGAAACGGCGGAAAAGCAGATTATGATCAACGAGACAAAGGGACCGGGCCGGGTAAGCCCGTTCTACATTACCATGATGATTTCCAACATGGCGGCGGCGTATATCGCGCTGGAGCACGGCTTAAAGGGGCCGAACTACAACGTAGTATCCGCGTGCGCATCGGGAACCAACGCCATTGGCGAGGCTTTCCGCCTTGTGCGCGACGGCACCTGCGACGTGATGGTAGCAGGCGGTGCGGAAGCGCCGATTACCCCGTCTTCGTTTGCGGGCTTTTGCTCCATGAAGGCGATGACCACGCGCAATGACAATCCGAAGGGCGCTTCCAGCCCGTTTGATAAAAACCGGGACGGTTTTGTCATGGGCGAGGGATCAGGTATGGTTGTACTGGAGGAGTACGAACATGCGAAGGCGCGCGGAGCAAGGATCCTGTGCGAGCTGGCAGGCTACGGCGCGACGGACGACGCGTACCACATCACCATGCCGGACCCGACGGGAGAAGGCGGACGCAAGGCGATGGAATTTGCCATCCGCGACGCGGGAATTGAACCGAAGGACATTACCTACATCAATGCCCACGGCACTTCAACGCCTTACAATGACAAATTTGAAACGGCCGCAATTCGTACCCTGTTCGGCGAGGCGGCAAAGAGCGTTGCGGTCAGCTCGACCAAGTCCATGACAGGCCATCTTCTGGGTGCGGCCGGCGGAGTGGAAGCGGTGATCTGTGCTCTGGCCATTTACGACAGCTTTATTCCGGCGACCATCAACTATCAGACTCCGGATGAGGAGTGTGATCTGGACTATGTACCCAATGAAGGCCGCAGCCTGGAAATCCGCTATGCTATGTCGAATTCGCTCGGCTTCGGCGGGCACAACGCCGCGCTGGTGTTTAAAAAGTGCGACTAAAAAGCACAGTTTGAAAACGGGCGGTGCAGCCCTGTTCACAGCAAAGGCGGCGGCAAAGCAGGAGGCAGTCCTCTGTGCTTTGGAACACGGCAAATTTGTGACAGCCGCGGCGCATACAAGGCCGCGGCTGTTTTATCATAATTTTTTATCACCATATGTTTGACTCAAAAGTCTGTCATATAGACTCATTTGGGAAATAATAAGTTTTAACGCAACAGCAGAAAGGGAGAGAAACGATGGAGTATCAGTTTCGGGACCAGGATTTATACAAACTCGCTTTGACACACAGTTCTTACGGGAACGAAAAAAAGTACAAAAACACGCAGAACAACGAACGGCTGGAATTTCTGGGCGACAGTGTACTGAGCATAATTGTGAGCAATTATTTGTACCGGAATTATCCCCAGTTATCCGAAGGGGAGCTGACAAAAATCCGCGCGGGAGTTGTGTGTGAAAGCGCGTTGGCAAAATTGGCAAGACAGATTCATCTGGGAGATCTGCTCTATCTGGGACACGGCGAGGAATGCAGCGGCGGCCGCGACCGCGACAGCATTTTAGCCGATGCGTTTGAAGCGCACCTGGGAGCCATGTTTTTGGACGGCGGCATGGAAATTGCGACGAAATGGCTTTTGGAGCTCATCGTGCCGCTGATCGAGTCGACGCGGCACGGCCATGAGGTCAACAAAGACTATAAGACGGCGCTGCAGGAATTCAGCCAGAAGGGTACCAGCGGCAAAATCACCTATGAAACCATTTCCGAAGAAGGGCCGGATCACGATAAGGTGTTTTGCGTCTGCGTTTTTATGGATAACCGGCCGATGGCAAAGGGGAGCGGGCACAGCAAAAAAGAGGCGGAGCAGATGGCGGCAAAGGAAGCGTTGGAAATGCTTCAAAAGCAAAAATAAGATGCGTATTTACCATATTCCTATTTTTGTACCGCACAAAGGCTGCCCGCACGACTGCGCTTTCTGCAACCAGAAAAAGATTACCGGAGCTCACGATGCCCCTACGCCGAAGGAGGCGGCAGAGCTGATCCGGACGGCGCTGTCTACGATGAAGCAGTCCGGCCGTTTTGCAGAGGCGGCCTTTTTCGGCGGCAGTTTTACGGCGATTCCAATCGAAGAGCAGGAGGCGCTTTTAGCCGCGGCCTATCCGTTTCGCGTAAGCGGAGAGCTGGACGGAATCCGGGTTTCCACGCGGCCAGACGCCATCACGGAAGAGGGGCTTGCGCTTTTAAAGCGATACGGCGTGACCACGATTGAGCTGGGGATCCAGTCGATGGACAACGCTGTGCTCAATGCCTCCGGACGCGGCCATAGCGCAGAGGATTCCCTGCGGGCGGCCCGGCTTGTCAAAGATTTTGGCTTTGATTTGGGCGTTCAGATGATGACGGGCCTGCCGGAGGATACGGCAGAGAAAGACCGGGTCACGGCGGAAAAGCTCATTGCAATGCAACCGGCCTGCGCGCGGATCTATCCAACGCTGGTTCTGCGTGACACAGAACTGTACCGCCGCTGGCAGGAAGGCAGTTACCAGCCGCAGGGACTGGAGGAAGCAGTTGCGCTGTGTGCAGAGCTGTATCAAATGTTTCAGAATCAGGGGATCCCCGTCATCCGGATGGGGCTGATGGCTTCGGAGGAAATCTGCATGGACGGCGCAGTAGCCGCCGGGCCCTGCCATCCGGCCTTTGGAGAGCTGGTGCAAAGCCGGATTTTTTTAGAGCCGCTGAAACGGCTCGGAACCGACTGCGGAGATTATATCAAAATTCGGGTCAATCCCAGAGACGTCTCCCGCGCAGTGGGGAACCGGAAACGGAATCTTGCCGCTCTGGAAGAACATTATGGAAAACCGGTCCGGATTTGGCCGGACAAGGAGGTTCCCTGTGCCTTTGGGGCAAGCAGTGCGGGAAGGGATTGAAGGAAACCAAAGATTTGTGTTACAATAAAATTCAGAGACCGGCTCGTTGGCTCAGGGAGAAAGGGATCCGGCCGAATGAAAGCAGCCGGACGATCCTGGAAATTTCAATTTGAAACGGGGGAAAGCGGTTGAAACGACTGTATTGGGACGTGGCAGAGGAAAAAGTGAAAGACGGCTGCATTGGGATCCTTACTGACAAAGGAGCGGTTTTGCCGGCGGGAACCACTCTATCCGTTATGAGCGTTCGGGAGAAAGACAAGCTGTATCAGGAATTTGCCGAACGTTATGACGTGCAGTTCCTGTTTGACGATGAACAGCACCAGGCGGACTTTTATGCGGTGCCGCAGGTGGACATTTTTGCAAAAGACAGCCGCGGAGGGCTGTTCGGTACCATAGGCCAGACCACGGCTGCGAGTTCCGATGCGCCGGTTTGCTACATTGATCAAAATAAACGCTGCTATCGGATTGCAGACAGCCTTGCTTCTTTTGTAAAGCTTTTGGAGGTAGGGTGCGGCTTTCAGGAAACTATGGTTTTAGCGGACAATGTCGTACTGTATCCGTCCAGGGAGGCGGCAGAGCAGGAAATGGAATTCATTCACATCGACTTGCCGGAGGACGGATTCCCATGCGCCGGAAGTGAAAAAGGTAAGTAGAATCAGATAAACGGAGGGAAAATTTTGTATTTAAAAAAACTAATTGTCCAGGGCTTTAAATCATTTTCGGAAAAGACAGAATTTTCCTTTGACAATGGTGTGACGGCGATCGTAGGGCCCAATGGGAGCGGAAAGAGCAACGTATCCGACGCGCTTCGCTATGTCATGGGGGAGGCAAATGTCCGCGCCCTGCGCGGCAGTAAAATGGAGGACTTGATTTTTGCCGGGACACAGACCGATAAGGCGGTCAATTTTGCCGAGGTAACGTTAATTTTGGACAATGCCGGCCACACGTTCCCGATTGATTTTCCGGAAGTGGCCGTCACGCGGCGGGTATTCAAATCGGGGGAAAATGAGTATTTCATCAACAAAAAAGCCTGCCGCCTGCGCGACATCAACGAGCTTTTTATGGATACCGGCCTGGGGCGCGGCGGCTACAGCGTAATCGGGCAGGGGAGAATTGAGGATATCCTGTCCACCAAGCCGGAGGAACGCCGGTCGATTTTTGAATCGGCGGCGGGGATCAGCAAATACAAATACCGCAGGGACGAAGCCGCGCGCAAGCTGGTTTTAATTGAGGATAATTTGGAGCGTGTCGGCGATATCCTGGGTGAAATCGAGGGAAGGATGGAGCCGCTTCGAAAGCAGTCGGAGACAGCGAAGCAATACCTTGCCTGCCGCGACGCGCTCCGCGATGCAGAGGTGAACCTGCTTCTGCGGCTGATTGACGAAAGCCGGGAAAAACTTGCCGAGGCACAAAAGCATGTCGAAGAGCTTACCGCCCAGCAGGAGGACGTCCGGCAGAAAATTGCCGCAAAAGAAGCGGAAACGGAAGCGGTCTATGCAAGCGTTTCGGATTTGGAAGAGCGCATTTCACAGGCGTCGGAGCAGATCGCGGACTGGCTGCGCCAGCGTACGGAAGCAGAGGCCGCGGCGGAAATTGAGCGGGGCAATATAGGCCATGCCAATTCCAATTTGCAGAAGCTGAAAGAGGAAATACAGGCGGACCAGAGAAGCCGTGCCGAAGCGGAGCAAAAGCGAAATGAGGCCCGGCAGGAGCTTCATTCGCTCGAAGAGAAAATCAGCGGCCTGGAGCAAGAACGCAAAAGTTTAAACCAAAAGCTGGAGC
>CALYAR010000208.1 GCA_944393585.1 uncultured Clostridia bacterium | reverse complement strand
TACTTAATCGTATCGGTTTCCGTATCCAGATAGAAATCTTTATGTATACCAAAGAAGTTTAAGATATAGCGAACATAATCCGTTGAAGCGAACGAAAGCGGAATAACGTTGCCGGAACCATTGACATTCTGATCTTTGAATGCCTTTAAAACAGCTGTAAATTCATCTACTGTCGTCGGTGCTTCCATTCCTACTTTGTCCAGCCAATCCTGACGGATACACCATACCGCTCCCGGCTGCGGATGCGAGTAAACCGGTATGATATAGAGCTTTCCTCCCTCAGAATAAAGATCGGCAACGGGAGTATCGCCAAAAGGAGGATTGTCAAATGCGGCTTGGATATTGGGAGCGTGCTCTTTTACCAAATCCTTGATATCGATCAGAGCACCTTCTGATCCGTATTTGTCAAAGAAATCTTTTGTTGCACCGGTGTTGGCAAACAAATCCGGAAGATCCTGAGACGCCATAATCAGATTCAGCCGCTGCATGGGTTCCACCAGAGGCAGCTCTTCAATTTCAAAATTAATGTTGGTCCGATTGGAAATTTCTTTGAAAACAGCTGTATCCGGTGTCAAAGTAATTCCCGCTTCAGCCGTTGTCAAAACCTTCAGCGTAATTGGTTCATCGACAATTTTGGTACTGCCTTCCTCAGAAGAAGACGAAGGTGAAGACGATGGAGATGCAGATGAAGAACTTGAGGGACTTGGACTGGGCGAATTGTTTGCATTTTCGCTGCTATTGTCATTGCAGCCTGAGAAAATACTGAGCCCCATGCCAAGAGCCAATGCAAGAGCAATTAAATTTTTTGCTTTTCTTTTCATGATTTTTCCCCTTTCATGCTAAAATATATTTATCGGCTTGACAGCCGCATAAATCAGCCTTTGATTGCGCCGACCATAACTCCCTTCACAAAATATTTCTGCAGGAAAGGATAAACGCAGATGATTGGAAGGATGGACACAATAATGGTGGCATGACGAACACTGATTCCAATTTGTTTCTGCTGATCCAGAAAGGCAGCGCCGGGGTTGTTTTCCATATTCCGCGTGTCATATTGGATCAAAACTTCCCGCAGTTTCAGCTGCAACGGATATTTTGTTGGATCCCGCAGATAGATCAGAGCCGAAAAAAAGCCGTTCCACTGTGCTACCGCTATGTAAAGGATAATTACTGCTATAATTGACATGGAAAGCGGCAGAACAATCTGAAGTAAAATTCGGAATTCACTGCATCCGTCAATAGTAGCCGCCTCAATCAATTCTTCCGGAAGCGACTGAAAAAACGTCCTCATTAAAATTACATTCCAAACACTGACCGCTCCAGGTAGTACAATCGACCAACGGGTATCCAAAAGTCCCAGTTGCTGTACCAGCAAATAAAGCGGAATGGTGCCGCCTGAAAAAAACATAGTAAAAGCCAGGATTAAGGAAATTGGTTTTCTGGCAGCAAAGGTTCTGCGCGACAAGGGATAAGCCGTTAAAATAGTCAGTACCAGACCGATTGCCGTGCCAACCACCACATACCAGATAGTATTTCCGTATGCAGTCCAAATGGATTCGTCATTAAACACAGCTTTGTATGCTTCCAGTGTCGGATCGACAGGAAACAGCCAAACATCACCGCGCGTTAAAGCAATATTTCCGCTGAATGATCCAGAAACCGTGTAAATAAATGGATATAAGGTAACTATAAACAATAACACGCAGAAAAAATAGCAGAATATTGTAAACACTTTATCGCCGAAAGAAACTCTTTTCATTTTCAAAATACCCCCCTTTACCACAGGCTCGACTCGGTGAGGTGACGGACAATATAGTTAGCGGCTACTACCAATGTAAAATTGATAACATTTTGAAACAAGCCTACAGCTGCCCCAAAACTGTATTCCGCCTGTACCAAACCGCGCCGGTAAACATAGGTACTGATGACATCGGCAGAAGAAAGAGTAGCATCATTGTACAGCAAAATAATTTTTTCATAGCCAACGCTCAGGATCGAGCCCATATTCATGATCAGCATAATGGAAACCGTAGGTAAAATACTTGGAAGCGTAATATGCCAGATCATCTTTATCCGACTTGCTCCGTCGATAGTGGCCGCTTCATACAGTCCCTGATCGATTCCCGCAACGGCAGCCAGATAGATAATGGAGTTCCACCCCATCGTTTGCCAGATTTGCGATATAACATAGATCGGCTTGAAATATTCCGGCCGAGTCAGAAAATAAATCGGCTCTCCTCCCAAAAGCTCAATAAAATGGTTAATTACACCTGTTGAAGGATTTAAAAAGTCTTTAATCATACCGCAGACAACCACTACTGAAATAAAGTATGGAAGATAGCTAACGGTTTGAACGACCCGTTTAAACCATTTTGTATTGATTTCATTCAGTACAATGGCAAGCAAAATGGGAATGGGGAATCCAAATATCAGAGTATACAGGCTGATTAAAACAGTATTTTTAATCAAGCGCCAGAAATCGCTGCTCTGAAAAAAATCCTGAAAATGCGCAAATCCGACCCATGTACTGCCTCCAATTCCTTTATAAGGAGAAAAATTTTGAAATGCGATGACCAAACCGTACATGGGAAAATAAGCAAAAACGAGCACAAAAAGCAGTCCGGGCGTAATTAAGAGCCAAAGAAGCTTATCTCTCCTCCACGCCCGCATAAAGCGCACGGAGAATGGGACGTTTGTCACCGCCAACTGGTTTTCCATTACCTTCAAGCTGATACGAACCCCTTTCTATTATGAACTTTTTATGTCAAAGAATTCTCTTACGGAGATGCTGCTTCGGACACTGCTGTCAAACTAATTGTCCAAAAAAGCAAACATTTTTAGATAAAAAATATATTGGAAGATGCTCACAAAAAAATCAGCCATCTGGCTGACAAATTAAACAATACTAATAGTAATGGAAAAGAAATTTTCCCCATTTTCAAAATCTGGAAAGGTTTACCTTTTTATACCCTATATTAAAAAACAAGCAAGTGCTAAGGAAACACTTTTCTAATTTTTGAATGGGGAAATAACTTCGTTAATTTGCATAAAATATAAATCTGTCTTTTATTATAGATTGAAAAAGGAATAATGCAATACTTTCCCCCAATTAAAATCAAAAACGCTAATTATTTTAGATATAAAATCAATTTTAATCTTCTTTGACGGAGGATAGGAAAAAATCAATTATGGTTTTTGCTTTGAAAAATATTATTTTTATGTAATCAGAAAATATTTCATTCTTACTATTTTCATTTTTGGGTTTGTTTATCGTCAAAATCACCAATTTAGCTACAACAGAATGAAATACGCCTTAAAATTAACACAGTAAAAAAGAAAATGTTTCAATAAAGGCTCATTTTATAAATATCTTCTTCTTTTTTGCATTATTGTAACCTCCATTTATAAACAGCTTTACGAAAATACAAAAGTTGTGATAAAATAAAATTGTTGGGAACGTTCCCGAACGGAGGCGGTATATGGCAAAGGAAATGGATTTGATTGAAATAGCAAAACTGGCCGGAGTCAGCAAGTCTACTGTATCGCGGGCGCTGAACAATGAATATGGAGTAAGTGAGCAGACCCGGCAAATGGTTTGGAAAGTGGTAAACGAAAACAAATTTGTCTGGAATTCCTCAGCAAGGACACTGCGAAGCGGAAAGAGCACCGCGGTGGGGATTTTATATTCAGACCATTTTTCCGGCAGCACGATCCAGCATCCGGCCCATTCTCAAAAAATTGACGGGATTTTGTCTGAATGCCGGCATTTGGGATACGATGCTTATTTTTTCTCCGGTGATTTGACACACCGGGATGAATTGCTATCTATTATCCGGGAAAAAAATTTAGCCGGTGTACTTCTTCTGACACTGATGGAAGAGGAATTGGTTAAGCTGCTTTCAGAATATAAAGTGCCTTTTGTTATGTTAAATTGGATGCTGCAAGAGGATGTGCAGCAAGTATATATTAAAACGGATATAGCGGGGGCAGTTCGTGAAGGAATAAAATCCCTTTGGAATAACGGCTATCGAAATCCGGTGATCATTGACTGGCAGGAAAATTCATCCAGAAATCGGGAGGTAGAAACGGGTGCTGATCAGGCTTACAACGATTTAAAACTAAAGCCTAGCGGACGGCTGTTTGTAGAAGAATACAACTGGAGTGAGACAATACTAAAGAGCTTTCTGCAAAGAAATTCGTTTGACTCCTATTTATGTATGTCGTCCCATACGTCTATGCAGCTTCTCAAGCTTTGCCTTGCATTGGGAATTCGGGTGCCTCAGGAGCTTGGTGTATTATCCTTTGATTATCTGCCCTTTTTCCAATATGCGACGCCGCACCTTTCCGGAATCCGGCAGGATTTCGAACGGATTGGGAGGGAAGGAATGGAAATGCTTGACCGGCTCATTCAGGGAAAATCTGTAGAAAACCGGCTGCTGGCAGCCGATATCATTTCAAAAGAAAGTTATGCAAAGAAAAACGAAAAAGGAGTAATCACATGGAAAAGATGACACACAGAGAACGTGCGCTCAAAACCTTTGCGTTTGAGCAGACTGACCGTCCCGCATTTGACTTGATGGAAAATGCAGTATGGCCTGAATTGGCAGAGTTTTTTTCAAAGGAGTATAACCTGAACACTACCGATGAAATATTAGACTTTTTAGACAGTGATTTCCGCTGGGCATTCGCTCTGCCGGAGGATGAGGACAAAGTAGTGGAACGGGAAACATTTGCAGATGATCTGGGAGACCGTTTCTTAGGCGATGTGGAAAGCGTAGCGGATCTGGATAAAAAATTCAATCCTCAGCCAGAGGATCGTGTCATTCCAGACTTCAAGGCATTTCGTGAAAAATATCCGGAACATTCGCTCATCTTCTGCCCCTTGTGGATGCCAGGCTTTTCCGGCGCGTGCCAGGATTTTGGAATGGTAAACGCGCTGTGCAAAATGGCTACGGATCCGGAAATTATCAAAGCATATGTAACGAAACTCGGCGATTTTGCCGTTGATGTGCTGCAGAGGGGAATCAAAGCCGGAGCGGCAGAATATTGTGATTTTTATTGGATGGGAGACGACTTTGCAGGTGAGAGTGCCTTAATGCTGAGCCCTGATATGTGGAGAGAAATCTTCAAGCCTGCTATTGCAAGACAAGTAAGAGTAGCACGCGATGCAGGTCTGCGCGTTTTGTTTCATTCCTGCGGAGCAGTGGAATCGGTTTATGAAGATTTTATTGAAATGGGGATCAATGCTCACTGCGGCGTTCAGACCAGTGCAAAAGATATGGACATTGAAAACCTGGCAAAGAAATATGGCGGAAGATTTGTCATCTACGGCGGAGTGGACGCTCAGACAACATTGATCCACGGATCTGTGAAAGATACGGAAGAAGCAGTAAAACGCAACATCAATGCGTTCCGCAAGACGGGAGGATATGTTGTATCCAACTCCCACCATGGTTTGCCGGATATTAAGGGAGAAAACCTTGTAGCAATGGCACGTACGGCAACCAGCTTTCAATACTAAAGTAAAAAGGAAGAATTGACAATTCCTCTCCAGGCGGCGTATGCTGTTTGGAGAGGAATTTTTATTGAGGTGCTAATAATGCCTGCAAAGCAGAACCGCATAAAACACCGGTTCCGGCGTCCGCAAAAGCATATCAACTTAATATTTTTTCATTTAAAGCTTGCTCATCCACTACGAAAGACGCAATGACGATGCCGTTTGGAAGAAAAATTTGCTAAGCAAAAACCGGCGCTCTGCCAAATGGCTGCGCCGGTAAATTTGTTTATGACACAAAGTAATTCGTTATTGAATGGCTTCTAATGCTTCGTAGAAGGCATATAAATTTTCCGGAGGCGTATTTTTGGGAATTTCACAGCCGCCGCTGATCAAGATCGTAGAATCAGTTTGCTCCACCAGCTTGCGGACATCACAGATGATCTGCTCCGGTGTGCTGTTCATCACAGCCCGTACAGGATCCAGGTTTCCATTTGCAGCAGATATACCCGAAAGAACCCGGTTTGCATGAGCAAAATCTACCATTGAGTCGATGTCCACAATATCTGCCTGTAAGGTTTTAATATCCTCTAAAATCGGTTCGATATTTCCGCAGATATGCAGTTTGCAGAGTGCCCCGGCTTCGTGAATGGCATTGACAATTTTCTTTTCCCTTGGCAGCACCATTTTTGCATAGAGCTCCCGTCCAATCAGAGATGCCGCGGCATCTCCCATACCTATGATGTGTGCGCCGGCCTTTATCTGAGCCTTTGCGAATACGATCGCCTGCTCTACACAGATATCCATCACTTCCTGTGCCCATTCCGGCTCAGCAATCAAATCCATCATAGCGTTATTAATGTCGTAAATGTCAGCAAATTCTGCGATAGGCCCTTCTACCCATCCGACGATCGGCACACTGCTGCCCAGCTGCTTTTGGTACCATTCAATCAGCTCTATCGTTGCCGACATACGCTTTTGATGCGAAGGATCGTGGATTTTCAGTTTTTTGACATCCTCATAGTCGTTTAAAATATGACGCACGCAGTGCGGATGGTCATCTTCAGGATATTCAATTTTACACCCAAAACCTTCCGCTTCCGTATAGGGATCCGACATAACTGTCACCACATCGATTTTAAAATCTTCATGACATTTAACGTTTGCAATTCCTTTCTGTTCCGGTTTCAATATAAAATCAGAATAGGAAATTCCTGCATATTTGGCGGCAAAAGCCATTAAAATATTCAAATTGGGGATCCGGTCCACTTCTTTCCCTTGTAACCGGTTCATCAGGCGTTCATAGGATGTCATATGCTTCACTCCTTAAATTTTAGGCTCTACGCAGTTATTGGCCATAATAAGCCCATATTACCAATAAATATAGTATAGCAGTTATTTTTCCGCCTGTTTTGTAGTAATGTATCCTCCTTTGGTAATTTGTTTATTCTTCTCTGGTCCAAATCGCTTATTCACATTATAATATTGAGCAGCTCGTCCAAAGAATGAATCACAAAATCCGGCCTGCACCCACCGGGAATTCCCTGGCCTGTCCGGTCAATCAAACAGCTTTGCATTCCTGCACGGTTTGCTCCCAGAATATCTGCCGCCCCGTCTCCAACATGGAGCATTTTTTCAGACGCAATTCCAGTCTGACTTAATACATACTGAAAAAAACGTCCATTTGGATTTCGCTTATAAGCTCGGATTTCCTCTGAAAGAAAAGCCTTACGGCATGGAACTTGAGAGATCAAACCATCTACCATGATAAAATCAGCATCGCTGGAAAGATAAATTGGAATATATGGTGATAAACGCTGCAAAGCGTCTAAAGCTTCCGGATAAAACGGCGCCTTTGCATGTTCCGTCAAAATCGCATTGGCTGCAACCCTGAAATCATAGGGCAAATGAAGTTTTTGAAAAAGAGACAAAAAGCCTTGCTGATAAAGCTGCTCCAGGGTAACAAATTCCAAACTCTCAGAAGCGGAACAATATAAAGGAAAAAACTCTTTCATGATGTCCTGCCCATACTGCTCTGCCTTTTCTTTGGTGTAGTCTTTCTGCAAAATTCGCCTCCAAATAGCTGGAATCCGCTGATCCACATCTACGAGTGTCTGAAACAAATCAAAGCTGACCGCTTCCCATTGCATAGGGAAAAGCCTCCTCTCATTCATAAAAAAAGCGTATTAAAACTAATACGCTTTTTGCAACTAACGATTTCTATGGTTCCTGACATAGCGAATCCGTTTGCGTTTGCGCTTGTTGATGTTAATTTTTCGAACAATCAGCAAAATAAGGATGAGCAGTACAATTATGCTTAGCGGTATCCAGAATATCGGTCTCTGTATAAACTGATTGATCTGATCCAATGTGTACAGCAGATCGTCCCGCTCAATGGACTCGGAAGCCTCCAGATTAACAGTCCCAAGCTCCTCTCCCTCGTAGAAATAAGTGACACTTCCTAATATATCACCCTCGTTGACCGGAGCTTTCACATCATTGGCAACTGTAATATTTTTGGTAATTTTTGCTTCATCAAAGCCTTTTGGAAGAATGGACCGCACGTCTCCGGTTGCGTTGAGCAAAACCGCGTCTTTATCTTTACCAAACTCAATCGACGTTTCTGTGATCGAATCTCCCCGCTCTATGACGGTATAATAGGAATAATTGTCAAATCCCCAATCCAAAAGTGCAATTGTCTCTTCATAAGAATAGCTCACACCATCCTCCAGCGGCGCTCCGAGGACAACGGTCAAAAGAGAAAACGATCCATTGTCCGCAGCTCCTACCAGACAGTTCTGCGCCGGCGTAGTAAAACCCGTTTTTACTCCAATTGCATCTTCATAGAGATATTCCGACCCTCTGTTCTTGTTAATCAGCCGGTTGGTGGAGTTTAAAATACGGTCTTCCTTATATTGTTCGGTCGCAGGAATCGTATATTGGACAGTGCTGACATACTCCCGAAATGCCTCCAAAGACATCGCATATCGGGCAATGATTGCAAGATCGCGCGCCGTTGTATAATGATTTTCATCGTGAAGCCCGTGTGCGTTGGCAAAATGTGTATTGAGCGCACCCAGTTCTTCCGCTTTCTCATTCATCATTGCGACGAACTGGTCAATGGAACCTGCAATATGCTCCGCAATCACATTGGCCGCATCATTGGCCGAAGCAACAAGAAGACCATACATGAGCTGATCCAAAGTAAACTGTTCTCCCCGAAGCAGTCCAATGTTGCTGGAGCCCGGCGGCAGATCAATGGCCGTATCGCTGACGGTTAGAATATCAGAAAGATTTCCATTTTCCAGAGCTATAATCGCCGTCATAATTTTTGTCGTACTGGCAGGATACATTTTATCGTCAATGTTGCGTCCAAAATAAATCTTGCCTGTATCCAGATTCATTACAAGCTCTGCACCCGCTTTAAATTCAATATCCGGGGCACTGCTGCCTTCCCCGTCCGCTGCCCATACAGTAGTTTGTGCCAGCAATAAGCTGAGCAGTACTAAAATAGATACTGCGGCCTTTCTGATTTTCATCCGTGTCCAACTCCCTCTTTCAGCTTATTTTACCGCCCTTTTCAGGACGAAATGATGTAAGATAGGTTCATTATAGCATGACAGTTCGGCATAATGCAAATATTTCTACAATTTTTTCAAAAAAACTGCCTTTTTTATAAGAAATACTGTTAAATTAAGAAGAAAATCCATAAAACAGCCGAATTCTATGAGTTAATAGCATTTTATTTTTGAAAATAATTCCAATTACAAAAATAGGAGTGGATACATAACTAAAAGGCAGAAAAATTTAATATTTTTAAAGCTTTTTTAGACTGAGATTTTTCCTGTTTTCAGTTGTAAAAGAAAAATAGCCATGATATAATAGAATTTGAATGAAGAAATGTACTATCTCATGCGGAAGGCGTTTCATTCAGATGGAATTGACAGTTTGGAGGATGGAAATAATGGATATTTTTTTAGAGCACATTGTGAAAAAGAAAAAGACCACCAAAGATATTTTAACAATCGTGGGAATTGTTCTAGCCGGCTTTATTGTGAGTGATCTCGTAATTATTCTGTCGTTCCTAATCCCTTATTTGGGGGCGTTTTCGATTTTCCTAGTTTTTGGCGTCTGGTTCGGCGTATATTGGCTGATCTCGTCACGCAATTTGGAATTTGAATATTCCGTCACCAATGGTGAAATTGACGTTGATTCCATTGCCTCCAAAAGAAAACGCAAACGGATTTTATCAGTTAGAGTGCGTGATATTGCCTGCTGTGCCAGTGTGTATGACAAAGCACATGCGGATGACTATAAAAACAAAGAATACACCGCCAGTGTAATCATGGCTGCTTCGGCCATCGATGCACCCGGCACTTATTTTGCGGATTTAGTCACGCGGGAAGGATTGAAAACCAGACTTTTCTTTGAACCAACTGAGCAAATGCTCGAGGCTTTCGTCACATACAACCCGCGAAACATCCATATTTTGAACGAATAAAACCCGAGGAGGAATGCGGCATTGATTTATGGAATCGGTACCGACATTGTACACATTCCCGACATAGAAAAGATGTTGGACAACGAGCGTTTTATGCGGCGCGTCTTTTCGGAAGAGGAGCGGCGCCAGCAAATGGGGAAACGAAATCCGGCACAGAGTTTTGCGGCCGATTTTGCTGCCAAAGAGTCGTTCTCCAAAGCGATTGGGACAGGCATTCGAGGATTTTCTCTTTCGGAAGTTCAGCTTCTGCGTGGCAAAAATGGGAAACCCTATTTAAAGCTTTGCGGCAAAGCAAAAGAAATTGCAGATTCTTTATCCGTCACTGAATTTCACGTCTCTGTCTCCCATGCTGAGGATAAGGCAATTTGCTTTCTGGTTGCTGTCTGCGGCGAGGTACAAAATGACGAAAAAACAAATCATCAATAATAACATATTCGCTCGTCACAGCTTTTCCGGTGTAATTCGCGAGAATCAAAATTGCCTTAGATGCGCATCGCCAGCAGCGGCGGATGCGCTTTTTTATGAAATCAGATCATAGTCCGCTTTTACAAAAGACGGGCTTTACAAAGGAACTATCATTGAGGAGGGATTTTCATGCTGAATGTTATGAGTGCGGAAGCAATGCGGGAAATTGACCGTACAGCGATTGAACTGCACCGGATTCCTTCCGCGGTATTGATGGATGCTGCCGGGATGCGGCTGTCGATTCATGCAGAAGAGCTGCTTCGAAAAACCGCCCGAGACACCGCTCATCCGCGTATCCTGATCCTTTGCGGGAAGGGCAATAACGGCGGCGACGGCTATGCCTGCGCACGGCATTTGGATCAATATAGGCCTGAAATCGGGGAATGCTTTCCGGAAGGAACCGCTTTATCTGCCGATGCAGAGCTGTTTCGCGGCTTTCTCTCTTCGGCGTCTCAGACAGCCCGCTTCAAACCGGTTTATGGGCGGCCGGAAGCAGAGTTACTCTCCTTGTTTCAGCAATACGATCTCATTATCGATGCCGTATACGGCACCGGATTTCATGGCGAGGTAAGGGATTCCCGCGTCGCGTCGATACTCGCCGCCGCCTCTGCAAGCGGCGCCTGCATTCTCTCTGCCGATATACCCAGCGGCGTTAGCGCCTCGGACGGCTCGGCGGCAGCCGCTCACATTCAGGCAGAACGAACCGTGACGTTTACCGCCCTCAAGACCGGATTGGTGCTTTATCCCGGAGCGGCTCTGGCAGGTGAAATTTGTGTGGAACAGATCGGTATTCCGCCTGCCTATTATCGGTCTGTCCGCCCGGATGCGCTGCTTCTGGACAAAGAATGGGTGGCAGGGCAGCTGAAAAAACGGCCGCCGACCGCTCACAAAGGATCCTGCGGAAAGGTTCTGTGCATAGGGGGCAGCAAGGAAATGCCCGGCAGCATCACACTGTCCGCACGGGCGGCGCTTTTATCCGGAAGCGGATTGGTCAGGGTCGCTTCCATTGCCGAGGTATGCCAGGTGGCCATTCAATGCGAAAATGCCCTTCTGGCTGCGGCCCTTCCTTCACAGGACGGCGCAATTTCAGCGGAACCGCTTTCCCTCCTGGAGAGATTGGCTCAGGAAAGCGATGCCATACTCATTGGCCCCGGCATGACAAGGCTTCCTGCCGCCGGACAAATTGTCCGGCATCTAATGGAAGCCTGTACCAAACCAATGGTTGTAGATGCGGACGCATTGTTTGCCCTGGCGCAGGATCCCTGCTGTCTGAATAAAAGAAAAGCTCCGCTTATCTTAACACCTCATGAAATGGAACTGGCCCGCCTGCTCGGAACCGATGTGCGGGAAATTTCTGCTCACCGCCTGGATTGGGCACGGGAATTTTGCAGGCGCTATCCCAATGTTACGCTCGTGCTCAAAGGTGCGCATACCATTATAGCTACGCCGTTCCAAATTTACTTTAATCCGACGGGAAACGAGGGAATGGCTACGGCCGGAAGCGGAGATGTACTGGCGGGAATCTGTGCGGCACTGCTGGCCGATGGTATGCACGCAGAAGAAGCCGCCGCTGCAGCAGTCTATCTGCACGGCAAAAGCGGCGATCTCGCCGTCAAGCTCGTCGGAATCCGCTCCTGTACTGCATCGGCCATCTTGACAGCAATACCGGAAGCACTGAAACAGATCGAACAATGAATTTTGACACTTTGCGTCAAAAAAGGTCATATTGGCATATAGTAATAGTAGGGAACCGGAGGAAATTATGGAATTAGAAACTTCAAGGACCTGGGCGGAAATCAATGCGGAACGCCTGCGTCATAACATAACCTGTCTAAAGTCCTATCTTGAGCCGCATACCAAGCTGATGTGCACAGTCAAGGCAGAAGCATACGGACACGGCAGCCATGCCGCCGAAATCTTTGCTCAGTGCGGAGCGGATTATCTGGCAGTTGCGACACTAGAGGAAGCCATTTTACTGCGCGACCATGGGATACAGATTCCCGTTTTAATCCTGGGCTATGTGCAGGAACCGTTTTTAGCTGAAGCCATTGCGCGCAACGTCACTTTAACGGTCTTTTCCCTGGCTTATGCAAAGCGGGTCAGTGAAGAAGCCGCTGCATTGGGACGGACGGCTAAAATCCACATTAAGATTGACACGGGAATGGGACGGATTGGATATGTATACACCGAACGCGGAAACCAGCAGGCAGCGGAAGAAATTGCGGAAATGTTCTCGCTCCCATCCCTTTTCGTCGAAGGAATTTATTCACATATGTCCTGCAGCGATGAGGAACAGAATCCATACAATTATGTCCAGATCAACCGTTTCTACAAGGCTTTGGATGATCTCAAAGAGCGAAATCTCTCCGTCCCGCTCCGGCACATCTGCAACAGCAGCGCAATCGTAAATTTTCCGCAGGTACATCTGGATATGGTGCGCGCCGGAATTGCTTGCTATGGGTTATACCCTTCCCCTCTTATGAAAAAAAAGCTCGATTTAAAACAGGCGCTGACTTTGAAAACCCGCATCACCTGTATCAAAGAGCTCGAAGCGGGAAGCGGAATCAGTTATGGCAAAACTGTAACCTTGACGCAGCGGCGCAGGATTGCAACTGTACCGATCGGTTATGCGGACGGATATCCGCGTCTGTTATCCGGCAAGGCACAAATGATTGCAAATGGACAATATGTAAACGTAATCGGAAAAATTTGTATGGATCAATGTATGATTGACGTAACGAATGTCCATACTATCAACGTAGGTGATGAAGTTACGGTAATCGGGGATGAAAACACGCATATCAGCGCCGACCACCTGGCGGAATTGATCGGAACCATCAATTATGAGATCGTATGTGCCATTGGGAAACGCGTTCCGCGAATCTACATATGAGCCTCCTATTGGTATAAACTTCTCATTGACCCCCTCCCCCTTTTCGTGTATAATGATGTATATCACATGATAGGGGGCTCAGCGTGATGACTCATTCCAAACAAATTACGGTAACCATATCCTCGCAGATGTATCAGAAACTGCGCCGGCTGGAGCGCAAAAACGGCCGGAGCTGTGAAGAACAAATGAATTGTGCTCTGCAAATGTATGTAAAGCAGGAAGAGCGCAGAAATAAGCTGCATCAAATGCGGCAGGGATACATTCAGATGGGAGAGTTGAATCTTGCTTTGGCGAACGAGGATTTCGCCGGAGAAATGACAACCTCCGGATAATCATAAGTATAGACTTCGGAGAGTGAGTTTACATGCTGATCAAAAGAGGCGACATCTATTATGCGGATTTGAGCCCGGTTGTGGGCTCCGAGCAGGGCGGCGTGCGGCCTGTCCTGATTATCCAAAACAACATTGGAAACAAATACAGTCCAACGGTAATTGCGGCGGCAATTACATCGCAGATCAACAAGGCCAAATTGCCGACTCACATTGAAATTAACGCTGACGAGTATGGACTGCAAAAGGATTCTGTAATTTTATTAGAACAGATCCGTACCATTGATAAAAAGAGGCTTCGGGAAAAAATTGGCCATCTTGACGCAAAAAACATGCGTCGTGTTAACAGCGCCATTGAAGTGAGCTTTGGCTTGACAGATTTATAAACACTGATATTTACGAAAGACAAGCGACTGACAGGAGGGTTTTATGCGCAAAAAAAGAGTAGTAATGATTTCACTTGCAGCTGCCTTGACATTATCCATAGGCGGAATTGCTTATGCGGCCTCGACGGCCGGTACTGCGGAAGATCCGCTCGTAACAAAAAGCTATATTGACAGCGCAATGGAAGAAATGAGAGAATACATAGATTCAAAGGTATCCAGCGGCGGAGCGCCGTCTCCATCCACCGATGGCTTTGAAGTATTAGAGCTTGAAGAAGGAGATACGCTGCTCCTCGGAGGGGGTTCTACCCTAATCCTTCGCACCGGCGACGCAAAGATCATTGCGTCGGAAAACGGCGGCATTTCCGATACGACCGACGGCGTTGACCTTCAGACAGACGAAGATGTACCTGCTGATCACATGCTGATCATTCCGCGCAGCGATGGACGCGGGATCGTGTGTACAACCAAAGTTTATGCAATGGTCAACGGCACCTATGAAATTCAATAAACACTGAAATGATACAAACAACCGGAAGAATTGTCTTTCGGTTGTTTTAGCATGAGCAAAAAACATTCCAGTTGCTGTATATCGCAGAACACATCGGTTATCCCGCGGAAGCAATAGATATAGCTGTTATTTTAGCTTTCTGCCCGCACGTTCCGTCCCAGGACCTTGAATCCTGTTTTATCAGACAAAAAAGAATGGAATTTTATGAATGTCACGGCCATCTAACACAATCCAGAATAGGAGGTTTCAAAGTGGATTTTGGTTCTTATTTTCACCTTGCTCCGGCTTTTTTGATGGAAGGAGCTTTGGGAGAGCGGCTTAAACGGGAATTTCACCTCCGCATTAACGGCCCGGTCGGTATGGCGGACCTGATCTATCTGGACTCCGGCAGACAGGCCTTGCAGATACTCTGGAGACAATACCGTTCCATTGCGGAAAAATACTGTCTCCCTTTTTTAGCCACTACCCCAACGCGGCGCTGCAATCGGGAACGGGTAAAACAGGGACAATACCCAGATTCGATATTAGCGGAACAGATGAGCCTTCTTCAAGAGCTTAAGCAAAACAGCTCAGTGGCAGTCTTTACAGGCGGGCTTATGGGCTGCAAAGGCGATGCGTATACCGGTGAGGGTTATCTGAAAACTGAAGAAGCGCATCGCTTCCATTCCTGGCAGGCAAATCAGCTGGCCAAAGCAAAGGCAGATTTTCTCTACGCAGGAATTATGCCAACGATAAAAGAGGCCAAGGGAATTGCAATGGCAATGGCCGAAACCGGCCTCCCCTATCTGATCAGTTTTACGATTAAAAGAAATGGGAGATTGGTAGACGGCACTTTCCTGCATGATGCCATTGCATCGATCGATTCTGCTTTAACCTCTCCGCCGCTTTGCTACATGGCGAACTGCGTGCACCCTGATATCGTTTGGGAAGCACTCATGCAGCCTTACAACCAAACACCGCTGGTTCATAGCCGCTTCTTGGGAATTCAGGCGAACACCTCATCTTTGTCTTTTGCAGAATTAGACGGTTCCGACAAGCTCCAATGTTCCGATCCAGAAGAATGGGCAGATGCCATGACCGCACTAAAATCCAAAACAAAGATTCGAATTTGGGGCGGCTGCTGCGGAACAGACGGCAGACATATGGAAGCTCTGGCCAGACGTTTAGCGGTCTGTGGCAGCAGGCTGGAATAAGGGCCAAGCATATCATACAGATAACAGATTATTTATTGTGCGAAGCCTGCCCATTTGAAATCCATCTCTAAAAAATACTGCGGTTGTTAGCAAAAATTTATAAGACATCGCTTATTTTTGAAAATTGGACTATCATTTCAGTTGAATGGACAGCTGCTTTATGCCAGCATATTCGGCTGCTAAAAAATGCAACAATTATTCTGTCGGTTTCCTGTCCAGCTTGCTTCGGCTGATGTATTCCTTTGGTGTCATTCCATACTCCCGCTTAAAACAGCGGGTGAAATAACTGTGAGAGTGAAAGCCTAAATTCAACGCCACCTGTTCGATTTCCAAATCCTCTGACAGAAGCATCTGCCGGCTGTATTCCAGCCGAAATCGATTGATAAATTCACATGGGGCCAGCCCGGTATGCTGTTTGAAAAGCCGTGCCATATAATATTTATTTAAATAAGTAAGCTGTGCCAAATCATCCAATGTAATTTTTTGAAAGTAATTTTGTTCTACATAAGCAACAATTTGACGGATTGGATCCGGATAAATAGCTTCCTGCGCAACTGACAATGAACCTGCTTCAAGTAAAATAGTACAAAGCAGTTCTGTCAGGTCTTGGTGAAGACGAATTTGCGTGAGCTCTCCCTGCGGCTGAGCCAGATATTGCTCTAAAGTCTTCATAAAAATTGTGTAGAGCTTATCCTGTTCTTTTAGTGTAAACTCCCATTTTTCCATCGCCTGCATCCGATTGGAAAAGAATTTCGAAATTCCGCCGTCAAACAGAATCCAATGAATGATCCACGGATCATTGCGATCCGAATAATACTTATAAGGACGGGACAGATCCAGCCAAAACATAGTATGAGGCGGAACTGAAAACTTTCCTTCCGGTATTTCAAAATATCCCATTCCGCTTTCTGCATAAATCAAATAATAGCCGGACTTATAATAGTTGTTTTCATAAAAACTTTTGTCGCAGGCATAATGCCCTCCGGATTGAATTTCAAAAACCGTATCATACTCCAACTTATTGGGAAGTTTAAATTTGTGAATATAATTCCGCTCTGTCATAGGCACCTCCAAAAAGTCAATATTGTACTAGTTTTTTTGTAAATATCATTGTATGATTCCTTTTCCGTCCATGCTATACTGAAACTAATAAAATACAAGATGCAGTTTAAAAGGCTGTGCCAGTCGAAATCATTTTGGCCAAAATGGTTATCTACATTTTACACTATTTTAGGAAAAAAAGAAATATGAGGCGTCATATTTTATCTTTATTTGTACAAAATTTAAACTCTCTACAACTGCCAAACAACACAATCAATGAGAGAGGACAATCAATATACAAAAAGGAGGATTTTTTGTGGCATATCAAGGAGTAATGGATGACATCCGTGCCTGTGTGGAACTTCGTGTTCCGAGCCGTGTTCCCGTTTTTGCACTCAGCGAGGAATTTGACGTACGGATGGCAAATCAAATCTACAATGAGTACAACAGAAATGCAAAAATTATGGCAGAGGTACAAATTCAGGCGATCAATCGGTACGACTACGACTGGGCCTGGCTGCAAGTGGATGACTGCTTTGAATTTGAACCCCTGGGCGTAGGCTGTCACGGGGAAGGGAATATTCTCCCGGCTACTTGTGAAAGCCTTCCGTTCACACGAGAAACTTTTCACAGCCTGCGTATGCCGAATCCCAAAACGGACGGTCGGATGCCGGCTCTTTTGGAGGCAATTTCGCGCATTAAAGAGCATTTCGGAGATACAGTTTGTGTAACAGGCCGGGTAACAGCGCCGTTCTCTGCTGTCACTCTGATCTATGGAATGACGGAAACGCTGTTTGGACTGTATGATGATCCCGACCTGGTGAGAGATACAGTAAAATTTATGACGGAGTTTGAATGCAAGTTTGCTCAAATGCAGATCGAGGCTGGAGCGGACGCTCTCTGGGTCGGCGACTGCAACGCGTCCGGGCATCTAATCTCAGTAGACAATTTCAATGAATTTGCGGCGGACAGTGTCAAGACGTTAGCACAAACCATCCGTCAGGCCGGTGGTTACAGCTTCTATCATGCGAGCGAGCACAGCATTCCGCATTTGAAGGCACAGGCAGAAACCGGTGTAAGTGCTATCAGCATTGGTCCCGGCCTCGATGTGGGCACTGCAAAAGAGGCCGTGGGAGACCGCGTATGCCTGATGGGAAATGTCGACCCTATCGTCACTTTATTGGAAGGGGATGCAGCAGCGGTCAGGGAAGCTTCCGAACGGATTATGAAAAAGGGAATGCAGAACGGCGGATATATCTTCAGCAGCGGTGAGATGATCCCACGCGACGTCCCGGAAGAAAACATGATCGCTATGGTTGAGACAGGCCGGAAGTTTGGTAGATATTGATCCCACAGGCGCCTCCTGTCAAGTTGACTGCTTTATCACGCGGACACGAAAATTCATGTATCTTGCATCACTTTTTACGCTGAATTCGCAAATATTTAAAAAATCCCAGCCGATTGGCTGGGATTTTTGCTTTCAGCAATTTATTCTTCCGAATGATAGTATCTGCCGATGGCGTCTGCTGCAAGGATCGCATCATATACATTCTGCGCTGTGACGGGAAACGGCATATTGTGGATCGTATCCGTTGGAGCAGCTGCGCTTTGGGCCACTTTCATAATTTCTTCTGGTTTTATTTCCGTAATCCCAAGCTCAGCTAACGTAATGGGCAGGCCAACCTGGACACAAAAGCCTAAAACTTCTGATAATTCTTCGTCCGGAGCATTTTCCAAAACCAGCTGAGCTATGGTGCCAAAAGCCACTTTTTCACCATGATAACGGTCGTGGCACTGTGAAAGAACAGTCAAACCATTGTGAATGGCATGAGCTCCGGCAAGACCTGCACTTTCAAATCCGATTCCAGAGAGATAGGTATTGGCTTCTACAATGTTTTCTACCGCTTTGGTGCAAACCTTATTTTCGACTGCCAACTTGGCTTTCAAGCCATCCTCCAGCAAGGTGTCATAGCAGAGACGGGCAAGTGACAAGGCCGCTTTGGTGCAATTTCCGCCGGCACAGTTTGCCGCATTGGAAGCTGCACAAGCGCGGGCTTCGAAATAAGTCGCCAATGCGTCACCCATGCCTGCTACCAAAAGCCGCACCGGTGCCTTTGACACAATGTCAGTGTCGACCAACACAAGATTTGGGTTTTGAGGCAAAAACAGATATTCTTCAAACACGCCGTCATCGGTATATAAAACAGAAAGCGCACTGCAAGGAGCGTCTGTAGAGGCAATCGTGGGGATAATAACCACAGGCAGCTTTTCATAATAAGCGACTGCTTTTGCAGTATCAAGCGTTTTACCGCCGCCAATTCCCACGATGACATCGCAGGCATTGGTCCGGACTTTTTCCTGCAGCCGGTGGATCTCGTTTTTGGAGCATTCGCGGTTAAACGCTTCAAAATGAAGCTTGCAGCTGCTTCCCTCAAAACTCTTTTGGATTGTCGCTTCCACTCGTTTCAATCCGGATTCGCTTCCCAGGATGAAAAGGTTTTTCCCCAAAGCTTCTACATGTTTGGAAAGGCGGAGAAGCTCTTCTTTTCCCTGCACATAGCGGCTTGGACTGATGATAATATTAGCCATCGATATTCCTCCTTATATTGATAATTTTTTAACTATTTGATATTTCCATTATAGCCTTTTTTTCCCTGATTACAAGAGGGGAATTTGTAAAATTTTTGGGACACAAGGCAAAATAATACGAAAATCAAATTCATGCCGCTTGGAATCAAGTCGAATCTATTACAACGGATGATACGCTGAACACTGAGCGGCAAAAAACGCACTCTCCCTCTGCATCAAAGGCGAATTCTTTTCTACTATTTTTTGTAAATCTGCTAATAATATAAGGTGTTCCATATAATTTTTACGAAATTCGTTTCTTTTGTTGTTTGGTCAAACAGCTTTAAATATTGCTATTGATTAACAAATGATGATCCGGCTCAAAACTATATTGACATCTTTAATTTAATAATTATATAATAAAAGAGTAATATTTTGGTAATAAATGTCGTAATTCGCAATTTTCTTCATCGGAATAAAGGAGGGTATTACCGAATCGAATGGTCACTCGAACTAAGAACTCGCTCGGCCTGACGACGAACATATTAAAAGTAATCGCGATTATTTCCATGCTGCTGGATCACATCGCCAGCGGTTATCTGGAAGCGGGAGGCGCTGTATGGATTGTGATGCGTACGTTGGGACGTTTGTCTGAACCAATCATGTGCTATTTCATCGCGGAGGGATTCTTTCATACATCCAATCTTCGGCGCTACGCACTGCGTTTACTGATTTTTGCAATTATCTCTCATGTGCCTTTCACATTGTATTTTGGTACCGATCCATTGTTCGAGACCAGTGTCATGTGGGGCCTTTTTATGGGACTTCTTGCATTAGCAGCTTGGCAGCACCCGAAATTGGCGATCCCATGGAAGCTGATTGCTATGTTTCTGTGCGCACTGCTCGCATTTCCTGCCGATTGGGGCTACATTTCGGTTTTCTGGATTTTGGCTTTTGGGATGTTCCGTCCCTATCGCTCCGTCCAAATGTGTGTTTTTGCCATTTTGGGCATGATCTTCTATCTTGCCCCAGTGGCAGGTGCAATTTTAAGTAACTGGACAGCATTAGCGGACTATGGGTACCGCATGGGATTTGTTTTGGCTATCCCGCTCTTAACTGCTTACCACGGCTCCTTAGGCCGCCGGTCGCCAATCCTGAAATGGGGATTTTATGCTTTTTATCCCCTGCATTTACTAGTACTGTACTTGCTGCGTTTCATTTAAAAGGAGGCATTTATGAAAAAACAGGTTTGGAAATTTGCCCTATTGTTTTGCTTCTCCTGCGCTGTTTGGATCCTGCCAACCCAGGCAAATGCACAGGATGAGCTGCTGTCACTGCTCGCAGATGTCCGCGTTACGCCTATTTTTTCCGGTGATACAAACACCTTTACGGAAGCCGGAACGGAATTTTATGCCATTCAAGTTCCCAAACTGGTGCAAACAACTTATGCGGATCAGGAGGGGCCGCGGCCGGGAGAACGGAACGAACTCGTAGAAACGGTGAAAACCCTGCTCTATCAGCAGACTTCACAGGAATTTGTCTCGTACTCGCAGATGCGTCCAGAAGTCGTTGACTATTTTGACGATCATCTGGAAACGCTAATCGCTGTTCTCTATGATTTTTGCGGCTTGGAGAAGGACGTCCAATTAGACGGGCTGACCGTCTATCTGCTCCGGCAAATGCCGCAGCTGCCGGAGGAAATGCTCCAGGATATCTACACCGTTTACAAAAACAGAATGATTGGGGCCGGAATTGACGGAACCGTCCTGCGCAGCGGCCAAAGTTTGGGTCTGTACTATTTTGCCCAGACCGACCCAGATTGGGCCACTTATCCGTTTCCCAATGCAGCGTATGAGCCGGAGGCGGATGACAACATGCGAAACCGCTCCTGCGGCGTTATGTCCATGACGATGGTTGCCTCTTCCTATCTTCACAGGGAATTGGATCCTACCGAGCTGGCTGATTATGCTGTAGAAAATGGCTACCGAATTGCTGCCTCCGGGGTAGACGATACGTTTATGCAGGTGGCCGCTTCGCTTTATGGACTGCCGCAGCCGGATATTTATTATCAGACGCCGGAAACCGGCCAGGAGGCGATCGACTGGGATTATGTCCGGGAACGGGTTTCGAACAATGCCCTTGCGATTGTCCACGTCTACACCGGAAACTTTACCAGCGCCCAGCATTACATGGTTTTAGAGGATTATATCGAAAAGGATGGAACCGGCTATTTTCTGATTGCCGATCCCTATCAGCTCCGTAGCCGCTATTCTTCCTGGGATACTGATGCAATGGCGGATCCCGAGATGGGCGACGACGGCATGATTCTGGCAACTCCTGAATTAGTCGCGCAGACGTGTTCTGCCGTCATTCTATTTGAAGAGGATAAAACTGCCTGGGACGTTTCCTGCAGCTCCAAAGCTAATACAGGGCTTCCGCTTGGGGAAGCAGAAGGGGGCAACGCATGAAAACCAAAAACAAACGAATCCAGTGGATCTATATTGTCCTGTTTCTTGCCGCCGCAGTCCTGATTGGATTTTCGGTTTATTCCCTGACCAATTCCAGTCAACCGCCGGCTACCGAATCCCCCAGTCCGGAGCCCAGTTCCGCCGACCCGTCCGCACCTTTGACCGAATGGACCAACGGACTTATCTCGTTTTCCTATCCGGAAAACTACTGCACCATCCGGGAAGTCGGAGACGGCGAAAAATTCCAGCTGGAAATAACTGGTCAAAATACTTCCGATGTCGTACCGCGAATCGATCTGCAGCAGATCGAAGGCACGGCCGCAGCGCCATCGGAAGAGGAGTTTTCTCAATTTGCCGTTGCAGTACTCCAATATTATTTTGAAGGTTCGGCCGATGAAAGCCATTTTGAGATGGAATCTGTCAATATAACGGCGGAAATTTCTCAGGCTTCCATTCATATCGAAGCATTCGGCTCTGCACCTGCGATGGAGGCTCAGGTGACCTTGACAGGCGGCGATGGGGAAAGCCTGTTGTCCGTTTTGATACTGCCAGACGCTTTTGAGCAGGTGGATACCTGGAAGCAAATTTATTCCTCTGTTTCGCTCAACTGATATTCATTAAAAAATCTGCAATCGAATTCCTAGGTACTCATTGCAATAAAGTAAGGAGGTACAACGCAAATGAAAAAACCAGCTTTTGCTGCCGGCATACTGATTTTCCTGCTCTTTCTGGGCTCCGCATCTGCTTCCGGTCCAAACATCAAAGTTTTTTTGGACAATCGGGAACTTTCATTTGATGTTGCGCCGATGGTAGTAAACGAAAGAACCATGGTGCCTCTGCGCGCCATCGGTGAAGCGTTGGAAGCAAAAGTAGAATGGGATCCATTGGATCAAAAAATTACGGTTACAAAGGGCGACACGGTTAATATTTTATTTTTAGGAGATTCCGCCGCGCAGAAAATTGTCAATGGCAAAACCGAAATTTTACAGCTCGACGCACCGCCTTTTGCTGTAGAGGGCCGTACGATGGTGCCGCTTCGTTATCTCTCGGAAAGTTTTGATATGGATGTGACCTGGGACGGCCCGTCTCAAAGCGTTTTTATTGTCACGCATCCTGCCGGTATTGGCTTTTCCAATCCCAAAATTGATTTTTCTCAGGATGCTGCCGGCCAGCTTCTGGCTCTTCACAGCAACATCCGGTATGCGTTTGAACAATATGAACTGCCGCAGGCATTGTTTGAGGAAGAAGAGCAGATTTTAAGCGCTCTCAAGTCCCAGCCGGACAGCATTCTCAACTCCATTGCCTATGCCTGGCAGACTGCCGCGGATTCGGTACTAATCCAGGCCATGACCGACAGTGATTTATCCTACGCCATCGAAAGCGAAGAAGAACTCTACTTGCTGTTGGATGCTCTCTATGAAGAATTCCAGCTTTTCACCAGCGATGTCATGGACATTTTAGTTGGTAATTCCGAAACATTGGGCCACGTTATTATGATTCAGTACGCGCCGCTGGATGTCCCCTCTATCTGCACCTATGCCGCTATTCTTTCGGACGGGGAACATTTACGCTATTTTACTCTGGAAACCAGTTTGGACCAGTATTATATGCTGTGCGAAATTACGCCGAGCGGCCGGATCAATTATGGCTTAATTCAAAATTCCTGGGAGACATTTTTCAGCCGTATTTTGGAAATTGTAGAAAAAGGAAATTAAGCTCTCCTGTTCTTAAATGTGGGAAGCGCTGCTGCAAAAGATGTGCATTATCATTTTGCAGCAGCTTTTTTGTATCGTTTTATCCTCCCTTTAACCCAGCTTGACTTTCCGGCAAAACAGGGTACAATGGAACAAGATATTTTGAAATGCCAATCGAGAAAGAGGTTAAATCCAATGAGAAAAGGGAAAAAATTGTATTACTCACGGGAAGAAAAAAGCGAAATACTCCAAAAAGCCGCTCCCTATCTTACCCTAACCTATGAGGAAATTTGGAACAGCGTAACTTCCCAGATGGTACCGCGCAGCTATGCCCTGACGAATCCGCAGACGATTGGCTGTCCTGTCTGCGGGCAAGCGGTGGCGCCTTACGGCAACTACCCGTACCAGATGGATTTTTTTCATACACCCTGGAAGCTGACCTGCCCCAGCTGCAAAACCCAGTTTCCAACCAACGACTTTAAAGCGTACTACGAAGGCGGTTTGGACGAGAACGGGTTTTTTTGCCCTGATCTTGCAAAAGCGCACAATGATGCACTCATTGCAAGGGGGGAACCCGGAAATCTGGTCAACCTTTTATATCCTGAAAAAGGGGCAGGCTGGGGCGTGGACGACAGCACCGGATTTGTGGATGAAAACGGCCAAAAATATACCTTTGTAGCTTACTATAACCGGTTTGCCTGGGATCAGGCGGTCATTTCCGGCTGTCTTTCGGCCATGAGCGAAGCTTACCGCATCACGGAAGAGCCAATTTACGCAAACCGCACGGTCGTTTTGCTCGACCGGATTGCCGACGTCTATCCCGATATGGATCAAAGCCTTTGGACGAGGGAAAACGGTTTTCTCAACGCCAACGGCGGCAGCTGTGAAAAAGGAAAAATTTTTGGTTCAATTTCCGAATGTATGACCATATGTGAAATACTCCAGGCGATGGAAGCAATCGTTCCGGTGCTGGAGGACAATTCCGCATCGCCCTGTCTTGAAGCGCTTGCTTTTCTAAGGCAGAAACATCCCGAACGAGATTCCATTTCCGCCATCCGAAAGCATCTGGAGGACGGTATTATCCGCGAAGTGTTTCCGGCCGTAAAATCGACGCAGATCTATGGGAACAGCGGAATGCACCAGCAGGCCCTTGCGCTGGCAGCCGTCCTGCTGGATCAGGAGCCGGAGACCCGCGGCTGGCTGGAATTTGACTTCCAAAGCGGCATCGACAGCAGGGAAGCAATTACAGGCGGCGGAATCCGTTCCACTCTGGTGAACCGGATCGACCGCGACGGACACGGCGACGAAAGCTCTCCGGCATATCACTATGTATGGATCTACCGTTATTTAAATATCGCGAACATATTAGATGGTTACCAGGTTAACGGATTGCCTGCTGAAACCTACGATCTGTTTCACCATGTAAAGTTCCGAAAAATGGTGGCCTCGCAAATCCCGCTGATCCTGTCCGATTTGTATATGCCCGCCATCGCGGACGCCCTTGCCTGCGGCAAGCCTGAAATTACCCTGCAAATTCCGGTCCTGATCCAGGCCTTTCTCCGATACGAAGACCCCATCTTTGCACAGGCCGCTTATCTCATCAACGGAAACCGGATGGAGGGAATGTCCCTTTCAGGCTATTCCCAGCCGCCGGAACGCATTCGGGATAAGATAGAAGAAGTGATCCGCACGCACGGGATTCTTTCTCTGGGCGGAACCCATTTAACCGGATATGGCTTTGCGGCCCTGCGCGACGGGGAAGCGGGTGATCTTTTAAAGCAGGATCGAAAAAACAGCACGCAAAGGGATATTTGGCTGTACTATGGAAAAACCAAACGGGCAGTCGGACACGGCCATAACGATGCGCTGAATTTGGGAATGCACGCATACGGCCTCGACTTAATGCCGGACCTGGGCTATCCGCGCTATGCCGATCCGACGGACAAACACCGCACCTCTGTCGTTTTGAACACCTTAATGCACAACACCGTCACGATTGACAACCGCCAGCAGGCTTCCCAGGTTGTCGGACAGCCGCTGCATTTTCATCAGGGAAATCTGGTCAAACTGGCTGACGTGTCCGACCTTACTGCATATCCTTCCCTGGCAGACACTTACCGCCGGACAACTGCGATGATTCGCATCGATGAAGGAAATTCTTATGTAGTCGATTTTTTCCGCGCTGCAGGCGGCAGCACGCACTGCTTCAGTTTTCATAGCGGCGAGTGCGGTAAGGTTGTAACAGAGGGGCTGTCGCTGAAACAGCAGACGGACGAATCCGGCCGTTTTATCGGAACTTATGCGGGAAAAGACCTCCCCTATCCGGTTCGGTGCGACTTGGATGATCCGACCGGTTTTCGTTATCTGATCAACGTGGAAAAAACGCAGGGAAAGGCCGGTTCATTTACGGCAGACTATTGTGTGCGCGATACCTGGAACGTTTACGGGGACGGCGCCAGTGCAGAAACGGATGTCCATGTCAAACTTACTGCCCTGGGCGAATTTGATGAAGTCGCCCTGGCCGACGCCCTTCCGCCGGAAACAAAAGTGGGAAATCCTGCTAAAATCCGGTATATTTTAATGAGGCGAAACGGGGATCATTTAAACAGCTGTTTTACACAGGTCATCGAGCCCTACCGCGGCGGAAGCAACATCGCCGCCGTACAGCCGCTTTGCGTGCAGACCAAGGACGGAACTGCCGCGGGCAGCATGCAGGCCCGTGCCCTGAAAGTGACTTTAAGAGACGGAACGATCGATTATATTGTAAATGCCGTTGATCCTACGGCCGAATACATAGCAGTGGACGGCTCTGATTCCATTCCTTTTCAGGGATTCTGGGGCTTGTGCCGGATTGGAAAGACCGGCAAACGCTTCTATTTCAATGAGATGACCCGAATGGGAAGCTTTTTCAACCCCCAATGCGCGGTCCTAACCGGGACCGTAGTGGACTTTACCAGGGAACTGCAGGCAGAAAATGAGATCACAGTCAAAATGGAGGAAAACTCGTTCCCAGTTGCCGGTCTGGCAGGAAAGGAAATCTATATTGACAACGATGGGATTTATAACGCCGCATATCGAATTGTATCGGCCCATCCGGCTCCGGATGGAAAAACCGTACTCTCTATCGGCGATGTAACGCCGATTCGTTCCTATATTGACGAGTATGACTTTTCCAAAGGCTACCGTTACGATATCGAGCCGGGCGCGGCTTTCCGCATCCCGCTTGCGTGGGAAGGCACGTCCGAGGAATCTGTATCCCATCGTTAACGCG
>CALYAR010000207.1 GCA_944393585.1 uncultured Clostridia bacterium | reverse complement strand
CACTCGGTACTCGCTGTCAAAATGGTTTCTCGCCTCCAGAGGGACAGAAATCTGGCGGGTGTAAGCAGATAACGCATCATTGCTTAAAATCGCGCCTCGCATTGCATAGGGCAAACGCGTGCGGTTTTTCTTCCATTCCGAAATCCCATCTAAAATTAAAAAAATAAAAACAGCTAATGTAATTAAAAGAAGCAAGAAATCGATTCCCTGCAATGCTATCACCACTTTTTCATTTTTATTAATATATGTCCGGCCGCCTATCACCGGATAGGCCATCAACCAGCTGGTTTTTTGACCAATTTCTTTCTACCCCGTTCTTTTTTGACCGGCGGTACAGCGGCCTGCGTTTCTTATTCGTTTTGTATTTTTATAACTCTCAGCGTACTTATGGTAACCAAAAAGGTAAAAATCATACAAAAGGCCAAAACGCAAAAATCTCCGGCCGAAACCGGAGATTTTTTGCTACATATTCGAGAATTTTTGTTTTGCGGCGTCGATTTTCGTCTGCTCTGCCGCGGGAGCTTGGTACCAGCCGCGCTGCGTCATCTGATTGAAGATTTCATTTTGAATATTGTGTTCTTCTTTCAAAATGTTGATGAAGTCATTTCTCAGATTCTGATGCTCGCATTCATTGGTAAAAGTGTTATAGGTGGAGGTAATCCGTTTTTGGCTGTCTAAGCAATCCTGCATATATTCTTTATCATTCATACATTGATCTTTTAACATGATTTGCCCTCCTTACGATAAATGCGACATCAGAGTGTCAAAATGCTTCTGATGACGGTCCGCAATCTGATTGCAGGTCGATTTTAAAATGGGGTCTGTGCATAAGCTGGAATAAGCCCGGTATTTTTTCACCAGGGTCACTTCCTGCGTCAGCTGATCTTCCAGCGCCGAAAGTTCTTTTGCTGTTAAGTTTGGCATACAAAACATCCTTTCCATCCGTTTTAAATCCAGATAAGCGAGCCTGCTCTCTTATCTCAATTTAAATTTTTGTGGGTTTTGCCACATACATAGTTTAACCTTTTAAAATTGAATTATGTTGCAATATAACAGGATCAATTGCCAAAATATATTTCTCCTTCAAGATTGCTCCTGATTTACTGCGATTTCGTTTAGTTTCTTTCACTGATTACCAAATTCTACAAAAAATTCAGATAAATTAACAGATATTTCATAAATTTCTTTTAGTTTGTGATTGCTAATTTATTTTAATTTGATATAATGGAAAAAGAAAGGATCAAGGTGATAGGAATTGGTTATCACAACACATGCCAGGATTGCAAACAGGGCTTCCAAAGACTATTTTTACCGTTATAAAAAATATTTAGTTGTTCTCGGATCTGTTTTGCCGGACATCAACTTTTTTTCTCTTCCCCACCGCGGAGAGAATCTTGCCCGGCACATTCAAAACAACGAAGCAAAACTTGTAAACCAAAGCTGCGCATTTGTAAATTACGTTCGTTTGGGAAATCTGCTTCATTATTTGTGCGATTACTTTTGCTACGCACACAAAGATGATTTGGAGATTTCTCACGGGACGAAACATACAAAATATGAAATGGAAATTGGACGCATTTTAAAAGAAGGATTCAATACTCATTTACAAAAGCTTCCTGTTTCCGATCAGGAAGAATTATTTGATATTCTGCTGGAAATGAAAAAAAATTATGAAAAAAAACCGGGGAATGCCGACCGGGATTTAAAATATGCCTTGAGCGCAGTAGAACTCTGTCTTGAATATCTGAACGGACTTCCTCATTTTCAAAAAAGTGGGATGAATTTTAAAAATTCAAAATGATATAGTAAAAAAAGAGCCTGCTCGGGCTCTTTTCTTATTCAAAATTAATTTCTTTTTCAATGATGTAGAGAGGGCGGTTTTTGGCCTCTTCATAGATCCGGGCAAGGTATTCTCCTACAATTCCCATACTGATGAGCTGAACACCACTGAAAAAAACAATCGCAACCATAATGGAGGCCCATCCCGCTTCCGATCCGCCAGTCAGTTTGCTTACTATGGCATAGACCAGCAATATAAATCCAATGATCAGCGTCAGCATCCCCAAATAGGTTATGAATCGAAGCGGTTTGAAGGAAAAACCAACAATCGCATCCATCGCAAACTTGAGCATTTTTTTCAGGGGATACTTGGTTTCGCCCTTTAATCTGGGATTGCGCACATAGGTAACCGCCGTCTGCCGGAATCCAACCCAGCTGACCATTCCGCGGATAAAACGGCTTTTCTCCGGCATTTTCAAAAGCGCATTTACCACTTTTCGGTCCATCAACCGAAAATCGCCCGTATCGCGCGGAATGCGCACATCGGACATTTTATCCAGAAAGCGGTAAAATAATTTAGCCGTCACTTTTTTGAAAGCGCTTTCGCCTTCCCGCTTGGCGCGCTTGCCGTATACGACATCATATCCCTCTTCCCATTTGGAGATCATCTCCAGGATTACCTCCGGCGGATCCTGCAGATCTGCATCGATTAAGACAACCCCATCGCCGCGCGCATGCTCAATTCCGGCACTGACAGCCATCTGGTGCCCAAAATTGCGGGAAAAGCTGATTACTTTTACACGATTGTCCTGTTCTGCGAGTTTTTCCAGCAATGGCAAGGTTTGATCTGTGCTCCCATCATTGACGAAAATCAGCTCGTACTCTTGTCCCTTCAATACTTCGCTTAACCGCGCATAACAATCCATAACATTTTCTTCTTCAAAATACATTGGTATTACGACGGAAATTAGTTTTCCCATTGTATCTCCCCTTCATCAATGAAACTTAACGAGCCATTTTGCATAAAACTTGATTTTGAACTTACGACCGTTATCAGTATACTATTTTTTTGGGCCTTTTTCAATCCAAATCAAGAAATAATCGTGATAAACATCCAATATTACTTTTGATTAACAAATTTTAAATATTACAAACCGTATTTTCACAAGTAATATCTTGATTTTGCGATTTATCTGTGCTATTCTGATCGTGCTTGCAGTCAATCAATCCAATTACGGAATAATAATTCTGTTTCGATATATGATTTAGTATTTTGTATTACGAAGAAAGGAAGAGTATTATGAAGACTTTGGAAGTGCAAGGATTGGACAAAAAATACAATTCCCTGCACGCCGTTGACCATATCAGCTTTGACATCGAAAGCGGAGAAATCTTTGCCTTAATTGGTCCAAACGGCGCAGGGAAAACCAGTACGATCCGTATGATTGCTACCTTGATCACTCCGACGGAAGGAGACGCATTGGTTTGCGGCGTAAGCTGTGTCAAGCACCCGGAAAAAGTGCGGGAACTCATTACGTATCTTCCCGATGAAGCCGGAGCGTATAAAAATATGAAGGGGATTGACTATCTGAATTTCATGGCATCCCTTTTTGCAAAAGACAAGTCCCACCGGGATCAAATGGTAACCATGGCAAAAGGGATCTGCAAACTGGACGACCGCCTGAATGAAAAAATCGGCACATACAGCCGCGGAATGATCCGCAAGCTCCTTTTGTCACGCGCTGTGATGTCGCAGCCGAAACTGGCTATTTTAGATGAACCCACCTCGGGATTAGACGTCATCAATGCTTTGGAAATCCGCCGCACGATTAAGGAACTGGCCGCTCAGGGAATGTCCTTTTTAATCTCCAGCCATAACATGCTGGAAATTGAGTTTCTGTCGGATAAGGTTGGTATCATCAATAAAGGCCATCTTCTCAAAATTGGGACAGCGGAAAGCTTAAAGCAATACTACGGCGCAGATAACATTGAGGAAGTATTTGAAAAGGTGGTGGCAGAATGAAAAAGTTTGGCATTCTATTAAAAAAAGAAATCAAAGAGATTATGAGTGTCGGGACGATTGTATCGATTGTGTTAAGCGCCGCAATTTTTATGGTTTTAAGCCAGTTCATGGACAACATTCAGGATCAGTATTCCGCCAGCTTTTCTGAAATTGCCGTCTGCGACCGCGACCAGTCTGAACTGAGCAGCGACATAATCGATCATCTGAATGGCACGGGGATGTTCCATGTCAATCTGGTTGAAGGCGCAACCGATGACGAGGCCTATGAAAAAGCCAGAGAAATGGGGTACGAAGGTCTTTTGGTAATCGAGGAAGGCTTTTCAGACGGAATTGCATCGCAAACCTCGCAAAAACTGAAGATTATGTCGGAAATGAAAAGCGTTTCCCCCACGAGTGTGACATCGGAGTACATTTATGAAATGGCCGTAACGGAAATTAACACTTATCTTTCCGACGGCTTCATCTCCGCCGGCACAGGCGAGCAAAACCTGGAATTTATCAAAAATCCGGTAGCTACCGATTACTGGTCCGTTGTCGGCGGCAAAAGCGCAAATGTCTCCAATTCAGCACTGATGAGCAAAATGATGATGCAGAACATGATGATCCCGATTATTATCTTTATTCTGCTCACCTTTGCCACGCAGTCCGTTATCTCCGCCATTGCCAATGAAAAAGGGGATAAGACATTGGAAACTTTGCTGTCTACCCCTGTCTCACGGCTGTCCATCCTGTTCAGCAAAATGCTTTCATCTGCTCTGATGGCACTGCTCATGGCGGCGGCCTACATGTTCGGCTTTTCCTTTTACATGAACTCCATCACCGGCGGAGCTGCAGCCGGAGCAGAAGCGGCAGGCAGTGCAATCACGGCGCTCGGTCTTGTTTTAACGCCGTTTGACTATGTATTAATCGGCCTGCAGGTTTTCGCCACCATTTTAATTGCGCTATCCATCGCCATGATTCTGGGCGTGCTGTCAGATGACGTCAAATCAGCCCAGGCGGCCATTGCCCCGCTCATGTTCCTAATGCTGATCCCGTACTTTATTTCAATCATGGCTGACATCAATTCCCTCCCCATCGTTCTGCGGCTAGTCGTATATCTCATTCCGTTTACCCATACGTTTGGGGCAATTCCTAATCTGATGTTTGGCAATGATGCGATTTTCTTTGCAGGATTGGCCTACCAAATCGTTTTATTGATAGTCTGCCTGTTCATTACCTGCCGGATTTTTGCCTCCGACAAAATTTTGACTATGAAATTAAAACGCGGAGGCGCGCGAAAGAAAAAAGCAATTGCGGAGTAATTTCGTTTGAATACGGATTGTGGGCGCGGAGAAAGCAAAAATTGTTTTTTCCGCGCTTTTTGCTTTACAGAATTGCTGCACAAATAAATTGGGAATCGATTAATTGCCAAAATTCCAGCATTTACATATTTTATTCTTTATCCATGCACAGCGACAGCAAACAAAAAATATGCTTTTTATTTGGCTATTGCTCCAATAATTCAGGATAAGTTTCTAAAAAATTAGGAATCGAGTAAAATATTACAGCAAAAGATGGACAATCAATTTCAAACATGAAAAAACATGATAAAACCCATTCCCATTTTTTGCAAGCTGTGATATAATGATAGTGTCAAAATGGCGCGGTATATCATAGCGTCTTTCTATTTGCCCCATATCAGCCCATTACAAATTGGAGCAACAAAAAAACGCGGATCAATATCATACCCATGTAAGACACGCATGGTAAAAATAAAATAAAGGGGGTTTTTCATTGAAACAGGAAGAACCGCAATATTTATCGCTGTATAACACGATCGTTTCGCAGATTTGTATGGGCACATACCGAAAAGGGGATCCGCTTGGTACAGCAGAAGAAATGTGCCAAAAATATCATGTTGGAATTACAACTATACGCAGAGTCCGAAAACTGCTGCAGGAAAATCAATTCATTAGTTCGAGCAGGGGAAAACGATCGCCTGCCGTAATTTTTGATCCCATCAATTCACCGCATATGGAAAAAGGCCCACTGATTGGGTTATTCCAGAAAAAAAGTGCTCTGGCTGATCTTTATCAGTCACTCCCTATTTTAATGCCTCCATTGGTCGCAGAGGCGACCGCTCACTACAAGCAGGAAGAAATACCTTTGTTAGACTCCTTTCTTGTGCGCTTAATCAAATCAAAGCAAACAGGAGAACACATCATCGGCATCGTTGCTGAATATATGGATACCATTCTTTCTGCGCTTCATAATCCCCTTATAATGGATTTCCGAAGAAAAACGCTTCTTTTTCAGCTAACCCCTTTCCATCTCGCCAAACAGGCGAAATTTTTGGAACCGGCGCTCGTGTCTGTACACCATTACCTTACACAAATTGCAGAAACTGCGAAGCAAAAAGATTT
>CALYAR010000206.1 GCA_944393585.1 uncultured Clostridia bacterium | reverse complement strand
CCAAGGCACGTTTTTCGATCAGAAGCACAGAAAGCCCTGCATGCCCTGCGCGCTCTGCCGCTACATATCCGGCCGGGCCGCCGCCAATTACCATTAAATCATAAATCATCTGTTTTTCCTCCTATTTCACGAGCATGACAGAAAAGTTTTCCAGATTATGGCACAGCTCCTTCAAAAACTTTGCCGCAGGAGCGCCGTCTACTGCGCGGTGGTCAAAGGTAAGTGACAGCCCCATTGCCGGATAGAGCTTAATCTCCCCATTAACTTCACGCGGACGCTTTACAACTGCGTCTACACCCAGAATTGCAGTCTGCGGCGGGTTAATGACAGGCGTAAAGCTTTCTACGCCGAGCGAACCCAAATTGGTCACAGTAAAGGAACCATTTTTCAGCGCATCCGGCGAAATACTGCCTTCTTTGCAGGCATTGGCCATTGATTTGGAGACTGCGGCCAGTTCGTTGAGCGACAAATGCTCCGCTCCCTCAATCGTCGGCACCATCAGTCCGCGTGGTGTATCCACTGCCATTCCGAGGTTAACGGTATGGAAATACCGCATCGTATCCCCATTGATAAAGTTGGCATTGATGTCTTTGTGATTTAACAGAGTGTGCGAAACCGCAAACATCACAATATCGTTTAAGGTAATATTGTTTAAACCGGATTTTTCCGCATTTTCCTTCAGTTTTTGCCGCAAAGCCATGATCTCAGTCGCATCGAAGGAAGAATTTAAGGTAAGCTGTGCCATTTCGGACAAAGACGAGTGCATGGATTTGGCAATCACTTTGCGGATATTTGGAATTTTGACGTCTTCATACATTGGCGCAGAAGCCGCCCCGCCGATAACGGCAACCGATGCCGCTTCTCCAATAATACCGGCAGACGCCGCTTCTGCCTGTGCAGCCTGGCGAAGATCGGCTGTGGTAATCCGTCCGCCAATGCCGGTTCCTTCCACAATTCCCGCTGTTTTTGCCGCTCCGGCCGCTTTGGTATACATCGGCGCGTTAATCGCACGGATGTCCCGCTCGATAATTCTCCCATTCGGACCGCTTGGATTAGCAAAGCGGTAATCCAAGTCCAATTTATCCGCCAAATGCCGTGCGCGGGGAGAAATTTTAACGAAATCCCCCGCTATGTAAGACGCCGGGGCAGCTGCTTCTGCCTGGACAGGCTTTGCTTCTTCAGCCGGTGCGCTTTCCGCCGCCGGAGCTGTCTCTGCCTGCTTTTCTTCCGCAAGATTCGGATTGTAGCAGGCAGTTTCTTCTCCCTCCTGCCCGATGACACAGACATTTTTCAAACATTCTACGTCGTCGCCTTCTTCAAAGAAAACGTCCAGCAGGATTCCATCCGATTTCGCTTCCTCATCAAAAGACGATTTATCCGTCTCATAGGTAAACAACACATCGCCGGCTTTGACGGGATCGCCTTTTTTTTTGTGCCACTTTGCAATGATGCAGCTCTCAACCGACTGGCCCTGCCGCGGCATAATTACAACATCTGCCATGATTTGATATCCTCCTTTAAATTCCCAACTTTAAGGTTTCATTTTTTTTCATAATGTATCCTGAATTTGCCGCCTGCCCCAAGGCATGCGGCAAAAATCGATTGCAGTTTACGAAATTTGTTTGGCGTGAGCGAGCAGATACTTTTCTGCTTCACCGTTCCACAGGCCGTTTGTTTTTGCTACGATAGAAGCAAGCTCGCGGAACATCGGGTCGCTCTCACCCAGTTTGGCAAAATCAGCAATGGGGGTCAGCGGCATGCTGATGTTCGTATAAATCAATTTTTTGCCGCCTGGAATTTTGGGCAGATTCAAGGTCGTCTCCACCACCGCGTCTAATCCGCCGACATGTGTGATCATTGCAGAGGGATTGATTTTGCCGTCTGCCATCATTTCAAGCGACTCGATCATATCGTCGGTATTGCCCCCGCTGGTTCCTACGATATGGGTCGAGGCATAGTGCACATTATAAAAATTGAATTTTGCTGAAAATTTAGGATCTGTCGGGCCTGCGAAAAAGTCGAGGCAGCCGTCCTTCGCCAAAATGGCATCTCCCTGCTCTACAACAGAAGCAACCGGTGCAAACACAATGACGTCATCGTAGCCTTTTCCCCCGGTCAAAGCCATGAGCTGATCGACTGCATCGTCGCATTTGGTGTTGAGATATACCAGCTTCACTCCATTTTTGGCGGCTTCCTCCGGTGTAAGAATCGACGATACCCGCGCAAGACGTACGTCATCAATATCCGTCACGACCAGAAGCGACGGACGGCGGTCGCAGTGGATGGCATAGTCAATCGCGCCGATTCCCATTGGGCCGGCCCCCGCTAAAATCGCAAGGTTTCCTCCCTCGCGGATCCCCATTTCGTGAACATAGGAACCCGCCTTGGTGTGGTAATGCGCGTGATATCCGCCCACAATACAGCTCATTGGTTCCGACAGCGAGCCGTAAAAAAATGCACTCGCCCGAAAATCCAGCAGACAATCCATTTCCATCACTTCATTGGGGATCACGATATAAGTTGCAGCCCCGCCGATATACCGATAAGAATATCCCGGGGCATCCAATTTCCCCTGATAGTTAATAGCCGGCTGAATGGAAAAACGCTGGCCCGGCTTGAATTTATGGCTCCACTTTTTTCCGACTTCTACAATTTCACCGCAGAATTCATGGCCCACAATGACTGGATTTTCTGCAACGTCATTGGGGACCCGCTTGTGGGCCGCGCCCTGAATTGCCGCCTTGTAAGTTGACATGCAGATGCTGTCGGATATAATATGTGCTAAAATTTCATCATCTGCGATGGGCGGAAGCTCAAACTCCTCCAGCCGCAGATCGTTGACGCCATACAAACGCACTGCTTTCGTTTTCATATTCTTCACTCCTTACACAATTTCCACATGATATTTTTCAAATTCTTCTTTTACCGCTTCCGGCAGCGCCTGGTCCGTAATGAGTACATGGATATCCTGCGGGCGGGCAAACGTAAAGAGCATGTTTTGGTCAATCTTGGTATGATCCATGAGCAGGATCACTTTTTTCGACTTTCGAATTACTTCACGCTTGAGCTCGCATTCCGTCGCATATCCATTGGTAAAACCATCTTCCACCGAAAACCCGGAGGTTGCTATGAAGGCAATATCGATGTTAATGTTTTTCACAAACTCGATGGAATTGGCCCCTGACACAGACAGCGTTTCTTTATTAATAATGCCGCCGACCGTGTTGACGCTTGCATTGGAATTGCGCGCCAGTTCCAGTGCAATATTCACACCATTTGTTACCACAAAATAGTGCCCGTCGGACAATAGCTTTGCAAAGGCCATCATCGTCGTCCCCGAATCAATGTAGATGGAGCGGTTCCCCTGGACAAAGTTCAGCGCCTTCTGCGCGATAATATTTTTTCCTTCTAAATTGACTGCTTCCCGCTGGGTGTAAATCTCTTCGCGCTGCTTGGATACATGTTCAATGGAAACAACGCCGCCGCGTACCCGAAGCACTTCACCCTGCTGTTCCAAATATTCCAAATCCCTTCGGATTGTCATGGTTGATACATCCGAAAAAATTTTTTCCAATTCTGAGATCTTGACCTCACCTTTCAGCTGAATGTAATTATTTAACCTTTCCTTTCGGTTATCAGGCAAATTCTCCACCCCTTTATGTTCTTTTCTAACAATTCAATGATATTTATTCACAAAATTGATTATATCGGAAAGAGGAAAAGAAGTCAATACAAATTCACACATTCCCTTGACTTATTTTCTTTAAAATAAAAATAGTATTTCATTGAATCGCGCCGGCAGGCGCTGGAACTAATGTATATTTTTTGTTACTCCATTTCGTTTGCTTCGCAAACTCATTGCGTAATAAAAAATAGCCGAACTAAACTGCGCCTGCGGATCCTGCGAGGACTGCGGATCATCCTGCGAAGACTGCGGGTCTTGCGAAGACTGCGGGCACGAAATTCAAGGTACATTATTGGCCGCTGTGTTTCTTAGTAGTGCGAGCTTTTGCACAAGCAAATAAAAATCAAGAAGGGATTGTTCGTTGGCAAAACAATCTCTTCTTGATCTAATTTTATCATATTACCATGCAGTCCACTGGTCTATTAGACATTTTACTATAAATTTATGTCCTCTCTTCTCTACTTCCCGCCCAGCATACGCACTTCCTCCGGGGAAAGTTGCCTTGCCTGTCCAAGCTCCAGCGAGGGATCCAGGGGAAGCTTTCCCATCCGGATCCGCCGCAAGTAAGTCACACGCATTCCAACCGCCTCGAACATACGCTTAACCTGATGGAATTTCCCTTCCCGAATGGTGAGCTCAATCTCGGATTTTCCGTTCTGGCTTGATAGAACCACCAGGTTCGCCGGAAGCGTCTCATACCCGTCGTCTAACACGACCCCTTTTTTAAATAACGCAATCTCCTTCTTCCCCGGCGTTCCATCGATTTGCGCAAAATAAACCTTGTCAACATGCTTTTTAGGGGAAAGAATCTCATGCGTCATAGCGCCGTCATTCGTCAATATCAGCAGTCCTTCCGTGTCTCGGTCCAGCCGTCCCATGGGATATAAATGAAAATGGGCATATTCCTCGGGGACAAGTTCCAGAACAGTGGGAAACTTATTATCTTCTACCGCACTGACATACCCCGCCGGTTTGTTGAGCATGAGATAGACGTTCGGAATATAAGCGATTTCCTGCCCATCCAGACGTACATGGTCGCATTCCGGGTCAATGGATATGCCGCTGTCCTTTGCAGGCCTGTCATTGACCTGTACACGCCCTTCCCTGCAAAACCGCTTTACCTCTTTTCGGCTGTAGGGGAGCATATTGGATAGAAATTTGTCGAGCCGCATTTTTTCCCTCTTTTCGTATCTCAGGCAGTATAATGCCTCTTATCTTAAAAAGTAATTTGGCCGGCACGCTGATATTTTCAGCGGCCTTTCATAACATGAATTGCAAAGGAAGGAAAACAGGATATTTCCATACGATACGCAAATCGAGATTTTCTCCCCCCGCTTAGCGATAATCGCCATATAGATAGCGCTCATCCCGCAGATGACGTTCATCCCGCAGATGACGCTCATCCCGCGGATACAATTCAGTGCATTTTATTATAACAAAAACCTGCCCCGAAGGACAGGTTTTCTTTTTCTTATCCATTATTGGAGTCTTGCATCCACTTCAGCCGCAATTTCCTCAATCCGGCCTGCTTCTTTGATTTCCTTCAGAGCGGCATTGACTTTTTCCAAAAGTTCGGTGTTCCCTTTTTTCACGCCAATGGCATATTCTTCTGTTGCAAAAAACTCATCATCGGTTACGCCTTTGATTTCCGGATTTTCCTTGATAAAGCTTTCTGCCGTCGGAGAGTCAATGACAGCCGCGTCAATCTTTCCGTTTACCAATTCCTGAACTGCGTCAACGCCTTTTGTATAACGCTTTAAGGTAATATTTTTTTCTGCTTCAATTTCAGAAAGAGCCGTATCGCCAGTATAACCTGTAACCACACCAACCGTCTTTCCGCTTAAGGATTCCACATTTGTAATATCGGTGTTATCCTTGCTGACTAAAATCGTCTGAACGGCCGACCAATACGTATCGGTAAAATCAAGGCTTTCCAAACGCTCTTCGTCTACTGTCATACCAGCTACCGCCAGATCCGCTTTGCCGGAGGATACAGCGCCGATAATGGAATCAAACATCATATTGGATACTTCCAGCTCCATATCGAGCTTATCCGCAATTTCTTTCATCAAAACGATATCAATTCCGTCGTATTCTCCTACAATTCCCTTGTCCTTTTCTACTACAAACTCAAAAGGCGGAAATTCTGCATTGGTTGCAATAACCAGCTTTTCTTTTTCTCCGTCCTCTGTTCCACTGTTGCTTGCATCGTCGTTGCTGCATCCGGCAAATGCGGGAAGCAAAAGGGCAGCCGACAGAGCCAGTGCCAATACCTTTGTTATTTTTTTCATATCAAAAACTCCTTTATTATAAATTAAATCGAAAACAATTGATACTGCATCAGTTGTTTAACACACGCTTTAAAAACGTTTTGGTCCTTTCGTTTTTAGGATTACTGAAAATCTCTTTGGGATCTCCCTGCTCGGCAATCACGCCCTCGTCCATAAACAAAAGCCGGGAACCAACTTCGCGCGCAAAGCTCATCTCGTGCGTCACCACAATCATTGTCATGCCCGACTGTGCCAGATCTTTCATAACCGACAGCACTTCGCCTACCATTTCCGGATCAAGGGCGCTGGTTGGTTCATCGAACAGCATGATATCCGGTTCCATCGCCAAAGCACGCGCAATCGCGATTCTCTGCTTCTGCCCGCCGGAAAGCTGTGCCGGATATGCTTTCGCTTTGTCCGTCAGTCCGACCTTTCGAAGCAGCTCCATCGCCTTCTCCTGCGCTTCCGGCTTTGCAATTTTTTTGATTTTAATCGGCGCCAGCGTAATGTTGTCCATCACGCTCAAATGGGGAAACAGATTAAACTGCTGAAAAACCATTCCCATCTTTTGCCGGACTGCATTGATGTTTATTTTAGGATCCGTAATTCGCTGCCCTTCCACGAAAACATCGCCTTTCGTCGGCACTTCCAGCAGGTTCAAACACCGCAGAAAAGTACTTTTCCCGGAACCCGAAGGACCGATGATAACAATCTTTTCCCCTTTGTCGATTTCTTCATCAATTCCCTTCAAAACTTCCAGCTTCCCAAAGTATTTATGTAAATTTTCTACTTTTATCATAGCAGCCATAATGGAATCCCTCCTTTACCGCAAATCGGATTTTCTCAAGCGGCGCTCTAATGCAGAAATAGCCAGCGTCAAGAATTTGATAATGATATAATATATGATTGCGACTGCCACAAGCGGCATATCAAAATCAAAAGTACGGCTCCGTATAGTATCGCCGGCTTTCGTTAAATCCGGAATTGCCAGGTAACCGACCACCGCTGTTTCCTTAATTAATACGACAAACTCATTGCATAATGTTGGCAAAATATTTTTCACCGCCTGGGGAAGTACAATGTGTGTCATCGTCATACTTTTGCTCAATCCCAAAGAGCGTCCTGCTTCTGTCTGACCTTTGTCAATCGACAGAATACCCGCCCGGATGATTTCCGATACATAGGCGCCGCTGTTGATTCCAAAGGCAACAATCGCAACCAGAACCGGATCAATATGTACCGATCCAAATATCACAAAGTAAGTAATCAAAAGCTGTGTCACCATCGGCGTTCCGCGGATAATATCGACATACACATATCCAATTGCCCGCGGGATCCGAAACCGGCTGCGCCGGAGCAATGTAACAATCGATCCAAATACAATTCCCATTAAAATTGCACAGATCGAAATAATAATTGTAATCTTCAGCCCGTCGATTAACATCCAATACCGGCCTTCTGCGATAAAATTCCGGTATACATCATGTGCAAATGTATTGCAGAAATTTACAATCCAATCCCTAACCGCATTGAGCCACTCCAAATTGAATCACCGCCCTCAAATATTGTATATATATTAACACGCAATGTATAAAAATGCAACCGTTATTTTAAAATAATTCCATCTATCCCCTAAAATGCGTGCTAAAATCCATAAAAAGGCCGCCCTTCATACACTTGACATATGCAAAGGCGGCCATAATTCATTACGCTTCTGCTGCAATCCGGCTAGCCGAGCAAATTTTGCCATAATAGTTGTTGTACTGCGGATAACTCTTGTTTGAAGTGTAGCTCAAGCGCTTTTCTTCCAGTTCTTCGATGTTTGATATTTTTCCATTCAGATAGTCATGCAGACGCTCAATGGCACACTGAATCCGCATCACCAATCCGCCGTAGTGAAGATCCAGAATATCCCATCCAAATGCCTTATTCATTTCAAACCACTGATCTTTATGGCAGTTGCGCAAAGCATAGACTCTCTCAATCAGCTCCGGCAGTTTATTATCAGCATAATCGGCCAAAACCGATTTGTTCCCCGCGTGATATGCTTCATACAACTCAACTCCTGCCATCGCTTTGATGATAAAGACCGAGCAGAGCTTTTCTGCCAGTTCAAATACGCAGTTGTATCTGCCGTTTCTTGTTTTGGCTTCCCGGAAGTATGCAGTGAGCTTCTCATAATGCTCTGTCAGCGGGCAGTCCTCAATGTTTTTATCAAACAAGCCGCATAAAATGTCCTGCCAGATCAAAAATTTAGCGGTATTGACCGAGGCAATATCGGCAGGATTATCCGACGGCGCCGGATCATTCGGCCGCGGAACGTCGTCAATGTCATGCAGCTTCCAGAAATCATCATAATTGGCGCCCGTGCAGAACTCAAAGCGTTCTTTCAGCTTATTCATATCGAGTTCCCTGCTGTAGCCATGCTCGGCGAAGAGCTGGAGTCCCAATAAATTGGTATATACATTGCACTCTGTTCCATTGTCTCCCCAGATGGTTACAAATACTTCCTTAATGTTCTGCTCCTTGCAGGACATAAGCGCAGGATTGGTTGTAGCAAAGGTCTTTTTCCAGTTGGGCGCAAAACCAGTCCAGGTCCAGATGCCTCCGGCAAAAATCGGTTCTTCCTTAAAGACTCTGTGCCGGTTTAAGAAATCATCGTAGAATTCCTTGTCATAATGATAGTAATCCCAGTAAACCAGCTGTACGCCGTCCGGAACTTTCGCCGCAATTTCCGGCGGAATGACCGCGTCGGCATCATAGTACCCGCCGTTTGGCGTGGCAGCACGGAAATACATGTCGCTCCAAATCATTGGCTTGAGGCCGTATTTGTTCACAATTTCCATTACACGCGCCAAGTGGTCATTCATAATGTCAAATTTGGGACGATATCCGTTTTTAGCCAGATAATTTCCCAGTCCCAAATGCCAGGCTTCGTCCATACCGATGTGAATCCGCTTTGTCCGGAAGGGCCGGCAGGCGCTTGCAATTAAATCTTCGATGAACTGATATGCCTTTTCACTGCCGACTAAAAGCGTCTCATAGTCATCGCGCATATCAAAATAGGTATCCCACTTTAAAACATCGATAAAATGGGCCAGAGTCTGGATGCAGGGGATCATTTCAATTCCAAGATCATATGCAAAGTCATCGCATTCACGCAATTCCTCTTCGGTATATTTCGAACGCATATACCCAAAATACGGCTGATTTTTCACTTCATAGCTGTCCTCGGAATAGAGCATGAGCATATTGAGCCCCATCACTGCCATGCGTTTTAAATAGTCTTTTACCATTTCGACGCGCATGACCGCATTTCCCTGGGAAACATCGAACATGGCCCCGTTCATTGTAAACATGCAGTCTTCCTTCAGCTCAAACTGCCCGCCTTTTTTCGATTCCTGCAGAAAGAGTCCCAATGCGCGGAAAAACTGAACTTTCTCTCCATAGCAGATGTAACCTTCGCCGCCATCCCGTTTTACAAACAGGCCGCTGTTTTTTCCCTTTTCGACCTGAATCCGGATTCCGTCTGCCGATACTTCATAATCGTAATCTTCCGCCAAAACCTGAATACCGGCTTCCAGTTCTTTGATATCACCTGTAAAATACAGTTTCATAGCCAATCCTCCTTGATCATTTTTACTCTCAGAAATCCGGACATTTTCCATTTATGTATGAATGCTTTGCTAAGCCATACACATCTTATATACAAAAAGCCGCTTTCAAACACATTCCAAACATGGAACCCCGAATCCAAAACGATGTATCTTTACATACGCAGTCCCATTTGGGGAAATGCTTCGGTTTATGTTTCAAAGTGGCTTCTGTGTGCATCGGAATCGGTTCGGTTATCGTTTGGGCACGATAACAACCTTCCGATAGGGTTCTTCTCCTACGCTGTAAGTCGTAACATATGGATTATCCTGCAAGGCCGCATGAATGATTCTGCGCTCATAGGGGCTCATTGGCTCCAAGGTATATTTCCGTTTGGAAGCATTTACTTTCTTTGCAAGCTTTTGAGCCAGATTAACCAAAGCGTCCTGCCGCTTTGCCCGGTAGTTCTCTGCATCTACCGACACGCGGATATATTTGGGTGTGGTTTTGTTCACGACGAGCGATACCAGATACTGCACCGCATCCAAAGTTTCGCCGCGTTTGCCGATTACAACTCCCAGCTCCCGGCTGGTTAAAGAAATCATCAGCGTTCCTTCCTCAAAGGCACAGTCCATTTGAGCAGTTACCTTCATTGCCGAAAGCAGATCTTCAATAAATGTGAGAGCCACCTCTTTTGCCGTCTCCATTTCTTCTTCCGTCAGCACGGCTGCCTGCTGTTTTGTCTCTTTTTTCAGCGATTCCGAATCTGCTGCGGGCTCCTCGTCTGCCTTTTTTTCGTCTTGTTTCGGCGCAGCAGGCTCTGCCGGCTTTTCTTCTGCCGCCGCCTTAGCGCCGGAGTCCTTTTTCTGAACCTCTACGCAGGCTTCCTTGGCGCCAATTCCCAAAAACCCACGGCTTCCAGAGCTGATGATCGTAATATCAGCTTCCCCCACTGAAATCCCCAATTCATCCAGTGCAAGTTTAATTGCGGAATCAACGCTTTTTGCGCTTTTTCTTACCTTCCATTGTTTGTTGTTGCTGTTGTCCAACAATGATTCCACCATCCTTCTTATTTAGATATTTTGTCATAAAGAACTGCTGCGCAATCTGTATTAAGCTGCTCATAATCCAGTATAAACCAATTCCCGACGGCAGCGTGAACGTAAATACCAATGTCATCGCAGGCATCATGATATTCATCGCACTCATCATGCCCTCGCCCGATTTCTTCTCCGGCTCTTTTCCCGTGACGCGCTTGGGCTTTTCCTCCGGCTTTTTCGGCATCATCATCTTGGTCAATTTGGAAGTAAACCACGTTAAAAATGTCGCCAGAGCAGGAATAATGAGCAAAGTCAAAAGAGACCAGTCAATCGTCCCGCCGGAGAACAAATTCATTACCTCGCTTGGCATCCTCGACAAATCAATCCCCAGGAAATTAAAATCGAGCGCAAAATTCCCCGCGGCCTCCAGAACCTGATTTGCATTGACCGAAACATCATTGAGCATAGCCAGGCTATCCGGACTTTGTATCAGCATTTCACCGGCCTTTGACAGTGTAATCTGATAATTGCTGATGACCGTATCGACTGTCATATTTTTAAACATATCCGGGAAACTGTTAATGATGACCTTGGCCGCATCCAGCATTTCCGTATTTTGAAAATCAATGTTTCTGACATACGTAAGAGGATTGCGGATAACACTGTACAGACCGATGATAAGCGGAAACTGCAGAAGCGTCGGCAGGCAGCCTCCCAGCATACTGACATGGTTCTCCTTATAGAGCTTCATTGTCTCAATGCTTTGTTTTTCTTTATCATTGGCATATTTGGTCTGGATTTCCTGAAGCAGCGGCTGCAGACGCTGCTGGCGGATGATTGATTTCTGCGACTTATAGTTCAGCGGGAACAGAATCGCTTTAATCAATAACGTAAACAAAATGATAGCGACGCCGTAATTGGGGATCAGTGTATATACAAATTCAATGATATACCCCATCGGGCGGGTTATCAGAAACGAAAATATGTCCATTCAATTCCTCCTGATTACTTGAGCGGATCGTACCCGCCTTTGCAAAACGGATTGCATCTTAATATACGGAAAAAGGCTTTGATTCCCCCTCGTATCGCTCCATATTTTTCGATGGCCAAAACAGCATATTCTGAGCAAGTCGGGATAAAACGGCAGCAGGGCTGCCGGTATGGAGAAATCGCCTTTTGATACCACCGGATACAGGAAATAAAAATATTCTTCACGAAAGCTCCCTCTTTTCCAGTCCGAACACAAAATGCACCAATCATTCTTTTTTCCATGAAAAACGGTCTGTCCAGATTCCAAAATCAAACTGTCAGACCGGCCTTGCGCATTAAATACAGCATATCCTTGCGAATCATACTAAACTCGGCGTCCGCAGCTTTGCTTCGTGCTACGAAAATCACATCATACCCTGCTGCGAACTGTTCTTCATTCAGCCTGTAGTTTTCCTTAATCAGCCTGCGAATGCGGTTGCGTACGACAGCTTTTCCAATTTTTTTGCTGACTGTGATCCCCAAACAGTTTTCACACGTCTTGTTTTTCAGATAATACAACACCAGATATCCGCCGGCTATACTTTTTCCCTTGTAGTACACACGCTTAAAATGCTTGTTTCGGCGCATAGGGCATGTACGGATCAACAATACCACTTCCTCAAAACAAGAAAGGGCATAAAAAAATGCCCCTATGCTGTTAATTTTGCGCGGTTCTTTCTTCTGCGTGCGGCAAGCACTTTTCTGCCGTTTGCAGTATGCATACGCTTTCTAAAACCATGCACTTTTTTTCTTTGTCTTTTTTTCGGCTGATACGTTCTAAGCATTTTGACACCTCCCAAACCCGGCCAATTCTAAGTTATTCTATACTGTCTGCTTCTATCAGCTAGAATATCATTTTAATTATATCTGCCCGCACACAAGTTGTCAAGCTGTTTTTCAGGATTTTGACGCAATTCCCCTCTTCCCTTTTGACCATACATGCAGCGGCCTGCGGCTGAAATTGCCTCGCATGGCTCAAAAAATTCTCCCGCAGGATATAAAAAAGGGATGGACCTATCATCCATCCCCTTGGATCGAAAGCGATCTTACTGCGCATATAAATAATCGGCCAATGCAACCAATTTATCATAATTCCGGAATGTCGTCGGTACATAGATTCGGTATTCCTTTCCGTCAACTTCTAACGGAAGCCGGTATATCTGCCCGTCTTCTCCAACCAGGCTTTCCTTCACATCCATATTCTGCATCAAATACTCTGCAAAATTTTCGGAATCTTCCAAAAGCTGATCCAGCGGCATAAACATATCGTATTCCATGATCCACTGCTGCATGGTCTCTTCCGGATATTTTCCGTTATCTAACAGCAGATAGTCTTCTCCCGCAGCCAAAACAAGATTGCTTTTCGGTAAGAAAACGTCCTGATCTACCAGGCTTAATTCCACCCCGCCTTGTTCCAGCAGTGTCAGCACTTGCTGGGGCAGATCGTTTGGGGCCATAACCCTAACTGGCTTCAGCGGCTGTTCAATATTCCCATATACGTTTACCCTGCCGCCCGTCTGATAACCCAGCGGGTCTGCCAGCGGCAGATATTCCACCGAAAGTCCCAGCGATTCGGCCAGAAACCGGAGCGGCACCATCACATCGCCTTCCGTATCAGCCGGCGCTGCAAGCAGGGACACGACTTCGCCATTAACCCTGGCCTCTTTTTCACCAGGCGTCATTTCCACTTCAACTCCGCTCCACTTGGGTGCGATCGTCAGACTGTTCGTATCTGCATCAAGGAAAATATCTCCGCCATCGATTCCAAAGGTTTCTAAAAATGCTATCGCGGGAACCATGGTAACGCCGCCCTCCGGCGTTTGCAGCAGAGCGGTCTGGAAGCCTGCAAGCGAATTATTCAAATAGAGCGCATGAATCGGCTCGCCAATCCAATAAGTATTTTCCTGTGTGAACTCAGGCAGTGTAACAGCGGCAAAACCCAAACTGTCTGTCGTGTTTTCGATCACAACAGAAAATGCAAGATTTCCCGATATGTCTTCCGGCAAAGCCTGGCCCAGAATATCTGCCGCTTTTTGGATGTCTACATCAAAGTTCAGCGAAATCCGAACGGTTTCCACATAAGCGTCATCCGCAGACGGAATCGCTTCAATCTTTACAGCCTCCTCTGCAAAAATACCGCTCTGAAGGAGGGCAATGATTTGCTCCTGTGCGGCCATGCCTTCGACCGAAACCGGCCAACCGATACTGCTCAAGTCCATCTGCCCGAAAATCGCCCCGATTTCCTCTGCACTCACGGAATCCACATAAATGCCGTTCTGCTCTTCCAGTCCTCTCCTCTCCAGCGAGTTTCGCATGTTTTTCATAACTGCATCCAGATTCTGCGAAATCTGGGAAAGCCGATATATAGCAGAAGTATCGAGCGGAATATAGGAATATCCATACCTAAGATCGCTGTCAGCTTTTCCCGCAATACAAAGCCCTGCCTGATCGTTTACAGTCGTATAATGCGTCCAGAAATACCCGGTAGCTTCCTTCGTTTCCTGCCCCAGCCGCACGAAACTATGAATTTCTCCCTCAAAGGACGTTTCGTCCGAGAAATCCAGTTTCGCAGTGAAAGTCATCCCGAAATCCGAAAGAGCTTTTTCAAACTCCTCTCCTAACCCCAGGCTGTCTGGCAGCGGCTCCGCAAGTTCTACCGTGACCCGCGTCGTGTTGACAAATGAATCGGTTTTCTCCCCTTCCGCCGCTGCGGCAATTCCTCCGAATGCCAGGAGAGCGGACAGGACAAATGCAAGAATTCTTTTCATATGGCGCCTCTTCCTTCTTATTTTTTAATTTTATATGGAGCATCTTTAAGAAAGACGCTTTTCACCTGAGAAAACAACGATAGGAAAGCTGCATACTACCTTGAATGAAAATTTTTATGGAAATTAAGCTGTTTCTTTCCGCATACATAACCGCAGTGCTGATAAAACACATGAGCGCCGGTTCGGGATTCTCCGGAAACCAGCCGCACTCCAGCCGCGCCGCTCTCACGCGCCCATTCTTCCGCTGCCTCCAAAAGTGCCCTTCCGATTCCCTGCTTTCTGCATTCTTCTGCCACGGCCAGACCCATGATATTTTTCATGTGCGGTGCATATAAAACATCATAATTTACAGCGTGGATGTATCCCACGACGGCACCGTCCTGCTCCGCAACAAAAATCCGGTTGTCCGGCCGCTTCAGCAAATATGACAGTTTTTCCAAAACTTTTTCCGCCGGATAGCCGTACCCCAGTTCCATCCTGCTCAGCCGGCAGATTGCCTCCGCATCCGAGGTGCGTCCCAAACGAATCCGAACTTCCACGAAACTACCTCCCTCAGAACTCTTTCTGCCCCTGAGGATCCCGTTCCGGCTCCATGTACTCTTTCGCCCCGCATCCCGGACAGCGCATGACATTGCCGATTGGATCGTGCACAGAAAAAATCAGCTTCCAGGGCGACGGTTTCCAGCGGTAGCCGCATTTTGGACAAACCATATGTTCCCTTTTGTAAAATACCCGCA
>CALYAR010000205.1 GCA_944393585.1 uncultured Clostridia bacterium | reverse complement strand
GACGGTCACAATCAAAAATTAGCGGCAATACAGGAAAGCAAAAGATGATTCCATGGGTGGTTCACAGCCGTTTTTTGAAACTGGCGGAAGAAGGATCCATTGATATAATTTACAACATTATCACTTTATCTTATTAAAATTTGTGCTGGTTTTTTCTTGACAACGAATGGATCATGCACTATAATAATGTGAGTGAACAAAGGCGTTCACCAAGAGAAAGGGCAGCTGTCGCTTTTTTCACTTGGTGAACATTTTTTTATGCAGTTTTCTGCTGTGCGGAAAAAGCCGGGACGCCTCTGGCCGAATATTTTATTTTCAGCGGCGGACACTGCCGGCTAAAATGCAAACAGCAGTATGGAAAAGAAAGGAGTGCGCAGTATGCGGACGGCAATCGTAGGAATTAACTGGGGAGATGAAGGAAAGGGGAGAATGGTTGACCTTTTATCCGCCGATTATGATATTGTAGCCCGGTACCAGGGAGGAAACAATGCAGGGCATACGGTAATGAACCATTTGGGGAAGTTTATTTTAAATCTCCTGCCCTCCGGGATTCTCCGCGAAACGACGGTCAATGTAATGGGGACAGGCATGGTAATTGACATTGAGCACCTTTGTCATGAAATTCAGAGGCTTCGCGAGGCGGGGATTCGGATTGACCCAGAGCACCTCAAAATCAGCGATAAGGCAATTGTCTGCATGCCGTATCACAAACAGCTTGACATTTTGGAGGAAGAACGTCTGGGCGACGCGAAGTTTGGCTCTACCCGGCGGGGGATTGCACCGGTTTACGGGGATAAATATATGAAAAAGGGAATCCGCATCGGCGATCTTCTGCGCATGGACGAGTTAAAAGAAAAAGTACGCGGTATTGTCGAATGGAAAAATCTGATGATGCGGGGATACGGCGCGAAGGAGATTTCAGCGGATGAGATGATGGAGTGGCTGGAACGCTATGGGAAGGAAACCGCTCCTTACATCTGCAATACCACCGCATATTTGAATCAGGCTGTAGAGCAGGGAAAAAGCATTATGTTTGAGGCCCAGCTCGGAGCCCTTCGGGATATCGATTATGGAATTTACCCCTATACTTCCTCATCCAATACGCTTGCGGCCTATGCGCCGATCGGAACGGGGATTCCCGGCGTAAAGCTGACGAACACGATCGGGATTATGAAAGCATATTCCAGCTGTGTCGGCGAGGGGCCGTTCACCTGTGAATTTTTCGGGGAAGAAGCGGACAGGCTCCGCGAAGCCGGAGGCGAATACGGCGCTGCAACCGGCCGGCCGCGCCGCGTCGGCGGATTCGACGTGGTAGCTTCGCGCTACGGCGTGATGGTGCAGGGGGCAGACAGCCTTGCTCTGACCAAGCTTGATATTTTATCCTCCTATGAACAAATTCCCGTCTGCACGAAATATTTGGTAGACGGAAAGGAAACGACGGAATTTCCGACTGGGGTGGCTTTGGACCATGCCAAACCGGTTTATGAGTATGTGCCGGGCTGGAACTGTGACATCAGCCAGTGCCGTTCGGAAGAAGAGCTCCCCAAAGAGGCGCGCGATTATATTGCGTACCTGGAAAAAGCCGTGGGCTGTCCGATTGAGTATGTATCCGTGGGAGCCGACCGGGAGCAGTATATTGTCAGAAAACGGGAAGCGGATGGAAAATAAAGATGTGGCACAGCGGCATACAAACCAATTTTGCGGAGCAGAAAAAATAAATATTTGTAGGTTTTTTTCTGCTATTTTATCAGAAAACGGGTAGAAATGAGGTACCTTTTTATATTATAATAGAAAACGGAAAAGCAGACGATATGGGGTCTGCCAGCCGTGACAGAAGGAAGTTAGGAAAATCACTATGAAACAGGATAAACTGCGGGAAGAATGTGGGGTCTTTGGGACGGTCGTCAGCCATAAGCAGGCAGCCGGAATCGCATACCATGCGCTTTTGGCCCTGCAGCACCGCGGACAGGAAGGCGCGGGAATTGCTGTCCTCGACCGCAATACGATTGCATGCCGCAAGGCAGTAGGCCTGGTCAGCGAGGTGTTCTCCCAAAAAGAACTCGGGAAACTGCCGGAAAGCTCATTTGCAATCGGCCATGACCGGTATTCCACAACAGGGGGAAACAGTGCGGAGAACGTTCAGCCGTTTGTCACGGAATACTTAAAGGGCAGAATTGCAACGGCCCACAATGGAAACATTATTAACGGCGGTGCGATCCGGGACAAGCTGGTTTCGTTTGGCTGCGGATTCACAGCAAGCAGCGATACGGAGATCATATCAGCGCTGATTGCTTATGAAGCGCTGCATTATGACCGGATTGAAGAGGCGGTTGCGGCGGCAGTCAAACAGCTGCGAGGCGCATTTTCCCTGGTTATTTTAAGCAGCGAAAACAAACTGATCGCTGTGCGTGACAGCCTGGGCTTTCGTCCCCTCTGTCTGGGAAAAAGCGAAGACGGCTATGCCGTCGCCAGCGAGAGCTGTGCATTTGACAGTTGCGGCTATGAGTTTGTCCGCGACATCAATCCGGGAGAGATGGTCGTGCTGGACCAAAGCGGGGTCGTGCTGGAAAAGCAGATCCTGGAGAGTACGCACAGCGGCCTCTGCGTCTTTGAATATGTGTACTTTTCGCGGCCGGATTCGGATATTGACGGGCTGAGCGTTTATGAAGCACGCTATAACATGGGCAGAAAGCTTGCGCAGGAACATCCGGTATCGGCGGATATTGTCTGTGGTGTGCTGGATTCCGGCCTGGAGGCGGCAATGGGTTATGCGGCGGAGAGCGGCATCCCATATGCTGTAGGATTTGTGAAAAACCGGTACATTGGGCGCAGCTTTATTATCCCGTCGCAGGCACAGCGCGATACGGCTGTCAAGCTGAAGCTGAACCCTCTGCGCAGCACGCTGGAGGGAAAGCGGGTGGTTCTGGTGGATGATTCGATTGTGAGAGGAACGACCAGTGAAAAGATTATCAAAAGTGTCCGCGCGGCCGGCGCAAAAGAAGTTCATATGATGATTTCATCGCCGCCGTTCCGACATCCCTGCTATTTTGGAACGGATGTGGATTCGGAGGAAAATTTAATTGCCAATCAGATGACAGTCGATCAAATCCGGGAAAAAATAGGAGCGGACAGTCTCGGTTTTTTGAGTGCCGGCGGCCTTATTTCTGCATGCAGGAAGTGCCGGCTTGATTTTTGCACAGGCTGCTTCAATGGGAATTATCCGATTGAGGCGGAGAAACATACGAAAACACAGTTTGAGGAGGAAAAATAAGTGGAACAAACGTTGTACCTCGTTTTGGAAAACGGCAAAATATTCAAGGGGAAGAGCTTCGGTGCTGTGGGCGAAGCTGTTGGGGAAGTTGTTTTTACCACCGGTATGACCGGTTATTTGGAAACCTTGACCGACCGCAGCTATTACGGCCAGATCGTTGTCCAGACATTCCCGCTGATCGGAAACGTAGGCGTGATCCCGCCGGATTTTGAAAGCGCAGGTCCTGCCATAAAAGCTTATATTGTACGCCAGTGGTGTCGGGAACCCTCCAATTTCAGAAGTGAAGGGTCTCTTGACACTTTTTTAAAGGAGAATAACATCATCGGCTTATACGATATTGATACGCGTGCTCTGACAAAAATTATCCGCGAAGCGGGCGTGATGAACGGCATGATTACCACAGATCCGGAGAACGTGGATGT
>CALYAR010000204.1 GCA_944393585.1 uncultured Clostridia bacterium | reverse complement strand
AATCCGGGAACTGGGCCGAAGCGGCGGAGGTGGGCTTCATCTGAAGCGCGCGGGCGGCCGCAACGCCCAGCAGAATCAAAAGGATAAGAACGAGAATAAGCAAGATCCACAAAACAATCATAAAAAGACCTCCTTAATGGGTGTATGGAAAAACGCGCACAGCGGCGCGAAAATATCTGTATTCAGTTGGCGGGCATCTGCTCGCCACGTTTTAGTATACCATAGAGCAAAACATTCTGGCAAGGCACAGAAGAAAGCGGAGGTGTCTGAGGCAACATTAGAAAAAGTTGAGGAGGTTTATAGTGGTAGACAGCTGGAAAATGGTGTATAATAATTTCTAAATTTGCTTAGGTTTTTGATGAATAGGAGAGTGACTGAATTGCAGATACAAAAAAATGAGATTCTGTATACCCTAAAACGAATTGACTGTAAATTGATTTTTCAGATTGTGTCAAAGCCTGAGAATGCTTTTCAGTATTGTTTTTATTTGAAACGAAATGGAGAAACAATCCACAAAACCTGGTACAGCAATTCTGATCGTTTTGAATGGGACATGAAAGAGGAAGGGCAGTACTCTGTTGTTTGTTTTTGGAGAGAAGGCCCCGAGGGAAAGGTTTCATATAAAATATCTGAGGAGATTGGATATTATGTTTTTCGCTCAGATATTTATGGCCCTCAAGAATTGAAACAACTTTGTGTCAACTGTGATGTGTTGCCTGGTGAACCGGAAAAACAGAGTAAGATGGTATTGGTGGACTTCCTTCCGGAAGCAATTCGCTGGAAAAATGATGTGTTTGCCACAGGCAAGCCGGATCACCATATGGTAGAGAAAATGCGGGAAGAATGCGTACAACAACTAGAAAAATATAGTGCGCTTCCTGTGTTTGTCATTCAGTGGAATTTGTGGAAAAGTGGTACGGTAGCACGTGAGGTGTTTTGGCTGCTGGAAGAGCTGTATGATGTTTGCAGACAGGGAAAAGGCAGCTATATTGATTTGATACCGATCGTTTCATCCGCTGAAATTAGGGCTGCTTCGGAACAAGAGCTGGGAGAAAAATTATACCAGCAAAATAGAGATGCGTTACATAATTTTGTTCACGAAGCGTGTCAAAAAACAGATCGGCTGGAAATGGAACAAACGTGGGTAGAAACCAGTTTGAACGGAAATATTCTGACGGCACGAATGATGTGTAAAAATCACAGTCCGTTGGATCAATTTTGCTTTTATTTAATATGCGACGGAAAGATTTTGAAGAGAAGTAACTGGAGCAAGGAATCTCAGATCCAGTGGGAGGTAGAGCAGGAAGGGGTTTATTGCGTACAAGGGTTTGTAAGAAGAAAGGATATAAAAGTTATTAAACGTGCGCTTGCTCCGGCATATTTTAGTCAGGAGACAGAGCAGGATTTTTGTAACTTCTTGAAGCAACCGTTTAATGCAGAAGAATTATTACCGGAAACGCTCCAGTTTCAATTGTCGCGGTATCCATTTTGTGACATCGTAGTTATCTCTGAAAAAGGTGCTTTACCGGTACAGGACATCGAGAACTTTGTATTGCCCAAAGCAACTCAGTTTGTTGTTGGCGATTGGAACACCTCTGTTTATTCACAAACAGAAGCTTTTGTTTGTGAAAATGGGGATCATGCCATTTTTTCGGGCCGGATTGTCCGTGAGCAAAAGCTTTGCATTGGGCAGGATGATCTGGAGAGTGTGAGAAACGGTGAGTCACTTTTGGAGCAAACAGGTCACTATACCTGTGTAACATGGAATTCACAGCAAATTGTGTTTGGAGCAGATTACTTTGGATTTCAGCGTTGGTACTACTATCAAGAAAACAATCAGATGATTGTAGCTAATAACTATCATCTGCTATTGTCTGTATTGCGGGCCAAAGGTATTCGGCTTCAGCTGGATGTGGAAAAGGCTTGCGTTACATTGTCGAGCGTTAGTCTCCAGTTGCTTTCGCAAAATACTTCCCGCGAAATGGATATGAAAAAGGCTTTTCAAGTTACTCCGGATAGAAGGCTGCAATTGGCAGAGAATGCGTGGAAGATAAAGAGCAGCGAGCTGGGACATCTGTTGGATGAACGTATTCCATACCACGAAGAAGAGTATCGTAGACAGTTGATTGAAGCCCGGGAAGAAATCAGGCAGAACGTTCGGCAAATTTTAGAAGATACACGCTTTGAGCAGGTGATTGTTGATTTAAGCGGTGGACTGGACAGCCGTTTGATTTATGAAGCTTTACTTCCTATAACACAGGCACGGAGAAAGGTTAAGATTAATAGCAAGGATATTCCCGGTTGCCGAGATCTGGAAATTGCATTGAAAATAAACGGGCAGCATGGGTTACCGTATAATGACTTTACTGAAGTGCTGGAAAATCAGCCTTTAACATTGGCCGATGCACGTTGCCGTAGCTTTTTCCTCGGTATTTACTATAGCTACAGAATGATGAGTGAGGTGTACCATGAGCCGGGAAAAGTACATTTGAATGGCGCTTGCGGAGAAATTCTCGCACGTCCTTATGTGAGCCGAAAATACTTGTTCAAACCGGAGGAAAAACTTCAAGAAACAAGAGAACTCGCAAATTATCTCTGTGGTGAATATTCTCCGTATTTTGCATTGGGCAAAAATCAGTTGGAGGATGAATTTTGTAATAGAATGGCAAGAGATCTGGAGAGTATGTTAGGAGATACTCCATTGGAAAAAATGGAGTGTCAATATATGTATTTCCGGCATGGATATCATTTTAGCGAAACATTGACAGAGAGTCTGCATTTAAAGCCCTTGCAATCTAAAAAAATGATGCGGCTGCATCAAATGGCTTATCGGGCACACCGAAGCATTCGGCTTCAGCTGGATATGCTGTATGCGTTGGACCCTGCGGTGGCTGACATGCCGTTTGATTATGATATGGACAATCTGGACCGAGAGCGACTCCGTCCCGAGTTGATCGATGGAGCGGAACGGGAACAGCCAGATCTGGATGCGATTTACAAGCAGGAATTCCCTAAGTGGGAGAAGGCGAATCAGGTAAGGAATGCTCGCAAAGTTTATGTGAACGAAAAGCATTCGGAATATAACAGGCTGAATGATATCATGTATCAGAGCCTAATGCGTAATTTCCATTCCTTAATGAGAAAACAGCCGGAGCTTTGTGAAAAGGTTGGACTGCCTTTGTATTGGCATTTTAAAAATCTACCGGAAAACGGAAGAGTGCTCAATGCTTGGTACAATAAAATCACGTCTCTGCTGGATCAGACCAATATTTTCCTTGAGCAATAAGAAAAAACTGTTGTAAGAAATTGTTCTTCGCAGCAAAAGCGGCGGCCGCCGCATTCCCTCCAAAAAGGGATGCGGCGGCCGCCGTTTCTTTTGATTATGGGGTGAGCGGCAGGGGCCGGGCTCACTTCTGCTCCAGGGTCTTGCTGAAGCTGTCCTTCAGGGTCACGATGCGGCCGAACACGCCGGGATTCTTGGAATCCGGGGTGAAGTAGCCCATGCGCACGAACTGGAACTTCTCGCCGGGCTTGGCGTCGGCCAGGCTGGCCTCCAGCTTGGCGCCCTTCAGAACCTTCACGGAATCCGGGTTCAGGAAGT
>CALYAR010000203.1 GCA_944393585.1 uncultured Clostridia bacterium | reverse complement strand
CAGAACGGCCGGTATGCGTTTCCAATGCAGCTTGTCCCGAACAATGGATACAACGGTTTCCATTAAAGAAATGGACGATGTCAGTGCTGCAAACAAAACGAGCAGGAAGAAAAAAGCTCCGATTACGTCGCCAAAGGCCATAGACTCAAACACTTTTGGCAGCGTTCCAAACATCAGACCAGGACCCGCGTTGATCTTGGACGGATCTCCTCCATTGAATGCAACAACGGCCGGAATAATCATGAGGCCCGCTAAAAATGCAATTCCCGTATCAAACAATTCGATTTGTCCGACGGAGCGTTCCAGATTGTCTTCCTTTTTCATATAAGAGCCGTAGGTAATCATAATACCCATAGCCAGGGACATGGAATAGAACAACTGGCCGATTGCTCCTAATAAAGTGGCAGTCGAAAATTTTGAAAAGTCTGGAAGCAAGTAAAATTTTACCCCTTCCATTGCTCCCGGAAGTGTCAAAGAATAGACGGCAATGGCAATAGATAAAATGACTAAGACCGGCATCATAAACCGGCTTACTTTTTCGATCCCTTTTTCCACACCGAAAATAACAACGCCGGCTGTCAAAAGCACATAAATCACAAACCAGAATACCGGATTGGCCAGGATTCCCGGCGAAGCAATACCAATGAAATTGTCAAAAAACTGATCTCCCGCTGTGGCAATTCCATTTCCCACTGCAAACTCCGCCAGATATTTTATTACCCATCCGCCAATCACACAATAATACGGCGTAATGATAACCGGCACTATGGCAGCAAGCCATCCTAAAAAACCAAACCGCTTATCCAAGGCCTTGTAAGCTTCAATGCAGCTCAGACGGGTTTTTCTCCCGATTGCAATCTCTGCAATCATCAGAGAAAAACCAAATGTCACCGCTAACGCAATATACACCAATAAAAAAATTCCGCCTCCATATTTGGCAGCTAAATAAGGAAATCTCCATAAATTTCCCAGTCCTACGGCAGAACCGGCAGCTGCTAACACAAAGCCGATTCTGTTGGTAAAGGAACTACGCTCTTTTTTCATCCGTTTTACCTCCTATCCAGTTTGATGACAGCAAGACATTTTTTTAAGTACAATGACTTTTTAGAATATACTACAACCCCTTTTAGTTTTCTTATTATGCCACACCCGATACCATTTGACAACCCATTTCAAGAAAAGAAGGGATTTTTGTTTGCTTTTACGAATTTTATAAGCAGATTTTGTTATCAATACAAGGAGTTGATGCTATGCGTTCGGAAAAAGAAATGATGGAGCTGATTCTTTCCTTTGCTCAAAAGGATGATCGCATTCGTGTTGTCGGAATGGAAGGTTCCCGTACCAATATTCACATTCCTAAGGATTCCTTTCAGGATTATGATATATCTTATCTCGTAACAGACATGAAGTCCTTTCAGTCCAATGATGATTGGCTGGATTATTTTGGAGAGCGGATTATCATGCAAAAACCGGAAGCGATGTCGCTTTTTCCGCCTGAGCTGGGAAATTGGTTTTCTTATCTGATTTTATTCGAGGATGGAGCGAAAATGGATTTGACGCTGATCCCCCTGTCTGAGCTGGAGCTTTATATGAAAAGCGATCGACTGCTCACTATTTTAATGGACAAGGATCACAGAGTTGCAAACCCGCCTGTTCCAACCGACCAGGACTATTGGATTCAAAAACCTTCTGCAGAATACTTTGACGACTGCTGCAATGAATTCTGGTTTGTTTCCACTTATGTTTCCAAAGGGCTTTGCAGAAAAGAAATCTTGTTTGCCTCGGAACATCTCAATGGAATTCTGCGGCCGAATCTGCTTCGCATGATTGGCTGGAAGGTCGGAATTGAAACAAATTTCTCTTTGAGCGTGGGAAAAGCCTATAAGTTTTTGGATCAGTATGTTGCCCCGCAAACATGGCGGCGCCTCCTTTTTACTTATCGAAATGATTCTTATTCCGACATGTGGAGCGCCTTAGAGGAGTGCCATGCTCTTTTTCGTGAATCTTCTCACTTTGTTGCCGATACGCTCGGATTTGATTATCCGGATTATGATGAAAAGGTTACAGCTTATATTGCTGAATTGAAAAAAGAGTTTGGATGAGAGTTTAACAGGATGTCTTTGATTGACGGCAAGTACAGGAATGTGCGAGACGGCTTCCGTGAGCGGAAGTATTTGCGCCCGCTTTGTGTTCGCCGCTGCAGAGCAGTCCATTTTTGAAAAGCTGGATAACCGGAGCGGAGTCCTTTCCTTCAAATTTACTACTGATCAATCTGTGAGAGTTTGGAGGTAAAAAGCAAAGAGCGGAAATTGGTTCCGCTCTTTTCCAATTAGCTCATTCTACTCTTTCAGGAAGATGTTCGTTTTTTGCTGTAAGGTTTGGGCAAACTGTTCGGCCGTGGTTTTGCCCGCATCATAATTGCGTCTGGCCGGAAGAAAAATCTCTTCTTCCCACTTTCCGTCTATCATATAGCATGAGGTTATATTGTTTACGATTTCTATATATTTGTTTACAAAAGTTTCTGCTTCCGGCGTACGTTCAATAAAATACTGCTCTGATCCATAAACGATCGCTTCTACGACATCTTTTCTAACACTCTCCATCAATGGAATTCCAAAGCTGTAATCAAAAGTATCATCCTTTAAATATCCTTGAAAAGATTCACCCAGCAATTCCTTTAAATAACTGAGAGCCAGCTCGCGTTTGGGAGAATTGATATTGATGGCAAAACACAGAGTCGTATGTGCCACATATCCTCCGGTCGTTTCGTCTTTTAGTCCAAAAATGATCGGCGTCTGTCCGGCCGTAATAAAATCATTGTAATATCTAATCATCTTAAACAGCGAACTATCGATGTAGTTGTCGTAAGCACAGAAAATATCGCCGGTACGCACACCTTCTGCGCGAAGAGCCGGTCCGCCTTGGTTGGAATATTGTTCCAGAGAAATCGTGGTTAAAGTATCGTATGTTTCAATTTCCTCCCGAAACGTATCCGAATCGAAAGTACAGGTTTCTGTAAACATGTCAATATATTGATATGCCCGATCTTTCAGTAATTCTTCTGATGAGACCAGGGCTTTTTTTCCTTTCTCCTGTTCAATGAAGTTTTTGAATACTGCCGGCATTTCACTATATGAGACTCCGTCTTCAGGAATTGTTATTCCATATTGATCGCATAATTCCTGAGTTGTATAAAAAAAAGCCGGACGGAAACCAATGGGAATAAAATATTGTTGTCCTTCCCATTGACCGACCTCTAACACCGCCTGGTTATACAGGCTTAGATCCAGCTTATCATCTGAATTGTCCGATTCAATGAGTTCATCCAGATTAACAAATAAACCCTGTTTCATATAATTTTTAAAATTAGGTAAAAGCCGGTTATCAAAAATAAAGATATCGGGCCCGCCGCCCGCTAACAGTTCGGGAACCAGCTCGGTTTCCATATCTTCTACGTCGTTATATATTTTGGCATTTAAAATATCTGATATGGGGAATCCTTTCTTAGGTGCCACCCCTAAAACCACATTTGTCATCATGCCCAAAGTATCGCTGAGATAGACGGTGAGTTTGTTGGGATCGTCTTCCTCAAATTCTTCTGTTTTTTCCATAAGGATCTCATCAATGC
>CALYAR010000202.1 GCA_944393585.1 uncultured Clostridia bacterium | reverse complement strand
GGCCAATCCGATTCCAACGCTGTCAGGCCCCGCGTTCTTTCCTTTATAAAAGCGTTCGAAAATATGCGGCAGATCCTCCCGGGCAATCCCCGTCCCGTTGTCTCGAATCTGAATTTGCGTATAGAGCGGGTTGTTGGCGTAGGAAACGGAAACGGTTCCGCCCTCCTGCGTGTGCTCCACACAGTTCTTTAAAATATTGACAAGCGCTTCCGCCGTCCAATTCAAATCACAGAGCACCGTCTGCTGCCGGTCACCCTCCAATGCCAGCGTCTGCCCTTTGAGCTCCATGGGAATCAAAAGCGGCGCGGTAAATTTATCAGCCAGTTCTCCGAGGCGGAACTCCTCCTGCTTAAACTGCACCGCGCCGGCATCGATCTTCGACAGCTTCAAAAGCGAGGATACCAGCCACTCAATACGGCTGAGCTGGCTTTTCATACGCCGGTTGAATTCGCGCCGTTTTTCCGCGCTCAAATTTTCTTCTCCCAAAAGGTCCGTCATCACGACCATGGAAGTGAGCGGCGTTTTGAGCTGGTGCGAGATGTCCGACAACGCGTCGGCCAGATTCTTCTTATCCTTTTGCAAAAGCTCGGATTTTTCCTTCAGCATTAAGGTTACCTTATAAATGTCGTTTTTTAAAATGCTGAGTTCGCCTTCTTTGTTGTCGCGCACATCAAGCAGATAATCGCCGCGGCAAATGGATGCGAGATACCGGCACAGCTTTGCAATCTCCCGATAGCGCCATGCAGTAAAGAAAAAGAAAGCTAAGAAAAGCGCGGCGCCTGTCACAAGGACACACCAGCCCGCCGCCGGATGAATCAGGAAGCCCGCCGCCGTCCCAATTCCATAAGCAATTCCCATGATAATAGTAAATGCTGCAAACTCCAAATTGCGAAACATCTTAATCCCCCATTCGATAGCCCAGTCCCCGAACTGTTCGGATGATTTTGGGATTCTGCGGATCGTCCTCCAGTTTATCCCGAAGACGCTTGATATAAACCGTAAGGGTATTGTCGTTGACAAAATCGCCTGCGACATCCCAAATTCCCTCCAAAAGCTGTCCGCGGGTTAAGACCTGTCCTTCATGATTGACGAACGTTAAAAGCAGCCGGTATTCCAGCGCCGTCAACTGGATCTCTTCGTCGTTTCGATAGACCTTTGCTTCCTGCGTATTGATCTTCAGCGGGCCAATCTGGAATACGCTGCGTCCGGCTCCGCCTTTTTGGCTGCGGCGCAGAACGGATTTTATCCGCGACATCAGCTCCCGCACCCGAAACGGCTTGGTAATGTAGTCGTCCGCTCCCATATCGAGCCCCATCACCACATTGATTTCCTCATCGCAGGCGGTTAGGAAAATCACCGGCGTATCGTCCCGGGATTTTATGAGACGGCAAAGTTCGTAGCCGCTTCCGTCCGGAAGCGTCAGATCCAGAATGCAAAGATCAAAAATTTCCCGTTCAACCGCCTTTTTTGCCGAAGCCAAATCGTAACAGGCAACCGGTTCATAGCCCTCGGCCTCCAAAGAATAGCAAAGACCGGCCGCAATGGTTTTATCGTCTTCTACCAATAACATTTTCATTTTTCATCCGCCTTTCCAGCCATGGGTCATTCTGTTTTCCATTATACCCGAAATCTCATGCCTCTGCATGACTATTTTGTAAGAATATACAGATTCCATCTGATGAAAACCATTTTATCAACTATGTTCCAAATTTTCATTTATCCTATCCACAGTTTTTCATCCAGATCGACTAAAAAATGTAAGTACTATACGAACAGATAAGAAAAAACATCCCTCAAGGCAGTTAGCCCTGAAGGATGTTTTTGCTTTAATATTTCTTATTCTTTGCAGCCGCGCAGATCCAGCACATGCTTTGCTTTTCCTGCCGTTCTCTCCAATGTCTTTGGTTCTACCAGACGGACTTTTGCGTCAAGGCCCAACACAGAATGCAGCTTGTCTTTGACACTCTTCTCCAATTTTTCCAGCTCGCTGAACTTATCGAGCAGGCTGTCATTAGTAAGTTCCACCTGAACCTCCAGCGTATCCGTAAAGCCCTGCTTGCGTACAATCAGCAGATAGTGCGGCCCAACCTGATCGATGTTGCAGATTACGCTTTCCACCTGAGAGGGGAATACATTGACCCCTTTTATGATAAGCATGTCATCGCTGCGCCCTTCAATCATTGTCATCCGCGCACTGGTGCGCCCGCACTTGCAGGGTTCCTCAATCAGGGAGGTAATATCCTTCGTCCGGTAACGAAGCAGAGGCAGGCCTTCCTTGGTGATCGTCGTAATGACCAGTTCCCCTTTTTCGCCCCAATCGAGAACCTCGCCCGTGTTCGGATCGATGATTTCCGGGATGAAGTGATCTTCCGCAATGTGCATGCCGCACTTGTAGATACAGTCGCCGGACACGCCCGGGCCAATCACCTCGCTTAAACCATAGTTCTGCGTTGCAAGAATTCCCCAGCGTTCCTCCAGCTCATTCATCATTTCCGGCGTGGTTCCTTCGGCTCCAAATAAACCCAGCCGGAGCTTGACATCATCCTTGGTGAGGCCGTTTTCTGCCAGCACTTCGGACATGTAGAGCGCATAGGAAGGCGTGCTGACCAAAATAGTCGCGCCGAAATCGCGCATGAGCATGATCTGTTTCTGGGTGTTGCCGCTCGATATCGGCACAACGGCGGCGCCTACCTTTTCCAAACCATAGTGAAGCCCCAAAGCGCCGGTAAACAATCCATAGCCGAACGAGATCTGTGCAATGTCGTCCGCCGAGCCCCCTGCCATGCAGATCACACGCGCCACGACGTCCGACCAGACCTCCAGGTCATTCTTGGTATAGCCAACCACCGTCGGTTTTCCCGTCGTTCCGCTGGAAGCGTGAATGCGGGCGATCTGTTTCATCGGCACCGCAAATAATCCAAAAGGATAATGATCGCGCAAATCCGCCTTGGTCGTAAAGGGGATATGTTTCAAATCCTCCAGTGTTTTGACCTTATCCGGCGTCATGCCTACGCTGTCAAGCCGCTCCCGATACATGGGAACATTATCATACACATAAGCCACCGTCTTTTTCAGCCGTTCCAGCTGAAGCGCCTTTAAGGCTTTCCTGTCCATACACTCAATATCTTTTTGAAAAATCATATCCCGTACAACACCTTTCTATCGATTCATTCTGCCTCTGGGGCAAATACAAGTGCGTTTATTTCATTCTGCGCCGCATCTTTGCCCTTGAGGATAAAATGATTGCCTATTGCATTGCCCGCAAAAGAAGCAATGATTGATACTATCATGGCGATTACGCCCATCAGCGGCGCAATATCCGCGCTAAACTGGTACGCAATCGTAAAAATCAGACACGTCCCCAGCCCTAAAATCATGCCGGACCAGGCGCCGATTTTATTTGCTTTTTTATGATACAGTCCCAAGATAAACGGACCGATGAACGCTCCCGACACAGTTCCCCATGAAAACGACATCAGCGTCATAATGAATGCCGGTTTTAAAAGCGCAATCAGCAGCGACACCGCAATAAAAATGAGGCAAAGAACGCGCAGGCTGAATAAGGACGCTTTTTTGGAGAGATTCGGTTTAAAATACCCCTGAATCAAGTCGATTGAGATCGCAGAGCTCGAAGTGAGCACCACACTGGAAAGCGTGGACATCGAGGCGGACAGCACCAGCAAAATGATAATGTTTAGTATAATGGTTCCGCCGATTCCGCCGGACATTGCCTGTACCAAAATGGCAGGCATAACCGCGTCATATCCTTCCGCCGGAAGCTGATTATCCAGAAACAGCCGTCCGAATGAGCCGACAAAGTATGCACTGCAGGATATAATCAAAGCAAACGCGGTGGAGATGATCAATGCCCTTTTGATGGCTTTGTCGTCTTTGATCGCATAAAATTTATGTACCATCTGCGGCAGGCCCCAGGTTCCAAAGCTCGTAAGCAGAACCGTTGACATAAGCGGCATAAAATTCGTACCGCCGAAGGGTTTGACCAGGTTTTCATCAATAGCGCGCAGGCTTTCCACACCCTGAGCTACGCCGCCGACTTCCGGCGCATTGACGATGAATACGACCATCAGCACAACACCGACGATCATAATAATTCCCTGAATAAAATCGCTCCGGCTTGCCGCGACATATCCGCCCAATACCAGATAAAGCGCCGTTACCACTGCAATGAACAGCATGCAGTATTCGTAGGGAATTCCCGGAAGCACGGCATCGAGAAGGTAGCCAAGCCCCATATAAACGGAAGCCGAATACGGCACAAGGAAAATAAAGATGATACAGGCTGTCACTGCTTTCATGGAACGGGAATGAAACCGGGTGGCAAAAAATTCCGGCATTGTTTTGGCATTGAGCTTATGGGTCATTGACCGTGTCCGCTTTGCTAATATCAGCCAGGCCAGCAAACTCCCCAGCAGCGCATTACCCAAGCCGATCATCGTACCGCCAAGGCCGATCTGCCAACCGGTTTTACCCGCATAGCCGATAAAAATTACCGCAGAAAAATAAGACGTTCCATATGCAAACGCCGACATCCACGCTCCGACTTTTCTGCCGCCTAATAAAAAACCGCTGACCGAATTGGCCTTTTTGTAAGAAACAATTCCGATTACAAGCATGCCTACAACAAATGCAGACAAAAAACAAATTGATACAATACTGTTGTTCATAAAATTACTGCCGTCCTTCCATACTACTAATTTAAAATATAAAATACCTACCTTGAATGCCAAAGCATTCCCTTCCTACAAGACCTGCGCCGTTACAGATCCATTGTTGCCATTATACCACCGAGCATTTTGCTTGTAAAGTCTTTTCTTTTGGAATTTTGCACAAGGCGCTATTTTATGTACGCAAATATTTGATTTACCAAATCTTTTGGCGTGCATAGGAGTTCCGCGCTTTGCGAAGCGCGGTTATACCCCTCGCCCCCTCGGGGCTGGGGCCCCTGAAAGGCCTTTCTCGCGAAAATACCAGAAGTCCTTCACCTAAAAAGGCAAACGGCGCACCGCCCCTACGGGGCTGCGCCGGAATGCAATGCTTTTCCTTCGCGGGAAAAGCACTGCACGAAAAGCGCGCTTAGGGAGGGCGGGTTCGGCCTCTGGCCTCCCCGAAATAAAGGAACGAACACCTCCTCGCCTTTTCTGCGAAAACGCTTCCCGGTGTTCGCTTTCACATTGCCTTTGGCAATGTGAATACCTCCCTAAGAACCCTCCCCGTCGTGCGCTATTGTCACTTTTTGTGGTACGCAGTAGTTAATATTCTTTCTATTCTACTATGCTGCACCAGTTCGTTTCAGCGCAGGAAGGCGAAAGCAGAATTCTAATCAGCCTTACGCAAGAAAAATATGGAAATTATTTATTTTAGATTGCTTGCGGCTATAATAGAAAGTACCGCTAAACGAATAACACAAAAAAAAAGCAAGTTTGCTTATCTTGCCATGATTGGCCCGAAGGGGATTCTTAAGGGGGCGAGCAGCCCTCTTAAGCGCTCTGGGGGATTAAAAGGGGGCCTTCTCGCGTGAGAAGGTCCCCTTTTGGGGTCCCCAGCCGCCAAAGGCGGCGCGGGGTATTCCGCACTCCCAGAGTGCGGAACTCTCATGCACACCAAAAGATTGGTAAAGCAAATGTTTGAGAGTACGTTATCGCCGTCTGCAGACGGCAGGAATCCTTTGCCCAGCGCCGCTTTTTGATTTAGAGGTCTTTTGGAAAAACGGAAAAAAACTTTTCAATTTGGAAATAATATTGTATAATGATGTGGCTATAGACGGAAAAGCTCTTTTGGAGCGTAAATGTGTCAAAAAAGGGGTTCGTATCTAGGGCAGTAAGACGGATTATCTTTTGGTACGCTTTGTCAGGCGTACCCGTTTGTTTCATAAGATCAAGCCGCGAAAGGGCGGTATAATGGGAGGATAAAATATGGCGGGGATTGGGGCAGTTGCAGAGAGTATATTGACATTGGGTATTGTAATGGCAATCGGGTTTATTGCGGTAAAAATCCGCTATGTCAGCGCGGGTCTGCGTGATTCCATTGCAACGGTTATCATGAAGTTCACACTTCCGCTTTTGGTGATTACGACTTTGACAAAGCTGGAATTTACGGCGGAACTGGCCAAGAATGCCGTCACCATGATGGTTTTGGCATTTGTAACCATGGCGGCTTTGTTCGGCCTGTCGTGCATAACCGTCCGCTTTTTTAAGCTGTCCGATTCTGACCGTGTGGTCTACCGATGTCTGAATTGCTTCGGCAATGCTATTTTTCTTGCCTATCCGCTGATCGAGTCCGTTTTCGGTGCGGAAGGACTGTTGTTTGCGGCATTTTATGCGTTTGTCAACGATGCGCTTTTGTGGACATGGGGCGTTTTTCTGGTCAGCCGCGAACAAAGCCGCCAGAGCGGCGGCAGCGGAAAAGTGTCGCTGAAGAAACTGCTTAATCCTGCAACGGTTTCCTTTCTGATTGCGATTGTCATGCTCCTCTTCCGCGTTCGGCTGCCCGGCATCCTGCACGAGGTCGGCTCAGGAATCGGATCTATGACCATTTATTTGTCCATGCTGTTTATCGGCATGACGCTGGCCCAGATCGATTTGCGTAATATTTACAAGCGGGGGTCTATCTTTTTCCTGGTCGCAGTGAAAATGCTTCTGGTACCAATCGCCCTGATCTATTTGACCAAACTGCTGCCTCTTGATCCCGCTCTACGGGGGGCATTCATCCTGGAGGTAGCCATGCCGGCGCAGACGATCATTACGGTTCTGCTCGAACGCTATGGGGCAGACTCGGTTTATGCGTCGGAAACCATCTTTGTCACAACAGCACTCTCGCTGGGCACACTGCCGCTGATCTACTATCTGCTGAAGGTTTTATAAAAGTTTTTGCTAAGGAAATACAGACCCGCCGTATTCCGTTTGCAGCGGGTTCTTTTTCGTACAAACTGGTTTGCAGAGCAGCAAAAAATATACTTTCTCTTTGCGGACATCACCCTAAAAATGGTGAAATCGCAGAGTTCGAATTATAATTTGCATTATCAGCATAATTCGCATCTCCAAAGGCGAAGCTGGCCGTTCCTTTCAAGGATAAAATAAACGGCGAACCGCCTATAAAATATTTTACTTTTGTTTTTGATTTTGTCCTATCTTCTATGGAAAATACACAAACCATGCGAAGGGATATTGTTATTCCAAAAAAAATATGATATACTGAGGTATCTTGTAAAAAAACGGCGGACAAAGCCTTTTAAAAAGGCAGCAGAAAATGAAGTCTTGCTTCTGCTTTGCACGGCGGCCCTGTTTATTTCGAAATTTCCCATCCGCTTAAATGGAAAGACTGTTTCGAGAAGGGCGCTTTTTTACTTTATCTGAAAACAGGCTTGCCATAAGGCCAAAAGCCTTTGTACATAGAAGCGGGGATCGTCCGACCCCTGCCGTCCGGCCTTGTCGGCTTCACGCGGATACTGGCCGGAAGAAGAATTTTAGATTTGGGAGGAAGAAAAAATGAAGGAACCAAAAGCAGCCGTCATTATGGGCAGCGATTCTGACTTTGAAACGATGAAGGCTTGTATACGAACCTTAAAAAAATTTGGAATAGCAGTGGAGGCACATGTCATCTCTGCGCACAGAACGCCGGAACGCGCGGAAGAATTTGCAAAAAACGCACGTACCAACGGCTTTGATGTCATAATTGCAGCCGCCGGCAAGGCAGCGCATCTGGCAGGAGTCATCGCGGCCTACACGACCCTTCCGGTCATTGGTGTTCCGATGAAGTCCTCTACGCTCGACGGCCTGGATTCCCTGCTTTCCGTCGTACAAATGCCCTCCGGCATTCCGGTGGCAACTGTTGCAATCGGCGGCGCAGAAAACGCAGGCATTTTAGCGGCTGAAATTCTTTCGCTCAAATACGATGTGCAGGCCGAAAAATTGCTCGGCTTTAAAAAGGAGCTGGCAGAAAAAACTGCTAAAAAAGACGCGGATTTGCAAAAGGAAGTTGCGGAACTATAAAAAGCGTCCGAAAGCGCGCTGAAATAAGATACAATCGGCAAAGGGGAAACCTGTTGCCAAATTAACATAGAAAGCAGTAAAGCTGATATTTCGAAATAAGGGGTTGGATTTCATATGAGAAGCTACAGCGAAAGCTATAAATCCGCTGGGGTAGATATTGAAGCCGGATATGAATCGGTTCGGCTGATCAAAAATCATGTAAAAAAGACGTTTACCAAAGGAGTTTTGGGTGATATCGGAAGCTTCGGCGGCCTGTTTGAATTGGGAAATGAATTTCGCAATCCCGTGCTGGTGTCCGGCACGGACGGCGTTGGGACAAAGCTCAAGCTGGCGTTCATCATGGACAGGCACAATACCATTGGGCAGGATTGTGTCGCAATGTGTGTCAACGATATTGTATGCGCTGGGGCAAAGCCGCTGATTTTCCTGGATTATCTGGCACTGGGAAAAAACATCCCGGAAAAGGTAGAGCAAATTGTAGCGGGAATCTCTGACGGCTGCCAGCTGGCAGGCTGCGCTCTGGTCGGAGGCGAAACCGCTGAAATGCCTGGTTTTTATGCAGACGGCGAATACGATGTCGCCGGGTTTTCCGTCGGTGCGGTAGACAAGGATCAAATCATCGACGGCAGCAAAGTAAAGGCTGGCGATCAGCTGATCGGAATTGCCTCTTCCGGCGTTCATTCCAACGGTTTTTCCCTGATCCGCAAGGTCTTTCGGATCAACTCCAAAGACGACCGCGAAAAGCTTAATTATGTCATCAATGAGCTGGGCGGAATCAGTCTTGGCGAAGAACTGCTGAAGCCTACGAAAATTTATGTAAAGCCCATGCTGGAATTGATGAAATCAGTAGAAGTGAAAGCAATCTCTCACATTACAGGAGGCGGCTTCATTGAAAATATCCCGCGGATGCTGCCGGAGCAGACCAAAGCCGTGATTCATAAGGGAAGCTGGACCGTACTCCCTATCTTCTCCTATTTGCAGAAGATGGGCAATATTCCGGAACGCGACATGTTTAATACATACAACATGGGCATTGGCATGGTATTTGCCGTCGATCCGTCGGAGGCGGAAAAAGCGGTCTCTGTGCTGGCTGAGCTGGGCGAAAAAGCATATCGGATCGGTGAAATCGCCGAAGGCGCCGGAGGCGTGGAAATATGCTGAAAAAGCGGATTGCAGTCTTAGTTTCCGGCGGCGGCACTAATTTGCAGGCACTGATTGACGCGCAAAAGGACGGGCGTTTGACAAGCGGGGAAATCGTTTTGGTCATTTCCAACCGCTCGAAAGCGTATGCTTTGGAGCGCGCGCGGCAAAACGGAATTGACGCGGTCTTTGTTTCCAAAAAGGAAGCCGGCAGTTTAGAGGGATTTGACCGCGCAATTTGTGCGGTTTTGGATGAATACCGGATTGACCTTGTGATTCTGGCAGGCTTTTTAACGATAACCGGTGAATATTTCCCTGTCCGCTATCGGGATCGGATTATTAACATTCATCCTGCTCTGATTCCCGCTTTCTGCGGCAAGGGCTTTTATGGCCTGCATGTCCACGAAGCGGCGCTCGAATACGGCGTCAAGCTCACGGGCGCGACGGTACATTTTGTCAATGAAATCCCGGACGGCGGCGCAATTATTCTGCAAAAGGCCATTCCCGTTTTGGACGACGATACGCCGGAAACGCTTCAGCAGCGGGTGATGCGCGAATGCGAATGGCAGCTTCTCCCGCAGGCGGCAGAGCTGTTCTGTGCCGGAAGGCTGAAAATAGAAGGCCGGCATGTGAAAATCCTGCCGGAATCTGAACATGTGATGGAGGAAAATCAATGACACAACTCGATTTTTATAATGAACTGTCTTCCAATACCTATCCGGGCCGCGGTATTATGCTGGGAGAGAGCGCAGACGGAAGGCATGCAGTCCTGGTTTATTTTATCATGGGACGTAGCGAAAACAGCCGCAACCGGATTTTTGTTACCGATGGCGAGGGAATCCGCACTCAGGCGTATGATCCTTCCAAGCTGAAAGATCCTTCGCTGGTGATATATGCGCCCGTGCGTGTTTTGGGCAATCAAACCATTGTGACCAACGGCGATCAAACCGATACGATATACGATTTTCTGTCGGATGGAAAAACGTTTGAGGATGCTCTGCGGACACGGACATTTGAGCCCGATCCGCCCAACTGGACGCCGCGCATTTCCGGTTTGATTGAGCTGAAGGACGGTGCGTTTTCCTACCGGCTCTCGATTTTAAAAAGCGATCATCAAACGGGCGAGCGTGCACTTCGGTTTTTCTATGAATATGAAACACCGCAGAAAGGATATGGACATTTTATCCACACCTATCAGTGTGACGGCGATCCCATTCCCTCTTTTTGCGGAGAGCCGAAAGAAGTCGCAGTCGAAAACGACATCGATGTCTTTGCGCAAAATATCTGGAACAGCCTGAACGCCGGCAACAAGGTTTCCCTTTTTGTGCGTTACCTTCCTTTGAACGGCGGCGAACCGCAAACCCGAATCATCAATAAAAATAAATAATTCTGCTTATAAAAAGCAAATTTTTAACTCCGGCCAGCAAAACGCTTGCCGGAGTTTTTATATACAGACTTTTTCCTTTATCCCTCATTCCGGCTTTCAAATTCCGATCTGCATTTTTTAACGGTTTGGCATCTCTCTTTTTTATGATTCATTTTTTCTTCTGCATAAAATCAGCACAATCCTCAAAGCATAGCAATAGGACTTTTGCCGCTTTAATTATAAAAAAGAATGAGAAAGGATTTTTCATATGTTTAAAGAAAAAATAACCGTCATCGGCTCGGGCTTTGTAGGATCGACCATTGCGTATACGCTGATGTGTTCCAACCGCTTCCGGGAAATTGTAATCATCGACGTCAACCGTGACAAAGCGGAGGGCGATGCAATGGACTTAAATCACGGCGTCTCTTTTGTCGCCCCGATCAAGGTCATTGCAGGTGACTATGACGCCGCGGAAGGTTCCGATATCGTCATCATCACAGCCGGCGCGGCGCAGAAGGAAGGCGAAACACGGATCGCGCTGCTTCAGCGCAATAAAGCGATATTGCAGGATATTATGGGTAAACTCCTGCCCTACTGCACCGATAAAACAATCATTTTAGTAGTGAGCAATCCAGTCGATATTTTGACCTATATGGCACAAAAAATTTCAGGTATGGACCCAAAACGGGTCATTGGTTCCGGAACGGTACTGGACACTTCGCGTCTCAAGTATCTGCTCAGCCTCCAAACCGGCGTTGCCCCGCGCAACATTCATACCTACATCTTAGGCGAACATGGAGACAGTGAGATCGCTGCCTTCAGTATTACAACGGTCGGCGGAATGAGTTTATCTCAATTCTGCGACGTTTGCCACAAATGCCCTGGGGCAGACGGCCTGTGCGAAGAAGAAATCTACCAGCAGGTAAAGAATGCGGCCTATGAAATCATCCGCAAAAAGGGCGCGACCTATTACGCGATCGCGCTGGCAGTAGAGCGGATTGTCGAAACAATGATTGGGGATGAACACGCCATTTTAACTGTATCCTCCCTCATTGACGGCATTTACGGCGTGAAAGATATCTGCATTTCCCTTCCTTCCATCGTCGGCGCCACCGGCATTCAGCAGGTTCTGCCGGTCGATCTTTCGGCCGACGAACAGGCCCGCCTGCGTGACAGCGGCCTTAAAATGCGAAGCATTCTGGCTGAATTGGGATTTTAATCATCCGGCGTATGAGTAACCGGCGTGTTCGTTTTTTGAAATTGTGATGAAATCTGTCCCTTTTTTCTTGACAATCCCCCAAAAACGGACTATACTAAAATCTCCAAAATGAACCAATCAAAGGAGGAGACAACTATGTCAGTTTTAGTAACAGGCGGAACCGGTTACATTGGCTCACATGTATGCGTCGAACTGCTCAATGCCGGCCGCGACATCGTTGTGATTGACAATTTTTCCAACAGCAGCCCAAAGGTGTTGGAGCGAATCACGGAAATCACAAAAAAAGAACCAAAGTTTTATGAAGCAGATATTTTAGATGAAGCTGCACTGGACAAAATTTTCTCGGAAAACAAAATCGACTCGGTCATCCACTTAGCAGGTTTAAAAGCAGTGGGAGAATCCGTTCAGAAACCGCTGGAATACTATGAAAACAACGTGACTGGAAGCCTTCACCTGTTTTGTGCGATGCGGAAAGCAGGCGTCTACAATATGGTTTTTAGTTCTTCTGCCTGTGTTTATGGGATTCCCAAGCGGGTTCCGATTGTAGAAACCGATCCGCTTCACACCATCAATCCCTATGGCGGCACAAAGCTTACGATCGAGCGGATTTTAGAGGATTTGGCGGTCTCTGATTCCAAGTGGCATATTTCTCTTTTGCGGTATTTTAATCCCATCGGCGCACATGAGAGCGGCCTGATCGGAGAAGATCCCAATGGGATCCCCAACAATTTACTGCCTTATGTTGCACAGGTCGCTGTGGGAAGGCTGCCTTATCTGAACGTCTTTGGAAACGATTACGATACGGTCGACGGAACCGGCGTACGCGATTATATTCATGTTGTGGACTTGGCCAAGGGCCATTTAAAAGCGCTTGACAAGGTGGAGAAGACTCCGGGCTGCAGCGCTTATAATTTAGGAACCGGAACGGGATACTCTGTCCTGCAGATTGTAGCGGCATTTGAAAAAGCCTCCGGAAAAAAGGTGGCTTATCAGATTGCTCCCCGCCGGGCGGGCGATGCGGCAACCTGCTATGCCGATCCTTCCAAAGCGGCAAAAGAGCTGGGCTGGAAAGCGGAATTTGGTATTGAAAAAATGTGTGAAGACTTGTGGAATTTCACACAAAAAAATCCCAATGGAATCCGATAAATATTCGCAAGCCACCCATATAATGGATGGCTTGTGTCTTGACTATCTTACTTTGTTACAGAGCCGACGTCTTGAATGACGCCGGCCTTTATCTTTCTATTTTTTATTCGCGATAGGCTACCAATCAAAAATTTTGCTGAATGCTCAATCAAAGGAGTACCCATTCTCCTGGTTTTTCCAGTGCTTTTTTCCCTTTTTCAATCATGGTTGCAATCGCAACAGTCTCTTCCCAGGGAGCTTTCTCTTCTCCGCCGCAAAAGAAATCAATCAGCTCATGCACAAAATTTGGGAAATAGTTGGTGCATTCTGCAATATTCAAAAATCCTCCATCGTCATACGAAGCAGACACAGAAAAAGGACATCCATCTCCAAACTGCCCCATCGTTGCATAGCGCCCATTTGAAAATTCAAAAACCAAAGCCGGACACTGCAAAGTACCCAAACCCATTACACGTTTTGCCTCTGCTCCCAGCAGTGCCGCAATTATCTCTATCTGATGGATGGAGTAATTGGAATATAATCCTGGCCCTTTCGTGGATACTACGCGGAGTCCCTCTCTTTTGACAGCTTTCAGCTCACTGGAAAACCGCAGTGCAGATGAACTGAACATCGGCGTTTGATGCTGCTTTGCATATGCAATCAAGCGTTTGGCCGTGTCTCCGTCCGGAGCAAATGTCTTATCTACATAAGTCCGTTTTCCGGATGCCAAAGCCTCTTTGCACAATATCTCATGCTGTTCAGGATTATTCGGAGATAACACCATCAAATAATCGCTTTTTTCCACCACTTCCTGCGCACTTTTGCAATGCTCCGCTCCATATTTTTCACACCATTGCGCTGTGCTGAGATTGCCTTCATAGGGCCCGGCTTCCCCGGGGGTTGTATCCCACGAAGCATATCCATAGCAAATCTGAAATTCGCCGCCGGTCTCTGTCTTCAGCCATTCCGGTAAATTGCATGCGTGCCAATTATCGATGTAATAGTCAATTAATCCGATCTTCTTCATGGCATACCTCCTAAAAAGCAATCTCTCTGCCGCTCTCAGACGAATCATAAAGAGCCTGCATTATTTTAGCGGTAATGGCTACTGTATCAATGTGAGAAGGCAGTTTCTCGCCAGTCCGAATGCAGCGGAGAAAGGCGTTGATTTCATTCTGGAATTGATTCCCCATTACAAAATCCGGGATTTCTTCCACTAACATTCCATTTTTTGTTGTATAAAGCTTGAATTTTTCTCCATATTGGAGACGGACTCCTGCTTTGTCACCCAAAAAATCGATGTACATCTCTGGAATAAAAATATTCTGCGCCCATGCGCCGTTGAGCGTAATGGTCGGCCCCTCTGTGCGAATAAATCCAGTGATAAAATCCTCTACGTTGTATACACCGTCGTAATCCGGTTCACGCGACCACATGGAAAGATAGGTATAGTCTCTCATATTAACGCCCAGCTTGGAATAGCCAGTTCCCGAGACAGTCTTCGGCTGCGGATCTCCGCAGCAGTACATAACCAGATCAAGAAAATGGACGCCCCAGTCAATCAATACACCCCCGCCTGCGATATCCCGGTTCGTAAATGCACCACCCAGGCCCGGAATACTGCGCGGCGACCGAAAGCTGGCATACACATGGTACACTTCTCCCAGCTCCCCTGCATCAATCAGCTGTTTGATCTTGTTCACTGCTGTGTTAAAACGGTTTACGACGCCGATGTTCAAAATCTTTCCAGTCTCGTGCTGAACCTTCTGCATTTCAAGCACTTCATCGAATGTACGGGAAGCAGGCTTTTCGCAGAGGACATTTTTCCCTGCGCGAAGGAAATCAATCGAAATCTGCTTATGAACATTGTTCGGCGTACAGACGGAAACTGCCGTAATTTCCGGATCTGACAGAATGTCATGATAATCGGTAACAGCTTTGCCTACTCCGTATTTTTCTACTGCTTTCTGCGCCCGTTCGGGAATAATATCGCAGAAATACTTAATCTCTCCCCCTTCGGTATTTTTCAGATATGAGGGAATATGGGCATCGTTTGCAATGGTTCCGCAGCCAATGACTGCAACTTTGATTTTTTCCAATGTAATTCCTCCAGTCGTTTTTATTTTGCAGAAGGGTAAATTAAAAAATTAGGAATCGAAATTAGCATGAATCGCCAACATTAGCAACATTCGATTGCAAAACAGAAAATTCCTCTTAAATAAATAAAAAATTATTGAGAATTTTCTCTTTTTCATTTACAGGTACTCAAAAGATGTGATACGATAATTGCAGTTGCTTTTATCCTGCGAAAAGGAGGGTTCAAATGAAATCAAACGATCTTCAAACGACTATTTATTTTGTACGGCATGCCGAGCCGGATTACACCAACCACAACGACCGGGAACGTCCTTTAACGCCCAAGGGAAAACAAGACGCACATAAGCTGGTTCGTTTTTTTGCAGATATCCCCTTGCAGGCTGTATTTTCCAGCCCCTATCAAAGAGCGTATGATACGGTCAGCAAAATCGCCGAAAGTCATGGTTTAGCCGTCATCAGAGTTGAAAATTTCCGCGAACGCGCGATCAGCCACCATTGGATCGATGATTTCCAGCAGTTTTCATACCGCCAATGGCAGAATAAAGATGAATCCGTTTCGTAATAAAGTCCTGCTGCAAAACATAATTCCAATAGATGCTTTTCTCAGCGGAGACGGTATTTATTTTGCAGCAGGACCGCACATTTACGCTTCCAGCACTTTCATCACTTCATCTGCGATAAGCTGATGCCCCGTCAAGGTCGGATGAACGCCATCTCCCGCATAATAGGTTATGATTCCAGTTTGCTCTGCATGTTTCTTTGCCGCCGAACGCATGATGTCCTGCAGAGGGATGTATTCTGTTTTGTATTCCCCCGCAAGGCGTTTTACCACAGCAATTTTTTCTGCAATATCTTCTTCCCAGCTCATCCGCTCCGCGTTGATGGGAAGAACAAAGGGGGAAATTAACACGATCTGCGCATGGGTTTCCCGCCTGGTCCTCTCCAAAAGAAGCCGGTACTCTTCTTCAAACCGCTTTGCGCTGGTAGGATCGTTGGAATCAAAGCGCCTCCAGGTATCGTTGACGCCAACCTCTATCAGAAGAATATCCGGATTCACGGCAATCGTATCCTCACTCCAGCGCTGCACGAGATCACGGACCCGGTTACCGGAAACCGCCCGGTTGACACACTGTATTTCCAGTTCCGGATGCCGGCTGGCGAGCAGTTCGGAAACCAGCAGCGGATAACCGGCCCCCAATCCATTTTTGTTGTAACCAGTCCGTCCGGCGTCGGTCACGCTGTCGCCCTGAAATAACAAAATCATTCCCTTTTCCAATCTCATTTTACTCTCCCCTTTAATTTAAAATGGTGATATTTGCCTTATAGGTACCCTGAACCGTAAGATACGGCCCTGTTGTCGTAACAGTAACCGGTACTTCTACTTCTCCCGGCGTTGTATAACTTGATATATCGATGGTGGCGCGGATTTCTGCTTTAGCCAAATTTGCAGGTGCCCCCGAAACTGAAACAATCAGTTCCATATCGTTAAATACAAATCGATCCTGATCCTCCGGATCCACGCATTCTAAAAAAGTAATTGGAATTTCCTGCACTTCTGCGGCGACCACCTTTACATTAACGGTTACAGTTTCGTCTCCTTCATAGATATAAACCGTTTCCGGAAGCGCCAGCTCAATATTGCTTGCCTCAATATCCCTTGTAATGCCGTTAATCTTCACCGGCTCGGTTTCAATGTTGCTCAAGGCCTCGACAATCGACGGTTCTCCTGCAATCGTAACAGTCTGCGGTTCCACCGACAGGCTCTCGACCGCATAAGCTGCATTAGGACTCCCCGAAGTAACAGGACTCACTTCGATCACCCGCTTTTGGTGTATGTGACAGGTTACCTTAATCGTATCAAAGTTGGTCTCAATGTTTTCATTTCCATAATAGTCGCGCCCATCCGCTCCAATCAGCTGATACGCGCTTTCAATGACTTCGCCGTCCTCTACTTCGCTCAAATCAATTTCAATCGCGGCTTCTTCGATTCCGTTCACAATACTTTCCGGCCCCGTCACAGTAATATATTCGACGAAGAGATCGGTTGCCAATACTGCATCCGGATCAGAGAACTGACCTGTTTGAACAATTGTTACCGGCAGGCTTTTCCGAATCATATTTTCAATTTTAATAACAGAAGAGCTCGGTGTGCGGGAGACGATATTGACGCCGTCCACATCCACTCTAACCGTATAATTTAGGTTCTCCAGATTGTACTCTCCGGCTCTGGTGATGTTGGCAACGGATACTGTTGCCGTAATATCCTCATTATCTACCCGAGCAATCTGCGTACGGGCGCCGTTGAGCGTTACATCTACTTCCAGCGGTTCATGCTCGTAGATTACCAGGCCATTGTCTTCCAATGCACCTTCCCCTTCAAACGTAACGGGAATCCCTTTGAATTCTTTATTCGTTGTCGGCCTTTCGGTATACAAAACAAATACCCACAGTGAAATTGCCAAAACCAGGGAAAGTACCTTTAAAAATGTATCATTAGCCAGCAGTTTTTTCATTTCTTTGCTCCCTCCTTCCGTTTTTTCCAGAAGGCCAGGCGTTTGCGCGCCGGTTCTTTTTCCTCCGGCATGAGCGTCTTATGGAGCGCCCGTTTTAGGTTATCGATTGTAACATTTCTTGTAAGCGAGCCGTTCAAGGCAATAGAGATATGCCCTGTCTCTTCGCTCACGACAACAACGACAGCGTCGGAATTTTCCGAAACCCCCACTGCTGCCCGATGCCGCGTTCCCAATTCTTTGGAAAGCGAGGCATTTTGAGACAGCGGCAGAAAACAGCCCGCCGCCATAATCTGTCCGTCCCGAATGATGGCAGCTCCGTCATGCAAAGCAGTGTTCGGAACAAAAATATTTAACAGTAATTCAGCCGACACATCGGAGTTGAGCATAATCCCGGTTTTGATGATCTCTCCGAGCATCGTTTTGCGTTCCAGTACCATAAGCGCCCCTGTCCGGTTTGCCGCTAAAGTTTCTGAAGCACGGGCCACTTCTTCAATTTCACGCTCAATCTTAGACTCCTCTTTTTGTTCTCCGCCGTCAAAAATGCGGCTGAAGCGGCTGCGTCCCACCTCTTCCAGCGCGCGGCGCAGTTCCGGCTGGAAAATAACAACCAAAGCCAGCAGTCCAAACTGCATTGTGTTTTGAAGAATATATTTCAGCACGTTAAAATTCAGCCATGAGCTCAGCTGCATCACAATCAGCAAAATTAAAATTCCCTTGACCAGCTGGGCCGCCCTTGTTTCCCGAACCAGGCGAATCACCTGGTAAATAACAAACGCAACAACGACAATATCAATGATGTCCTGCACCTGGATTAAACGGAAAAAAGTAACGATTTCCGTCCAGATCGTTTCCAGCATCTACAATTCCCCTCTCCTATTAATGAAATAACCGAATAACTTCCGACAGTGTACCGGCGGCAAAAAGCTCCATCGAAAAATTCTGTGAGAGCTTTTTTTGATTAAACTCCGGTATGACGCAGGAGGTAAATCCCATTTTCTCCGCTTCAGACAGGCGGCGTTCCAAATTGGATATGGAACGCAGCTCTCCCGACAGGCCTACTTCCCCCAAAAACAAAATTCCGTGCGGCATGGCAAAGTTCAAAAAGCTGGATGCCAAAGCCATACAGATCCCCAGATCCGCACACGGCTCGATGGCACGGATTCCGCCGACAATGTTGACATATACATCCTGCGTGGAAAAATTCAAATTCAGCTTTTTTTCCAAAACTGCCAAAAGCATAGACAATCGGTTGGTATCAAAGCCCGAAGCAGTCCGGCGGGGCGTCCCCAAAAAAGAACGCGCCACCAATGCCTGCGCCTCTGCCAAAAGGGGCCGAGAGCCCTCCATCAGGCAGAGCACGGCGGAACCAGTAATTTCGCCTTCGCCCCGCTCTGCCAGCAGTGCAGCCGAGGGATTATCCACCTCGGCCAAACCGCCGGTTGTCATTTCAAACACGCCGATCTCATTGGTCGAGCCAAACCGGTTTTTTACTGCCCGCAAAATGCGGTAGGCCCTGCTTTCATCGCCCTCAAAATACAGCACAGTGTCCACCATATGTTCCAAAAGTTTAGGCCCGGCGATGGCCCCGTCCTTAGTAACATGGCCTACCAAAAAGACGGTTGTCCCGGTTCCCTTTGCCAGCCGCATCAGCGACATCGTAACGTCCCGAATCTGGGAAACGCTTCCCGGGGCAGAGTCCAGTTCGGGATTCAGCATGGTCTGTACGGAGTCTACGATCAGCACATCCGGTGACAATTTTGTTACTGCCGAAAATACGGCTTCCATGTTGACCTCGCTCATGACGTAGACAGAGTCCATGCCTGTCTCTTTCTTCCGGCACAGCCGGGAAGCACGCAGTTTGAGCTGATGTTTGGATTCTTCGCCCGAAACATAGAGCACTTTTGCACTGCCCGCCAAATGAGCGCATACCTGAAGCAGGATCGTAGACTTTCCTATTCCGGGATCGCCGCCCAGCAAAATCAAAGATCCACTGACAATGCCGCCGCCAAGTACCCGGTCAAATTCCCGGATTCCCGTCAACCTGCGGGCAACGTCGTCACAGTTCACTTCACGGATCGGTATGGGTAAATCAGGAACTGCGGCACCTTCCAGCTTGGAAAAACCCTGCTTGCTTTCCCGCGCCGGGGTAAATTCCTCCATGGTATTCCAGGCGCCGCAGGCGCTGCAGCGTCCCAGCCATTTGGAAGACTCATAACCGCATTCTCTGCATACAAATACAGTTTTTTGTTTCATAGCATTCCTCTGCGCATTCATATTAAACGGTTTCTTTCTCATTATGACGGCTATTGCGGTTTGCCGCTTTGCTCTGCACTTGGAAACCGTCTTGTCCATTCATTCTTTACTTTACACCAAAATACCGAAAAAGTCCAGGGCAAGAGCATAGAAATCCGTTTCAACTTTGCATAAAGTGAAACTACTTTCTGCATTCCGGCAAGGCCGGCGGCGCAAATAGAAAATTCATTCTGCAAAGAGATTTATTTTTTTCCCACACACCTGCGTTTCAATCAGCCTGTGTTAAATTTACAGAGTATTAACACTTTCGTCATTTCCTTCCTTGCCAAAAGCAGATAAAATATGTTAAAATGAAGAAGAATATAAACACATGTCTTGCTGAATCGTCCTGTTTCAGCAAGCTAATTGTTTATATCATACATTATTAAATTTTAGAGATCATTGCATTATAAAATATAGAATGAAAGAAAAAGCGGGGGAATTAAAAATGGCCAGTACTAAAATTTTAGTCGTTGACGATGATGTCAATATTTGCGAAATCATTCGTCTTTACTTGGAAAAAGAAGGATATGA
>CALYAR010000201.1 GCA_944393585.1 uncultured Clostridia bacterium | reverse complement strand
ATCCCAGGAGTGCATGACGACTACCGCCGTGTGTTCAATCGACAGCGGAAGCTCTTCCTTTTTCCAACCGCCATACGCTTCAGCCGGAAATTCCAGGCTGAAGTCTGCATCATGCTGCTGATAATAGCCCGTAGGCAGTGTTATGATTGCCATGAATAATCCTCCTCAAAGTTCTATTATAAGTTTTTCAGTCCCTCTCCGATGGCAATGACCTGCTCGATATTGCCGTCGGGCGGAACAATATCGCCGATGTTGACAATGACTCTGCGGTCAAAAGCCTTTGATATCCGCTTGCCGAATTCCACACACTGCTCTGTCCAAGCCTTTTCTACCACCATCGAGGAGGGAACGCCCAGATAGCAGCTGATCTTGCCCCGGATTGCCTCCGCGAGCTCTTCTACTTCATAGTTAAACATCGGCGCGGGCGTGCAGCCATCGAGCAAATTCACACCCGCCTGGGCGATAAAAGGCAAATATCCTTTTATGTTTCCGTCCAAATGCGTCGAAAGATAGATCCCGCGCGGATTCAAAATGCTTTGAACCTTTTTATAAAACGGAACACAGTACTTCTGATAATAGGGCGGGGAAATCAGGTTTTCGTCTGCGTGGTCGGACACAATGACCACCTTTGCCGGTCCCTTAGCCGCTTCTTCAATCAGCTTTAAGTCTGCTTCCTCCTGAACCTTTAGCAGATCCATAATTACTTCTTCGTGATCCATCAGCGCATAGACGGCTTCTTCAAAGCCGAAGTATTCATGGATGACCTTGCCGAAAGGAGAGCGCCAGATGACCAGATCGCACACGCCGAATCCATCGGTTTCCCGAAGGAATTTCTCCGCTCCGGAAAAATCCACTTCATAGGAGGTGTGGCCCACGACATACTTTAAAATTTCCACATCGTGGATGTCCTTGATCCAATAATCGTAGGGCGCCAGGGAGCCGTCCTGGTCGCGGACAAACGTGCGGTTTAACTCTCCAATCGGGGTGGAAAGACGACGGTAGACATACTTTCCTTCTTCGCGTGCCGTCTCCTCTACCCCACCGGTATATACCGTTTTGCTCCAATCGTAAATATGGACGGGCAATCCCCAGTCGTATTCCCGATAGAAATCGACGAATGTCATCTTGCCCATCTGTCCCGGCAGGCGGCTGGCCCTTTTGTGAAAATCAATGCCGTCCGGAATGTAGCTTCCCGGAGAAAAAATCTCCGGCTCCCCAAAATTTTTGCGCGTATTTTCATACCAGGTCGTAATGTCCGGAAACCAGGGAGTGCGGTCCGGTGTGCCGCCTTCGAGTACTGTAAAAAATCTTTGCCGGTTATTCATGCTTTTCTTCAGCCTTTCTAATTTGATACTTTATTTGGAATTGACCTGGTAAAACCGCTCCCGGTCAGCCCACAGCCCCAGTGCCGGATTGCTGATAAAGAAGATTTCTTCCCCGTCTTCCATGGTGTTGAAGCCGTCTTTTAATTTCGCCGGATCATACCGCTTTACCATCTCCGAATAGGAAGCGGACTGGAATCCAACCGACTCAATCTCTTCCCTGGAAATTTTGTCAACCGCATAGGTGATGGTGAACCGCCCGTCAGAAGACCCGTGGATTAAGTGAGCCGCAACCGACATGCTGTTTTGCAGCGTCTTGCTCCCCTTAACCAGTTCGATAATGTTTTCCCTGCCGACATATCCGTATTCACGGATGATTGCGTCGTTTTTCTCATCCTCTCCGAATTTGCGGACGCCCGGCGCTAAAATAATCAATTCTCCGCCGTCGGCAATGGCCATGCGGGTGCGGTAAATGGATTTATTGCCAAGCCAGGTGCTCTTAAATTCTTCCGGTTCCAGATAAACGACGATTTTTTTCGGCGCTTTGTCCAGGAAATTGATGTTCTTTTCCTGGCTTACTTTCACAGCCGCCTCGAAGATTTCGCGTTTTCTTCCGATAAACAGCCCGTTCATTGCCGTATTTCCTTCCACCTGCGTGGTAACCGTCAAGACATACATCAGCGGAATGTCCTGCGTAAAGTGCTCCTCCGCGTAGTCAAATACCTTGCGCACCGGCGTTTTATCCTGTCCCATCATGCGCTCCATGCCGTAGTAAGCGCCCAGGCTGTGCGTCTGGTCGATCATGCCCTTGCCGCCGCAGCCGACAAAAATGTTTTTGCCGTAATTTGCCATTCCTACGACTTCATGAGGAACAACCTGGCCGATGGAAATAATCAAATCGTAGCTTTTGTCAACCAGACGTTTGTTGACTTCTACCACAATCGGTTCATCCATGATCCCTTCCGACACTTCGCGGATAAATTCTGCCGGAACCTCGCCGATTTTCACCACATCGTCGCGCCAATTATGGTTAAAAAAGCATTCCTTCGGAATTTCATCCCCATACATGGCGAGGCGTTCTTCCTCGGAAATCGGGTCGTGCGTACCCAAAGCCGGCATAATATCTACCTGGCATGTATCCTTTAAAAGACGGTAATACATTTTCGTCAAGGCAAAAGCGCCGGAATATCTTCTGGTAAAGTCCGGCGGCAAGATCAACACTTTTTTCAAATTCCCATGCGACTTTAACGACTCTTTGACCGCCTCAAACTGTTCCTCTTCGGTCAAACCATAGGTTCCGCCCGTTCTCATTATACTTTCCTGCATTCTGACAAATCCTTTCTTCTGGTAATTTTCAGACTTCCACGTTTAAAATCAGCTGGCTGTCTTAACGGCCGCCGTAAATTTCTTCATAAAGCTTGCGGAATTGCTGATAGCATTCGCGATACACTTCCACATTTGCCGGATTGGGAGAAATGACGCGCTTCGGCTCCATAATCTTGGCGCCGGTGCGGAAATCACGCACAACTCCCACTGCAATCATACCCGTGTACGCCGCTCCGAATGCAGACGCTTCGCCCACGTTGGACACGGCGATATCCCGGTCAAAAATATCCGCCTGGATCTGAAGCCATACATCGGAGGACGCATATCCGCCGTTGGCAATGATCGTTTTGACATGGTTGTTGACCGACGTAATCGCCTCAAAAACCGAGTGCATCTGATACATTACCGATTCCATAGCCGCTTTGGCAAAATGCCTGCGTCCATGCCGCAGCGTAATGCCGGAAATCACAGCTTTGGCGTCGGCACGCCAGCCGGGAGAACGCTCGCCGGTCAGGTAAGGCAGCATGATAAGCCCTTCGCTTCCCGCCGGAAGCTCTTTGGCGTACTCGTCGAATAACTGGTACATTTTCTTCACGCCGTACTTTTCCATATCAACGGCGTACTCGTTCTTCCATTCCTCCCGCAGCCATTTGAGCACAATACCGCCGTTGTTGATCGCGCCGCCGGCCAAATATCCGTCCTTTAAGAAGGAATAGCACCAGGTACGCTCCTTTGGGTCGAGCAGTGGCTCTTTGACCAGAATCCGCAGCGCCCCGGACGTTCCGACGGTGCAGGACATGCGCGTATCGTCGAACACGCCGCAGCCCAGGTTCGCCATCATGCCGTCCCCGGCCCCGATGGCAAGCGGCACGTCTTCGCAGAGATTCATTTCTGCGGCATAATGCGGCTTCATTCCCCGGAGCACAAAATCACACGGCACCGGTTTGGGGAATTTGTCTTTGGATACGCCGATTACCTCGCCCAAAATGACGTCGTCCCAGTCAAAGGCATACAGGTTAAAGCAGGCGGATGAACCCGCATCGGCATAATCCATATAGTAATCTCCATAGAGCTTTGACAGCACATAGGATTTAATGGACAAAAATTTATATGCTTTTGCATAGGTTTCCGGATGCGTATCCCGCAGCCAGCAGATTTTCGACAAAGGATACATCGGGTGCTGGTTCCGGCATCCAGTCCGCTGGTAGAGCGCATATGTATCAAAATTCTGCACAATGGCTTCCGCCTGCGCCATGGGCCGGGTATCCGCCCAGGTCATGAGATTGGTAACCGGAACGCCTTTTTCATCCACCGCCATAATGCTGTGCATTTGGGTGCTGATTCCGATTGCCGCAACGTCCGTCTTGTCCGCGCCGGCATTTTCGATGGAAACCCGGACGCACTTCATCAGCGCCGCAAAGACCAGATCCGGATCCAGCTCCGCCATGCCCGGTTCGTCGCAGATGAGGGTATATTCAATCTGATGGGCTCCGCAGACATTTCCCTCGCGGTCAAAATTGACCGCACGGACACTGGACGTGCCGATGTCAATGCCCATATACAATTCTTTCTTCATATTTCAAACCTCCCGAAAACTCAGCCGCAGATCATACGAACCAGGTTTTCAGCCGATTTGAGCGCCATTTTCTCGTTTGCTTCTACCGTAAACGCTCCAATGTGCGAGGTGAGCACAAAGTTCGGAAGCGCAACGAGCTTGTTGCCTTTCTCCGGCGGCTCCGTAGAGAATACATCCTCTGCAACAGCTTTGATGGTTCCGTTCTTCAGCGCCTCATACAGATCGTCTTCATTGACCAGTCCGCCGCGCGCCGTGTTAACGATGCAGGCCGTCTTTTTCATCGTCGCCAGAGAGTCCTTGTTAATCATGTTGGCTGTCTCGTCGGTCAGCGGAGAATGGAGGGAGATGAAATCCGCTTCCCGGAACAGCTCTTCCAGGCTCACCATCTTTACGCCGTATTCCTGGATGGAAGGATCGTCCGCCGGAAGATAGGGGTCAAATCCCAAAATATTCATGCCGATCCCCTTGCACATCCGCGCAACATTTTTTCCAATATTGCCAAGGCCGACAATACCGGCCGTTTTGCCGTTCAATTCAACGCCCTGCTCCCGGCCCCACTCGCCGTTCTTGGTCGACATCGCAGTTGGGACAACGCTCCGGGCCAAAGCGAAGAACAAGCCGACTGCATGCTCCGCTACGGATACGGCATTGGTGCCGGCGGCGCGGTCTACTGCAATTCCCAGCTCTTTGGCGGCGTCCAGGTCGACATTGTCCAAGCCGGCGCCGTATTTGGAAATCGCCTTTAAATTTTTCGCATGTTCCATCACAGTCCGGGTCACTGGGTCAATTCCGACGATCAGGCCGTCCACGTCTGCGCACATCTTGATCATTTCTTCTTCCGTCAGGGATTTTCCCGTATTATTGTCTACAATTTCGAAGCCCTTTTCGCGCAGAAGCGCATAGGCCTTCTGGCCGGACTTTGGGAACGAACGCGGTGTAATTAAAACTTTCATTTTCTATTCCTCCTGATTTACTCATCATAAAAGCCGGTAAGGACAGACCGGCCTGTTGTGAGCCGCCTGTCCGTCTACCTCACTATTATATCATGATCCCATCGAAAAGCCATAGAAGAATTGCTCTGAAATTCTTCTCTTTTCTTACTTTTCATTCCAGCAAAGAGGCGAACTTGCGTCCGCCCCTTTTTTCTTATTCAGATGCCTGCATCGAAAGAGCTTTCGCCGGGCAGAGTCCAACACAGATACCGCAGCCTAAGCACTTCTCCCCTTCAATCACAGGGCGTTTTCCATTCATGGTAATCGCATTGCAGTGACCCGGCTTTGCACATCTGCCGCAGCCAATGCACTTGGATTCATCGCAGACCGGATAACCGGGAATTGCCTCCAGGTCGCAGGAAGAACGGAGATACTGAAGCGATTTTCCAATGATTTCATCATAGCTGGAATATCCCATCTTCTGCAAATACTCTTCCATACCGCGTACCTGTTTTTCAATGACTTCCCAGCCATACCACATCGCCGCGGTGCAGACCGTGACAAGTCTTGCGCCCCACATCATCATCATGATGCAGTCTTCAAACGTCTCAAGTCCGCCGCCGCCGATGATCGGCAAATTCGTCTTTTTGGCAATGTTGGCAACCAGCGAGAAGCAGTTGAGCTTCGAAGCCGGTCCGCCCAGGCTTCCGTGGGAAACGCCGTTGAGCAGATGATAGCCCGGCTTTCCTTCGTTATAAATGTCTACCAACGGCAGGGAGGACTGCGCGCCTGCCAGACATACGCCGTCTGCACCGGCGTCCTGCGCAGCCTTCGCCGTTACGCCAATGTCGGTTACATTTGGAGTCAGTTTTACGATGACCGGAATTTTTACGCTTTCCTTCAGCGTTTTTACTACCTGTGCAATCTTAACCGGATCCTGTCCCGTTACTGCGCCGCCGTGCTCGGTCTTGGAGATCGCGCTGTCGCCGGCGATATTTTTCGTCGAAAGGCCGACGTTCGGACATACCATATTGGCTTCAACCAGGTCAGAGCCCGCTTCCTCAAACTTCTTTGCCAGAAAAGCCCAGCCTTCCAAATCTTCGCCGTCGTTGGTGATGTTGCAGAACAGCTTCAGATTGGTTTCCTTTTTCGCCTGATCGGTTAAGCGGAGTCCCTCGTCAATGTCCAGGCGGCGGTCATAGCAGATGATACTGCCGTTTTTTTCATAGGTATGCATACGCAGCTTTCCATAGAACGGCTGCTTGATAAAGGTAAGCTTTGTGCTCGCAGCCGCAGCTCCGGCACGGTCGGCCGCTTTCAGCATTTCCAATTTGCTGGTCAGCGGTGAAGAAGCGATTACCATTGGATTTTTAAATTCTACCCCACAAAATTTCATTGGTTCAACCCCCTGATTTTATTTCAAATTTTCGTTTTTAATTGCTCTGCCTTCACGCGAAGACTGGTAAGCCAGATTGATCACGCGCAGCGCCTCCAGGCCGTCTTTGCCGCGCAGACCCACGCGGGCTTCCTTGTTGTCGCGCGCGCATTCCATAAAGTGGCGGATTTCGCCGACATAGCCCAGATTGAATTTTTCATCTACAGCAGGACGGGACCAACCGGTCTTGACGTCTGCTTTTTCCACGGTATAGCTAAGCCCTGTCTCCGAGAAGCAGTTAATGGCCGAGGAGAACGTAAGGTCTACGTGCATGCAGCCCGTTGTGCCATAAATGTCAATGACGTCTTCCATACCGCCGACGGTCACATAGTTCGATTCGAGCGTCGCGACCGTGCCGTCTGCAAATTTAATCACGACAACGCCCCAGTCTTCGCCTTCCATCTTGTCATGGATCAGGTTCTTGTCAAGTCCGCCGCTGGTCATAGCCGTAAGCTCCGTCCATTTGAAATCCTTCAAAGCCAGCATAAAGCAAACCGGATGTACGCCCAGATGGGTCATAGCGCCGCCGCCGCAGAACTTGATGGTCTGCGCGAAGGGAGAATGAGAACCATTGTGGCATTCTCTTGCCCGAATGTATTTCTGTTCCCCGATGCCGCCTTCCTTTACAATAGAGAGCGCCTTATTGAGCGCCGGAGCGAACAGCCAGTCTTCTGCATAAAACAGCTGCTTGCCGGCTTTTTCGGCAGCCGCAACCATTTCTTCCGCGTCCTCGATGGTCGTTGCGAGCGGTTTTTCGGAAATGACATGGCGGCCTTTTTCAAACGCCTTGAGCGCAACCGCTTTGTGCAGGAAGTTCGGCATGCAAACGTCTACGACGTCGCAGTCTACTTCGTCAATGGCCTTCTCAAAATCGTCATAGGCCTGATAGCCGGTAAAGCCGTACCGCTCTGCCAAAGCGGGAATCCGCTCGGTCGCTTTGTCGCAGATTGCGACAATCTCTGCCAGATCCGTGCAGCGGGAGTATGCGTCGGCATGGAGGTCGGCGCTGAAGGATGCGCCTACTAATAATACTCTTACTTTCTTACTCATGATAAAAATCCCTTTCTCTGTTAATTTTTAAAACGTCATTGATGTAGTCAATGCTCTTTTGCACCATCACTTCAAAGATTTTTGCACCTTTTTCTTTCGAGGCCAGGCTTGGCATTCCCCATACGCCGGCCGGGCTGTAACGGAATATCGGAGCATAGTTTAAGTAATCACGCGGTACGTCGGGAACGCAGTCTACAATTTCTTCCGGATGCACATGCTCTTCGTCGAACTGATACATCAGCGAGGTTTCATATTCGCAGGCATGAAGATTGTTTTTGCATTCGAGAATATCGTTGAGCTCATTGGATGTAAAGAACTGAACCAGATCCACCTTAATGACCTGCATATCGGGATTGTTTGCGTTCAGCTCACGCACAACCGGATTGGAAATGAAGATCCCGCCGTGCCCCAGCATAATGACCAAAGTTTTGATCCCCTGCCGTTTGGCCGCTTCAAAAATGTCTTCAATCACGCAGTAAAGCGTCTGGGACTTGAGCGAAAAGCTTCCCATTTTGCCGTCATGTTCCCGGCAGGTACTGTAGGGCAGCGTCGGAAGCAGGTACGCGTCCATGCGTTTGGCGACTTCTTCCGCAATTTTGCTGCTGATAACCGTATCGGTTGAAGTGGGAAGATGCGCGCCGTGCTGTTCTGTTGAACCAATGGGCAAAATGGCAATCGTCGGTTTTTTCTCCCGGATTTCCTTTGCCGTATTTTGATAAGAAATCATACCATCTGCAACTCCTTTTCTGTTTGATTGTGATTTATTTCGTTGATATACATAGATAACTTAAAAACATGTCGGTAACCTCTTTGACCCGCGCACGCAAATTCTCCTCTTTTTTCAAATCGCGGTGCATGAGCACTGACATGGTATACCGGTTGGAAAAATAAGAGAATGTATAGGTCATAATGGATAAAATCGTCTGATCCGTGTCCACCTCCGCCCGAAAAGCCCCGCTTTTCTTTCCACCTTCGATTACTTTGCGCAAGAGCTCAATCGTCGGCTCCTTGATGTCCAGCAGAGACAACTCCTTCAAATACCGGGCTTCGTTCAGGTTTTCCCACAAAACCAAATGGACAAAGGATTCATTGCTGTTTAAATATTCAAAATACATGTGAATGATTTTATAAATCGCTTCCTGCGGCGTGAGCTTTTCGCTCAGGACGCCGACTTCTCGCTCGCACAAGCGCCGGTACACCCGCGTCAAGACCGCTTTATAAAGCCCCTCCTTGCTGTCAAAATACTCATAGATCATGCGCTTGTTCACGCCCGCCCCATGAGCAATTTCATCAATGCGCGCTCCATAAAATCCCTTTTGAGAAAACTCTGTTTCTGCGGCGCAAAGCAAATCTTCTTTGGTTTTTTCTGCATCCCGCTGTGGCTTCTTTGTCATTGCCCGCATCCCTTCTGTTAAGCAAGTAACTGTTTAGTTACATTTTATCATCCCTCCCCCCCTTTGTCAATGGCACTTTGCATTCTGGCAAAAATCTTTTTGTTTTTTTTCATTTAACCGGCACGCAAAAGCCGTTCTTCCAATATAATAAAATATGGCCTGCAAAAACCTTCTCTTTACAATCTTGTAACAAAAAAAGCCTTTTCAGAACCATATCTTTGGTGTATAATAAAGTACAGAAAGAATTTTTTGTTTGGATCAATAACCCCATCCCCGGAAAGGGTTTGGCTGTTAGAAGAGACAAAGCAAAAAAATATTTTCAGTAAACGCAAACGCCAAAATGATTGAAATAAGTCGTTTTTCCCAGGCGATCCTGCCGCGCGGAAACGGCTTGTTTTAAACTAATAATCGCAAAAAACGCCATCACGCTTACAGGCGTTTGCTGTATAATCAGGTACTTTTTTACGATGGAAGGAGGAAATATGAAAATAGAACGAATCAATTCCGACCGCCTGCAGATTACGCTCACCTATGCCGACATGAGCGAGCACGACATCAATTTTGAGAAGCTGTGTGCAAACCGCGAGGAACTCAATAAGTTTATTTCATTCCTCCTGGTAAGAGCAAAACTGGACACTGGTTTTGACCTGTACAGCGGACAGTTCTTGATCCGCGCCGTTCAAAATGAGAAAGATTTGGTTTTTACCATTATCCGTATCACTGAGGAAGCAAAGAACGCAGTAAAAAAAGCCGCCGTCAAAAACGGCGC
>CALYAR010000200.1 GCA_944393585.1 uncultured Clostridia bacterium | reverse complement strand
TTAAATGCCGAGACCGATGAAATGGCAGTTGTTTACCGCCGCAAGGACGGCAACTACGGTTTAATTGAACAGGAATAGAAAATATACTTTAGGTCCTCCCTGGCAACCAGGGAGGACTTTTTATTATTTTAATTTAAGAAATTTTTCATTTATTTCAGCGAATTTTTGATATAATAGAATCGGACTGAAGCAATAAGCTACGGAAAAATCGTGTGCAGAGGGCATCGGAAAAGCAGGGGTTAGCCAGTCCAAAATCAAGCGGAGGAGTTTTTTATGGAGGGAAAAATTTTAATTGTCGACGACGAGCCCGAAATTGCAGAATTGGCCGGTTTGTATCTGGAAAACGAGGGATATTCCATCTTTCAATGCGGCACTGCAAAGCAAGCGCTGCGCACTGTGGAACAAGAAGAGATCGATCTGGCTTTACTGGACGTTATGCTGCCCGATATGGACGGCTTCTTTTTGTGCCATCAGATTCGGGAAAAATACAAGTTCCCCATCATCATGCTTACCGCCAAGATCGAGGACACGGATAAAATTACAGGTCTTACAATGGGGGCGGACGACTATATTACAAAACCGTTCAACCCTTTGGAGATGGTTGCACGCGTAAAAGCACAGCTTCGCCGCTATAAAAGCTACAATACAGCCGCAAATTCGGAGGACGTTATTGATATTCGGGGACTTCACATTGAAAAATCGACGCATGAATGCACGATCAATGAAAAGCCGCTGGTTTTAACGCCGCTGGAATTCTCTATTTTATGGCTGTTGTGTGAAAATGCAGGGCATGTGGTCAATTCCGAAAGTTTATTCCAGCAGGTCTGGGGAGAGAAATATTTTACCAGCAGCAACAATACCGTAACTGTTCACATCCGCCATCTGCGGGAAAAAATCAAGGAGGTTTCCAGCACGGAAATCATCAAAACCGTATGGGGAGTAGGGTATAAAATTGAGAAGTGATTTTGGAAAAATTAAAAAAAAGATATTCTTTAAAATTATCTTATCGACTTTTTTGACCAGTATCATTGGCCTGCTCATCACTCTTTTGCTGATCGACGGCGCTTTGCAGGAACCATTTGCCAATTTTTTTATCGGTTTGACCCGGCGAGTGTTTCAGGTCGATCAGGATCAGGCGATTGAAGTTTACCGAAGAATTTTCTGGGACAACAAGCAGCTTATCATGATGGCAGGCTTTATTGCCATGCTTATGGTTTTTATCTATTTTGGAATGAGCAAATTCACCCGGTATTTTGACGAAATTGGCGAAGGCGTCAATGAACTGACACATGAGGATGATAAACTGATCCATCTCAGCAGTGAGCTGAAATTTATGGAGGACAAGCTGAACTCCGTCAAAAAAACATTAAAGGAACGGACGGAAGAGGCGGAAAAAAGTGAACAGCGAAAAAATGATTTGGTAGTGTATCTTGCGCACGATCTGAAAACGCCGCTCACTTCAATCATCGGTTACTTGAGCTTACTGTCCGAAATTCCCGATATGCCCGAAGCGCAAAGAGAGAAATATACTTCGATTGCACTCAAAAAAGCTTACCGTTTGGAGAATCTGATCAATGAATTCTTTGAAATCACCCGCTTTAACTCGCAAACTATTGTGCTCAACAAAGAATGGATTAACTTGAATCTGCTTTTGGAACAGATGGCGGACGAATTCTATCCGACATTGGAACAAAAAAATCTGTCTGTCTCGATTGAAGCCGCCGGCGACCTTCTGCTCTATGCGGATCCGGACAAAATTGCGCGTGTTTTCAACAATCTTTTTAAAAATGCCTGCGCGTATTCCTATGAAAACACACAGATCCGTATTACTGTTACAGAAATATCCAGCGGTCTTGCAGAGATTTCTTTTCAAAACTACGGCAAGAAAATCCCCCGCGAAGCTCTTTCCACCATCTTCGAGAAATTCTACCGATTGGACAGTGCACGTTCTTCGTTCGACGGCGGTTCCGGCCTGGGCCTTGCCATCGCTAAGGAAATTGTAGAACTCCACTGCGGCTCGATCCGGGCGGAGAGCAATGATGAATTTACGCGGTTTCTGGTTACGCTCCCGTGTGAGCATCCCAAGCCGGATGCAGACTGGAAAACAGAAAAATCCCCTCAAATTGATCAAAAAGAAGAACATAAATAAACATTTAAAACTATATAGGAAACAAAGCGGCAATATAAAAATTTGATTTTATCGGCCTGCTTTTGCAGAAGGATGATTTAAGAACAAAAATATACAAAAACTCCTGTCCGCCATTTCCGGCAAACAGGAGTTTTTGTTTGGGTGGTTGTTTTTATATGTTTCCCTCAGTCGAAGTATTCTTTCTTCGGCTGAACGTGAAACGCTTCTGCCAGTTCACGAAGGCCATCATCGGATATACTCTGCCGGATTCCCAGCGGCGCAATTTTCATATAGATCTCTGCTGCTTTTTCCGCCGTCTCAATCAGGCCAAACGCTTCATCCAGATCCTTTCCCGTTCCAAATATTCCATGATGGGGCCACAAAACGAGCCGGCAATCCGTAATTTTCTGTGCAGTCGCCGCTCCAATTTCCTTTGTTCCGCACAGCATAAAGGGCAAAACTCCGATTCCCTCTGGAAACACAATGACGCATTCTGCACACATTTTCCACAATGTGCGCGACAATTCCCGTTCCTCCAGAGGATGGACAAAGCTGATGGCAAGCAGGTTGGCCGGGTGGCAGTGCATAACTACCCTGTGATCCGGGTCGCTTTTAAGCCGCGCCGCATGATTCATTAAATGCGTTGGAAGCTCACTGGTCGGCTTTGCACCGTTCGCCAGCCCCCAGACGATCCGATAGTGTTCCCCGTCTTCAAGGATTTGTATCACGCCTACATTTTCTTTCGGATTGGTCTTTATATTTTTAAAGTATTTCCCCGAACCTGTTACCAGAAAAAATTTTCCAGATAGTTCCGGTACCCGATACCCCAGCTCATATTCTCTGGTTCTTTCGGATTCTCCAACATTCAAAAGGTCATCGCCGCGCAGCAGCAGGCTGATATTCCCGCCGTTGCGTTCATCCCACCCCTTTTGATACATCAAATCCGCAATGCTGCAAAATTGCTCAAGCACTGCTTCTTTTATGATAGATTCCAATTCCTTTTCCTCCTAATTTTAAGCCAGTATCTACTTACGCATCTGCTCTTACAAACACATGAACACCTGCTCCCACTTCCAGCTCTGCATCATCTAAACGGATCAAGGCGCTGCAATCTTCCGGCACGGTAAAGCGGTACGTAATTTTTCCATCCTCCCGTTTCCATTCCGATGCGACCAAGCCGTAACGGGATTCAATGGAGGCCTTTACAAAATCAATCCGGCGGTCTGTTATCGGCTGGAACAGAATCCGGCGGAAACCGGGCTGCTCGTCGTCCGTCCGAATTCCGGCCATGACGCCGTACATCCAGTCGGCAACTGCTCCATAGGCATAGTGGTTTAATGAGTTCATATTAGGCGACCACATAGAACCATCCGGTTTGATTCCATCCCAATGCTCCCAGATTGTCGTTGCTCCTGCTTTTACCGAATAAAGCCAGGACGGATACTCCTCACGGAGCAGCAGAGAGTATGCCAGCTCTTCTTCTCCATTTTCACTCAGCACATGGAGCAGATACGGCGTACCCACAAATCCTGTGATTAACGCTCCATCTCCTTTTTTAATCAGCTCTGTCAAATGCGCTACGGCCGCCTTTTTATCAGGAAGCAAGTCAAAATAAATACCAATGATCCAAGCGGTCTGCGTATCTGGATCCGGCTTTCCATCTTTCCAAAATTCCTGTAAAAATGCCGATTTGATACCAGCAAGAAGCGCTTCATATTCTGTCATATCGCGTCCGAGCACCTTGCCGGCTTTGATCAGAATTGAAGTGGAATAAGCGTAAAAAGCTGTTGCAATGAGATAAAGATCCGTTGCTCCCTTATAGCTTCCCGGTTCAGCATCCAGAGCAACCCAGTCCCCATAGTGCTCTCCTGTATTCCAGAGGAATTCATTATCACCCTGTGAACGCATGTATTCCACATAGCCTCGCATACACTCAAACTGGTCGCGAAGAATTTCTAGGTCTCCATAGGTCAGATACATCTGCCAGGGGCAGATCAGTGCCGCATCACCCCATGCAGTGGAACTGTTTTTCCACGGAAGTATGTCGGGCACTACATGGGGGATTCCGCCGTCTGCCCTTTGATCGGCAGCCATATCGTGAAGCCATTTGTGGAAAAAGCGGTCCACATCATAGTTATAGGAAGCCGTGCGTACAAATGCCTGTGCGTCTCCCGTCCAGCCCAGACGCTCATCGCGCTGCGGGCAGTCCGTTGGTACATCCAGATAGTTTCCGCGCTGTCCCCACAGAGCATTTTCATACAGCCGGTTGACAAGCGGATTGGAACACTCAAAATGCCCGATCCGTTTCATCTGTGAATGAACCACCAGAGCACGGATTCCGGCGGCATCCTCCAGTGTCTCCAGCTTGCCCGGCCATTGGTCGGCACGGATATACCGGAAGCCGTAGAATACAAAATGAGGCGCGTAGCTCTGCGTTCCCTCTTTACAGATATAGTTGAGCTTCGCCTTAGCGCTGCGGTAGTTTTCCGTATAGAAGTTTCCTTCCTGATCCATCGTCTCAGCATGGGAGAACTCCACGCAGTCGCCTGCCTTTGCTGTTACCGTAAAGCTTACAAATCCCGTAAGATTCTGTCCAAAATCGATTACCGTCTCTCCCTTTGGTGTGCGGAACACCTTTTGGGGCCTTAATTCCTCGATCACGCGGATAGGCTCGCCTTCCTGGGGAATCAAATTTTCAAATCCCCGCTCCACCACGACAGCCGGTGTTAAATTCGCAGCCGAAACCCGCGCGTCATATGTTTCTCCATCATAGATCTCTGCAAAACGAACCGGCCCTTCTCCTGCAAGCCAATCCGATCCTGTCCCAATTTCCGTAATATTACCATCACTGTTCACAATTTTTAAAGCGGCCAGCAGTTCGGGATTGGTTGTGATCGGATTATTATTTCCCATTGCATACCGCCTGCTGCAGCACCAACCGCGCGCAACATGGATTTCCAGCGTATTTTCACCCAGTGTTACCAGCTCAGTTAAATCATAGTCCTGATACTGGAGCCGTTTGGCATAAGAAGTCCATCCGGGTGTAAAATAGTCTACCCCTATTCTTACGCCATTTAAATATACCTCATATATTCCGTGCGAAGTGACCTGCAGCAATACAGAGCTATTTTCCTCATTTACGGAAAATACCTTCTGAAAAACAGTTGCCTCGCCCTGACAATCCTGTCCGCGCCGAATCCATTTTGCCTCTCCAAAACCTTTCATTGAACTTCCTCCTTTATTTTATCATGCCTTCCGGCCGGAAAGCACATTCTTTTCATACTGCAAAACCTCTTCCATCCAGGTCATTCCGACCGGGACTCCCTGTTTCAAACAGTAATACTCCCATACGCTCTCCCAGGGCATGCTCTTGAGCTCTTCGAGCAGCAAAAGCCGTTTGGTAAAGTCCCCTTCTGCCTCTGCTTTCTGTATATCAGCAACTGGTTCCAGCAACGCATACAGCAGTGCTTTCTGCATATTACGCATACCAATGACCCATGCGGCAATCCGATTGACGCTGGCATCAAAATAATCCAGTCCGATATGAACCCGATTCAAGTAATTTCCGCGTACAATCTCATGAGCAATTTCAATCAATTCTCCGTCCAAAGCCACAATATGGTCGCTGTCCCAGCGAACCGGCCGCGATACATGAAGCAGAATTTGATCGAGAAATAACAATACCGCTGAAATTTTATTGCTCACCATTTCCGTCGGATGGAAATGGCCCGTATCAAGTGTCAGTAAGGTGTTATGCCGGACAGCATACCCCAAGTAGAATTCATGCGAGCCCGTCACATAGCTCTCCGATCCGATGCCAAATACCTTGCTTTCCATCGAATCGAGCAGGTACTTTGGATCGATCGGCTCCTGCAAAATCCGATCCAGGGCCTCCATCAGCCGTTCACGCGGAGCGAGGCGGTCGACCGGCGTATCCTTATAACCATCCGGAATCCAAATGTTCGTTACACAGGGGCTCCCCAATTCCTTTCCGAAATATTCCCCGATTTTACGGCAGCGAATGCAATGCTCAATCCAGAATTCCCGGATTCCCTTGTCTACGCTGGAAAGTGTAAAACCGTCCTCTGCCTTTTCATGGGAAAAGCAGGTTGGATTAAAATCCAGTCCCACTTTCTGCTCCCGCGCCCAATCGACCCATGCGGCAAAGTGCCGCGGTTCCAGTTCATTCAAATCCACCTTTTCCGTTGTATCCGCATAAATGGAATGAAGGTTGACCCGGTGCGTACCCGGTATCAGACGCAGTGCCAATTCCATATCATGCCGCAGCTCTTCCGGAGTTTTTGCCGCACCCGGATAGGACCCGGTCGTCTGAATTCCGCCGGTCAGCTCCTGGTCCGGAAATAAAAAACCAATGACATCATCACCCTGCCAACAGTGCATGGACACTGGAATCTTTGCCAGCGTATCAATCGCCTGATCCGTATCGACTCCAAGCTCTCCATACCGCTCCCTGGCTTCGTCATATCGTTCCAAAATTTTACCCATTGCTATTCCTCCCTTTTTGTATGATATCGGAAAATCGTTTTAATTTTTCTGAAACAGTTTGGTTAGAAGGTTCATACCGCTTTTCTGGGAATGAACGGTGGATTACTTTGCGCGCTTCCTCTAATCCTGAAAAAACTCCGCCTGCTATGAACTGGACGGCAATATTTCCAATTGAGGCCGCCTCCATCGGCCCGGCAACGAGAGGAATACCGCAGTAATCGGCCGTCATCTGGCACAAAAATGCGTCGCGGATTCCTCCGCCTACCATACGGATCCCCCGAACCGGCTTTCCTGTCACCTCGGCCAGCTGTTTGATTGTCAAACAATACTTCATGGCAAGACTTTCATAAATGCAGCGCATGGTTGCCGCAATACTGTCCGGTACTGCCTGGCCGCTCTCTCGGCAATAATCCGCAATCCGTTCGGGAACATTGCCCGGCGCCGAGAAGCGCGGATCATCTACATCAATATAACAGGGTTCTCCCTGATAACTGCGGGCCATATTTTCCAAATCAGCAAAGGACAGCGTGTTTCCTCTTTGATTCCAATAAGCCCTGCACTGCTGAATCAGCCAAGTTCCCATAATATTCTTCAGAAAACGGATCGTTCCGTTGACTCCCCCTTCGTTGGTAAAATTTGCTTTATAAGCCTGTTCTGACCGAATGGGCTCGCTCAGCTCGCATCCCAAAAGCGACCAAGTCCCGCTGCTTAAAACGGCCCAGCCTTCTTCTCCGCCGCCCGCGGCATAGGCACTGGCCGTATCGTGGGACGCAGCCGCAATGATCTTTACCTTGTTTTTCTCTAAAATGGATGCCGACAGCTGTCCTAAAATACTTCCGGGTTTTACGATAGGCTGAAAAATGGAGGCTGGATAGCCAAGCCGTTCAATCAAATCCCAATCCCAGTTTTTCGTATCAGGATCCAGCAAACCGGTGGTGGAAGCGTTGGTATATTCCGAGCACTTTACTCCGCCCAGATAGTATGCCAGCAAATCCGGTATCAAAAGAAGCGTATCTGCCTCAGCCGTCATGTTTTCTGCTTCCAGCTGAAAAATGGTATTAAACGGCTGGAACTGAATTCCCGTTCTGCTGTAAAGCTCTTCCATCGAAATTTTTTGTAAAACTCTTTTGGCCGCTTCCGTATGCGAAAAATCCCGGTAATGCCGCGGATTTGCCAACAGCCTTCCCTTTTTTAAAAGGCCATAATCGACAGCCCAAGTGTCAATACCAATGCTTTGTATGGCGTATTCTTGACTTGTGGTGCGAATCCCCTGCTGTATTTCATAAAATAAACGCAGCAGATCCCAGGTATAGACGTCTCCCATTTGGACTGGATCATTGGGAAACCGAAATACTTCTTCACAAATCAGATTTCCATTTTCCATATATCCAGCAATTCCGCGCCCGCTGGAAGCACCGAGATCGATCGCTAAAACACAATCTTTCATATCTGTCTCCTTTTCTTTGCGATTACTGACTTTGACTGCAAATCGATTGCCCTATTTCGAACTGAAATCATTCGAATCCAATCTGTACTGATTGGAACAAATTACTATTTTTAATGTTTAATTTATCTGCTTTCCATAACATAATTACTGCTTGATCTTCGGATTGACTCTATGATATATTATAATTGAACTGCGCGTTTCTGTCTATCCATGTTCGTTATGTTGATAAACAATCAAATACATTGGGTAAAACAATCAAAAAACAATCAGAAATGAGGAATGAACATGCTGTCTTATCAGCGTCAGCAGGAAATTTATGAATTGATTCAAAAGAAGAAAACCATAACTGTGCCGCAGCTGTGCAGTCAATTTTTTATCAGCCCCGCTACAGCCAGACGGGATCTTACCGAACTGGAGAAAAACGGATTAATTCGGCGAAACCACGGAGGAGCCGTTCTATTGGAGGGGGGGAACAAAGAACTATCCGTTCTCTCACGGCAAAGCGAACACATGAAGGAAAAAAATCAGATCGCTAAGCTGGCATCCTTATTTTTGAAAGACAACCAGGCCCTTTTTCTGGACCCCAGCAGTACTGTCTGCTGCCTGGTACCCCAGCTGATGCAGTTTCATAATATGACAGTCGTTACCAATGGTCTCCACTGCGCCATGGCTCTGGCCCAGAAAAATGACATCCGGCTCTTTATGCCCTCCGGTCAGCTGATAGGCAGGACCAATTCGCTCCTCGGCAGCGACACACTGGAGTCCATTCAAAAATTCAACGCTGATATCGCTTTTATCTCCTGCGCAGGTCTGTCACTTGCAGACGGAATTACCGAAGCAAATGTCGAGCAGGCCCGTCTCAAGCGAACCATGCTGGACCATGCACAGATTCGAATTCTGCTGTGCGACAGCAGCAAACTCGGCAAGACATATTTCTGTAAAACAGAGGGGCTTTCTGCTCTGGATTATATTGTAAGCGATCAACCCCTTCCACAGGAGTGGGAACCGGATTTCAGCCAGTTTGGCTGCGAATGGATTTGTCCATAAAAGCCATCTGCACTTATAAAAGTATAGATTTCCGGACGCTTGCTTGACGCAGAGCGGAAACTGTAGTATCCTTTTGTATGTAACATTGTCTATCACAGAAAGGGAAGAGGTATGATTACCACAATTCTATTCGATTTAGACGGTACATTGCTGCCAATGGATCAGGATGTTTTT
>CALYAR010000199.1 GCA_944393585.1 uncultured Clostridia bacterium | reverse complement strand
GGTCTTTTAAATGTTCCCATGCGTCCGAAAAATCGCCTTTCAAAAGGGCAGATATCAGCCCCAATGTATCTTCAATATCATGAAACAGCATTTTAGCTGCTTCAAATACAACCATCCAAACTAACTCAGCCTGCCATTCTGCGATATCGATTAATCCTTGCAGAATATCTGCCAACAATGGACCCAATACCTCTAAAATATTTTGCAAGTCCTGAAACGCCTCAGTATTTTTAATTGTATCAACAAAATCCTGCAAACGTAAATTTAATTCATCCCAAAATTCCAGAAATTTATCACCGGCAAAAGAGGCGACCGGTTCTAAAAATGTGTCATAGAAAGTTTCAAATGGCTCCTTTAATCCTTCTAAAACAACTCCTAAACCTTCGGCAGATATGGACAGTGTATCCAAAAAGCGCGGCAGGGCTTCTTCTACTGTCCATTCTGCAAGCGGGACAAACACATTATCATATCCCCATTTAAGGCCCTCAAACAATGATTCCTTAATTGGTTCCAAAGATTTTTTTAAACCATCAAGCGATTTTTGAGCGTTGCTAAAATCAATGTTTTTGAGTTTATCAATGGCCTCTTGGAGTCCAGGGCTAAGCGTAATATCTGATCCAATTTCGCCCTTTAAAGCAGGAATCAGCGGCATATCAATGGCACTGCTAATACCGGAATCCATGCTGCTTTCACTGCCCGTGCCGCTGCTGCTCTCTTTCGACAGAACGTTTAAATCATCGAATGCGGCTAAGCTCTGTTTGGCTTCCTTGCCTGCTTTTTTAGCGGCTTCCCCTGCTTTGCCGGTTGCAGCAGCTAATTTGCTTTCGCTCTTCGCCGCCTGGTCTGCCGAACTGGACACATCCTTCTGATCCTGCGCCTGTTCGCCGAACAACGCTCCAACTACCGCGCTGAACGTTTTCGCAAAATTTATCATGGCGGCCACAATCTGATTTAAAAATTGCAGAACGGGAGTAAGTACGGTAATGAGAGAGTTGCCCATATAGCCCATGAACTCTTTCCAGCGCTCTGTTAAGACTCTGACCTGATTGGCCCAGGAAGCGGATGTTTTCGCAAAATCTCCTTGTGCTATGCTAAGCTGATCGGTGACAAACATGTACCGAAGCTGTACTTGTTCTGCCTGCGTCATTTCCGAAATCAGCTTATCGATTCCATTAGCATACGCGTACTGCTGCAAATTGGCCTGCGTCATGACAATGCCCAGGTCTTTCAGAGTTTCCGTTTCCCCAGTCCAGATTGATTTCAGCTTTGTAGCGGCCAATTCCTGGCTCATATTGTAAAAGGACGCTACATCACCGGTAAGTCCCGCAACGTCAATCGCCATTTTAGCCGCAGCATCTCCGGCCATTCCAAGCCCGGTTGACATCGCCATATAAGTAGAGGCTGTGCGCTTTGCTGCCAATTCACTCATTCCGAATTGCTCAATAGCCCGGCTTGCGAAATCTTCCGCCATATATGCCATATCGCCGAATGCCGTATCTACCACGTTTTGCACTTCAATCAGATCAGAGGCGATATTGACTGCCTCTTTTCCAAAATTAACAAGCGCCGACACGCCAAATGCAACGCCGACCGCCGCGGCCATGCCTTTAAGAGCCTGAGTAATTCCGGATAAGCCATTTTTGATTTGCGCAGATACGGAAGTGTTTAAATTATTGGCAGACTTTTGAATACTATCTCCAGTGGCGGCAACATCGCTTCTTATGCTCTGGTTCGTTTGTTTAGAAGTGCGCTCGATCTCAGACCACGCTTTTTTGAATGCGTCGCTGGCATTCATTCCCTGTTTTCGGTATTCTGCCGCCAATTTTGATACTTGAGCACGCACGCTTTTAGCATCGCGCTCAATTCCAGTTGTATCAATCTTTGTTTCTATTTTAATGCTGCCATCATAACCTGCTGCCAATGTGATCACCTCTCTAGCTCGTGAACATCATCGGCACATAATGGCACTACTTGATGTTGATTTTTATTTCAAATTCTTTTTTGCATTTTTTACCCTTACACCGAATCCAGACCCCGCTGCACTTTGCTTTTTCAGGATCATAACGAATCGGCATTTCGTATCCGCAATACGGGCACTTTACTTTTTCAATGATTGCCACCTCCACTTTTTGGCATGGAAAAGCGCCCTCTTTCGAGAGCGCCATTATCGCTTTTTATTGATTATTTTGTAATGTTAAACCAGATTCCGCCGGAACCGTCGTAATTTAAACCGTAAACAATCTTAGGAGCTGTATCCGCTGTGTTTACTTCGAATGTCACATAGCCTTCTAATGTACCATCTGCGTATACATTTCCTCTAAACTCGGGAGATGGCTCAACAACAGATGTATAGTTTGCATATTCTACATTAGTACCGGAATAAGTGTCAAACGAATAGGGACCAAATGAAACGGCTTTATCTTCTTCTGTATCCACAACTGTTGCCTTAACTTTTACTAATACATATTCCTTTCCATCTTCCGGCTCAGCATTGAACTGATTAGCCGCTTTAATTTTTTGCCAGGCAGCATCTCCGCGAAGAGATTCGGTAATTTCTATTGTTACTGTATTTTTTCCATTCAAATAATCTTCTGACGTGATCGTCTGCGCAACACCTACCGGCGCTGGATTCGTTCTGCTGTATTCGCTCGTTGCTTTAGGAGTGTCTAAAGTTACCGTGTTCGTTGTTCCGTCCCAGCCGACATCCTTGCCCATTAATCCGCCGATTGCTCTTAATGGAAGATAAGTAGAACCATTATAGGCGATTGGATATACTTCGTTTCCGTTCGCATCTAAAAAGGTCTGTGTTTCACCATCGACAATTACTTTAATGTCCGGACGCCAATCCGCAGTAATTTTCTGAATTGTTCCGCTCGCTAAAACTCCCGATGTAAATACCATCAGTGCTAAGACAATTAGACCTGCCACTTTCCATTTTTTCTTCATGGTTGATTCCTCCTTATTTTTGTTTACTTAATCATACAATATAAGTTTACAAAAATCAACCATTTAGTACCTTTATTATTAAATTTTCCCATTTTATTTTATTTTACATTTTTTCATCATTACGCTTAAAATAGCTTTGCCATCACATTCTCCAATTACCGTAACCGTATCTCCTGTTCGGAGTTCAGTCAAACTGTCTAATTCGCTGTCTTTAAAATAACATTGAACCGAACTTAAACTGTACTCGTCACCGGAATTTAACGTAATATAAGCGTCGTTTAGTATGTCTCTTCCTATGCTGTCTACAACTCCAGTTACTTCAAACGTTCGCCCTTTCAGTTCCTGATCGGCTGCTATTTCATTTTCCTCATACACTGCTAACAGCTCTTCTGCTGTAATATGAAACATCTCTTCTTCCGGGGAGGGTGATGGAGACGGCGATGGTGTTTCCGACGGCGTTGGTGTTGGAGAAACAGACGGGCTGGGAGTTGGGGAAGATGTTGGAGCTGGCGTAGGTTCTGCGCTTTGGCTTACAGTTGGCTGCGGCGAAGAAACGGTTTGTTCTACAGGCTCCCCAAAAATCATTCCCATTGTAATAGCAAATACCGGCAACCCGAATATTACAATCAACACCCAAAACCACCATTTTCTATGTGCTGGTTTTTTGGGTTTATAGAATATTCCTGCTGATCCATATAAATATAAATTCAAAGCTTTAGTATATATGGTTTCTGCTGTTTTCCGATCCATTGCCGTATGAGCAATGATATAATTTGCCGCATCGTCTACATTTGACTTATATGTAGTTACTAATGTATGAAAATCTATTTCCTTTCCGCTGCCATCTAAAACCGGTTCAAATGTTATATTACATTCCGGGCATTTGCTATCTGGATTTTGTTTCCCACATTTAGGACAAATCATATGATAACCCCCTTAATCTTTATGGGGTTATTATATGACACATTTATGTTATTTTCAACCATAAAATACATTATTCTTCAAATATTCCCATTTAACAATCTCATGAATTCGTCTTCCGCTTCCAATTCTTCTTGCGAATGGTATTGGGGAAGTTCCAGAATATCCCGTATTTCATTGTAAAAAGCAGCCTCTTCTTTCGTAAGCTTCCCTTTTGCCCTTTGCTTTCGATAGTATAGCATTTGTGAAAAAAAGCAATCCTTATCCAAATCAAGAAACATATACGCAAATTTCCACCAATGCAGATATTCTATGGTTTCCAAATCCACACCATGGCTTTGCTTGATCGCGCTGTAAATGTATTTTGCATCTTTGCTGAAGCTGTATAATCGCATTCCTGCCCCGTTTCTTGCACCTTCATTCTCTTCCCCGCAATCCAAAAACCAAACCGCCGCATCGATAGCAGCCTGTGTATTTTCCGGAATATACGGATACAGGATATTAAGCATTACAGCCTGTTTTTCGAGATCAGTCAAAGTGTAGTCCTCAAATGCCATCATAATAATAAGACAGGCGCGGAAATCGCTGTTAACAGGATATTCCGCGCCGTCTATTGTTACGCTTTGAGGAAGCTTATCAATCAGGATATTAATCATTTTAATGCCGCCCGTCTCTGTGCGCTGTTTGTGTATTGCTTTACTTTTTCACTTCGCGCTTTTTGGATATATGGAGTTATACCAGCAAAAAACTGTTCAAACATGTTCAGGGTC
>CALYAR010000198.1 GCA_944393585.1 uncultured Clostridia bacterium | reverse complement strand
TTGGAGACATGCACCGTCGTTTTCCGCTCGCGTACCGGCTGCATTTCATATTCCTTCTTTCCCGTCTTGGGGTCTGTGCTTTTTACGATCTTTTGCCCTTCTGCGTCATACTTGGGTTCCAGAACCGGTGTTCCATCCGCGTTCTTTTTTTCTACAATCGTTTCCTTTTTGTAATATTTGTAAAGGAAGAGCGCTTTCCCGTCGCCGCCGTCAGCCTCCAGTTCGATTTTTCCGCTTACCCCGGCCTGGTCCTCGTAATCTGTGTCGCTTCGAATCCCGTCCGGTTTCTGTCCGTACCGGGCTGCCTCCCGTCGCAGGTTATCTACCGTGTCGCGTCCTGCAATCAGGATATAGGGCTGGTTTTCGACAATCGGGGAATTGGGGTTGCCAAACATCACATTCACCCCGTCCACCAGCTCCATGCAGATTTCCCCCTCATAGGAGCCAAGCTTTCCGCCATAAGGCTTTTTGGTTTTGTCCCAGTAAAAGTGGGCGCAGTAATCCCCCTCTACCGCCCCATTGAACAATGCCTCCCGGATGCGGAAATCCATTTTAAACTTTTCAAACAGATTGGCTACTTCCGAATTCAGGATTTCTGCCGTCTCAGCACCGTCAAGGCCGGCGTAAGCTAGAGGCTCAAAACTGATGGAAGTGGAATTTGACGTCAGCGACGCAACAAATACCGTCACAATCCGCTTGATGATATTAAAAACCGGTTTGGGAAGCCGGCTCATCGATTGATTCTGCGGCATGTTTATCCATTGGTCTCCGGAATAGAACGCCAGATTGGAATTGACCACATTGTAGTAATTGGGCCGAAGCCTGTTGTTGTAATCCTTTCCGCGTTCGTATTTCTCCCAGTCCTTTGTAATCGATTCTTTCATTCACTTTCCTCCTCTGTCAGCCCCCTGCCGCCGTATACCATATCAATGTTATAGGACAGCAGGGTGCGAAACGCATCTTTTTCCTCTTCTTCCTGCCGCCTTGCCTCTTGCGTCACTTCCCGGGCAAGCGCTTCTTTGGCGCGCCTTTTCTGCTCGTTTTCCATCCACAGCTTTGCTGTTATAAATCCAAGCGCAAAACCAATGATCCCCAGGATCAGTCCCCATACCATTTCCATTCCTCCTTTAAAATGTAATGATCGTATTGACCATCTTGTTTTCTCCTTTGTCCATCTGGAACGCACCACGCGAGCGGATCGCCAAACCGCATCCTCCCACTTCAATGGCGGCCTCAAGCTGGAAAGAAGAGAGCACCTCGTAAGCTTCCCCCGATTCAAACAGGTTGGGGCTCTGCGTCGGAAAGGCCGCATATACCACCGTCCGTCCGGATATCCCCAAAAAGCTGTGAAAACCCGGATCTGATATGGACTCGTTCCACCCGTCCTGCCGAACCACGGAATAGGGGACCCTCCTGCCGCCCAAAATGACCGGCGCTCCCGCTATGGCATAGGCCGTTCCCTCCGGAATTTTGGAAAGCGGTTCAATCGATGGAACCCCCATTTTCGGAATCAAAAGCGTGTGCGGCGCTTTTTCCTGAAATTCCAAAGCAAAATCGCCGCTGCTGCAAATCACTTTGTTTCCCGAAATACAGCCCTTCTCCCGCAGGCGCCGGATGGCGTATATATTGGCCGAACCGGTTTGGAAATCCGCACACAGATTGGCCAATGGAAGCGTGTGGCGGATCCCCTCGTCCCAAACGCTGAAAAAGTGTCCGCAGCCTGCGTAATTCCCAACCGAATCGGTATACCGGTTTTGATCCCACCACTGAATGCGGAAGCGTTCCAAAGGAATGCGGATAACATGAATCTGACGGATTTTTTGATATATGCTTTTCCGCTGATCTGCATTTTCGCCATACGCTTGGAAATAATCCATAATTCCATCGCAGTCCGCCTTTGCGCAGGCATCCCGATAGGCGTCGTCCTGCAAGCGGGAGAGCTCTTCCCGGTTGGTATAAAAGCCATGCTCAATCCGGACGGCGGGCATTTGCGCCTTTCGGAGCAGGCACTGCGGGGATTCCATCACACCGCGGTCGGCAAGTCCCAGAAGGGGGATACTGGCGCGCCGGATGGACTGCGCCAGTTCCTCCGCCCTGCTTCCCCTCCGGTACACAAAAGCCCCCCATCCGCTGTCTGTGTTCCAGTCCTGGCCGAATGCCGCGGCGCGCAGAGAGATTAAGATATCTGCCGCGGCCTGATTTGCCGCCATACACCGCTCCAGCTGCGGCGCGGGCCGGTCTTCATCCGGCATAGTTAAAACCGTGTCTATCCCATTGGCATGCAGCAGTTTTTGAAGCCGTCTTTGCAAGTCAAAGGTAAATTCCGCTTCCTGAAAGCTCCCGTCAAACGAGGCCCTGCCCTGCGCCTTTTTCGAGACTCCTGCGTCAATGGCGACCAGTGGTTTTCTGTTGTTTGGATGATGATTCATTTTCATCTTACTTTTTGATCATATTGAGCAGCTGGTTTTTGAGGTCGTTTAAAATACTGCTGTCTTCTGTCGCGTTGGCGATCTGGATTAACAGCCTAATAACGTCGGACGTTTGAGAGTCATTTGTTTTTTGCGCGTCCAACGTCGGATTGCCCTGGTACATCCCTGTAAGCTCTGCCTCCTGAAGCTGTTTTTCCCATTGCTGGGCCGCCGCCTGCCGGTCGGCCTGCTGGCCGCTCAGTGTGCGTCCTCCCTGATAGTTTCCGGTTAAATCCGCTTCCTTTAAAGCATAGTTCTTATCAAATTGGTACTGAGACTGGTCATAATTTTTATCAAATTGATATTGGTTCTGCGCATAGTTTTTATCAAACTGATACTGCTGCTGTGCATAATTTTTATTAAACTGATAGTCCTCCTGCGCCATTTCCTGAAGCCTCTGCTTTTCCTGCTGAAGCGCTTTTAAAGCTTCAATGGCGTTGTTTGCTTCAATCTGAGCCGCCTGCAGCTGTCCCTTTGCTTTCAGGTCGGCAATTTGCCGGTCTGTATCTGTCTTTTGCTTCTGCTGGGCCAGATTGATTTGCAGCTGCTGATTTTCGCCTGCATTTCGGGTAACGTCATACTCCCGCTGTCCAATCCCGCCACGGTCCCCCAAAAGGGCAGACCGCAAAGCAGAATTATCCAGGCCGTTCTGCGTCTTAATTGCGGCCTGGTCCCTTGACGTCTGGTAAGACGGCAGCGCGTCTTCGTACGAACGCTGCAGCTCACTCACTCCCTGGGCGACGCCATAGGCGTTTTCCATCAGAGCCGCCTTTTTTGCCGCGTCGTACTGCTGCTGGATCATATTCGACAAATCCCTTCCCTTGCTGGAGCTGATATTCCTATTTGCTGTGCCCGAAGAAGTACCTGAAGAAGGATTTTGATCCAAAACCCGGTAACCAACCCGTTTTACCTGATTGCCCTGCCGAACCTTTCTGGTATTTTGGCTGTTAGTGGTATTCGATATCATCTGTTTCGTCCTCCTGTTTTACATATTTTTTTATTTTTTCCGGCGTGTTGGGATACACCATATGCGAATACGTTTCTGCTGTGATGGTTTCCGGAAAATCGAGCCAGGCCTGATACCAATTTTGTATGTCCTCTTTTTCCTCTGCCGTTTCTGTCTCGATGCCATACAATACATTTGTTTTGTAAATATCGAAGGCCTCCAGTTTTTCTGCCCTCTCCCTGCGTGCTTCGTCAAAAACCTGCCCAAGATAAATCCGGCCGACATCATAAATCCGCTCCTCTTCCCTGGTTATTTCGTATACCTCCGGATGTGCGGAGATATAGTCTGCATTTGCCTCGATCCGATTGACAATTTCCCTTGCTTCATTGATTACAATACATTTCATTTTCTACCACCTCCACCGAAGTATTACAATTCCGCTGCCGCCATTCCCGCCAAAGCCATGGGTACCCGAGCCGCCGGAACTGTACTCGTAGAACCCGCCGCCTCCACCGCCGCCGGTATTAGCTGTGCCGGGCAAGCCTTTGTGTTCGCTTTCCTGATTCTTGGTCGAGCCGTTTCCACCTCCGCCATCGCCTCCGTAACCGCCGGCGCCGCCTCCACCCCCGGCATACAGAGTGCCGCTGCTTTCTCCAAACGCTCTGGTCGTTGTTCCCTGGCCGGGCACGCCGTCGGAGCCGCCGTTCCCTGAACCGCTTCCTCCATTGGAACCGCCGACGCCTCCGCTGCTGCTGGACCCTGGGCTGCCGCCTTTGGCCTGATAAACTGTCTCCCCTATGGTAACTGTGCTGGCGCCTCCCGCTGTGCCGGGCGTCGTCTTATGCTGCGAATGGTTGTATTCCGCTCCCGTGCCCCCTGCGCCTACTACAATACTAACGGACGTTAACCCTGTTACGGCCAGATTGGATTGCGTGGTAGTATATCCGCCTCCGCCGCCTCCGCCATAGCTTCCGCCCGATGCGGAATCCTGCCCGGTTACACCGCCGCCTCCGCCGCCGCCAACGAGAAACACATCATAGCTTTTAATCTCCGGCGAAAGGAGAATATCCTCCGATGCGGTAAATACCTTTTGGCTTACTGAGGTATTCTTTTGAATATCCAGCAAAACTTCAACGGTTTGCCCGCCCTCTGCCGTCTTTGTGACAGAAGGAGTCGTCCCGCCGGCCACTTGGGTCGCCAGTGTGAAGGTACAGCTTTGCCCGGCGGCCGCGGCATAGTTAATGAGTCCGTTGTCATCCGCCGTCAAGAAGACGGAATTTACTTTTACTTTTGCCCCCGGCAGTTTCTGTGTCCCGTTGTATACAACGCGGATGCGGAACAGGCACTCATTGTCCGCAACGCAAAACCGTCTTTCCCGAAACAGTGCCATTTGAGTGCCGTCTGCTTCCAAATCCTCTTGTTCTTCCTCCGACAGCGTGCCGGGATATAGGGAGTACTGCATTAGTTTTGCGCTGACTCCGGCAGTCTGCGAAACCGGCAGGTCGGATTCGTCACCCGCAAATACGCTTCCGTCTTTTGAAACTGCAATTTCACCAAAGCCCAGCTCAGACGGACTGCGCCCCTCGCCCTCCTGCCTGTAATTTTTTACCGACTGTTGTTTCATTCTTTTCTCCTTTCTCCATTCTGTTTTTTATTTGTTTGCTCATGTCTTTGCCGCCTCAATCGTTTTCAGCAAAACCGCGCAGGGCGCGTCCAACAGCAAAACGGCCTAAAACATTCTCTGTCTCAAAAATTTGAGTGCAGATTGCATCGTTCTTATTCATACACCAGATAGATCGTGCCCGTGGCAAGCGTACTGCTTCCGGCTGTCATGTCTGCTGTTCCGGCATAGATGCTGCGCATCTGTGCTGTCCCGACTGCTGCATTCGTCATCGCCTTGAGCG
>CALYAR010000197.1 GCA_944393585.1 uncultured Clostridia bacterium | reverse complement strand
AATTTGCAGCTACAGCGACGGAACGACACTTTTGGATGCCATCTGGGCATTAACGGGGCTGGAAACCTATTATGGGCAGTCACCGCATCTTTTTATTGATTTTACGCCATATGATGAAATGCAGTTTGATAGCCATATTGTGACCGGAGAAGCAGAAAAGCATGTCTCCAACAGCGAATGGCGGGTTTTGACCCCGGGAAAAGCACAGGGAATCCTGGTTGGCGGGTATACACGCAATTTTGCCATGCTTTTGGGCAGCCGTTATTTTCCGATTGACTTACAGAGGAGATATCTCCTGTTTTTAGAAGATCATGAGAAGTTCGGCGAAGTGGATTATGTAAGCGCAATGCTTTCGCATATGGAGCAGAATGAATTTATCCAGACGGTTTCGGGCGTTATTTTTGGCCATTACTCGGAAAAAATAAACTCGCAGCTGTTGGGCCGGTTAAAGCGATTAGGCGAGCGGTATCGGATTCCGGTGGTATACTGTGATGATTTCGGACACGGAACCAATCATGCGGTTTTACCCATCGGAAGAACGGCAGAGCTCGATACAGAGAAAAAAACGCTGTTTTACAAATAAAACGATATATTCCTGTTATAAGTCAATCAAGAGTGTGAAAGCATCTGCTGCTTTTGCGCTCTTTTAATGTCTGCTGTCATTCTATCTCTTTTGCGCTGTTTATTCTTTTTGTAAAAATGAGTAATTGCACGGCTTTTCAGTATTGCCTGATTTTCCGGCAGTTCATATAAAATATTGTTTTTATTTGTTTGTACGGTACGGGATTTTTGCGATTTTTCGTCAAATTCTCTTTCTTCCCGTCCTTTTTTGTGGTAAAATGAAAAAAGTGATCGTTATAGAAAAGGATGGATAAAATGAACCAGAATCTCTATTTGAGCCAGGAGCAGATCCAGCTGCAAATGGATTACATCGATAAGCTGTCCGCCCTGACCCAGGGATTCGAGCGCAGCCATGGACGGCCGATGGCCGCCTATGTCGAAACTTATGGCTGCCAGCAGAATGAAAATGACTCCGAACGGATTTGCGGAATGCTTCATAAAGCGGGCTTTGAATTGATAGAAGAGCGCAAGGCGGCAGACCTCATTCTCTTCAATACCTGCGCGGTAAGGGAGAATGCGGAGCTTAAGGTGTTTGGAAATGTCGGGGCCTTGAAGCATTGGAAAAATGAGAATCCGGAGCGGATCCTTATTTTGTGCGGCTGCATGATGCAGCAGGAGCATATTGCAGAGCAGATCCGCCAAAAATACAAACAGGTGGACCTGGTGTTTGGCACACATGCCCTTTATCGGTTTCCGGAACTGTTGTTTCGCATCTTGTCTGAGCGAAGCCGTGTGTTCGAACTCGGCGGCGGCGATGTTATTGCAGAGGATCTTCCCATTGTCCGAAAAGCGGGGCTGCAAGCCTGGGTTTCCATCATGTATGGCTGCAATAATTTTTGTTCGTATTGCGTAGTGCCCTATGTGCGGGGCAGGGAGCGGAGCCGCCGCCCAGAAAAAATTTTGGAAGAGGTGCGCTCTCTTGCCGGGCACGGCACAAAGGAGATTACACTGCTGGGGCAAAATGTCAATTCTTATGGAAGCGGCTCGGATTTTGAAGAAAATTTTGCGCAGCTGCTTACCGCGGTCTGCCGGATAGACGGCATAGAGCGTGTGCGGTTTATGACCTCCCATCCGAAGGACATCAGCGATGAGCTGATTGAGGTCATGGCGCGGGAAAAGAAGGTCTGCAAAATGCTCCATCTTCCGGTCCAGGCGGGAAATAACCGGATTTTGCAGGCAATGAACCGAAAATATACCGTAGAAGAGTACCTGGCAAAAATGGAAAAAGCACGCAGGGAAATGCCGCATCTTGCCCTTTCGACGGACATTATTGTAGGATTTCCGGGCGAGACGGACGAAGAGTTCGAAGATACGCTGAAGCTGCTGCGCCGCGTTCAGTTTGATAATGTGTATTCGTTCCTGTACTCCAAGCGGGAAGGGACGGCGGCTTCGAAACTTCCGGATCCAAACTCGCATGAGGTAAAACAAAAGCGGTTCGAGCGGCTTTTGGAAGTGCAAAATGAAATCGCCCTCGAATTGAATCAGGCCTACGAGGGAAAGATATATGACGTATTGGTGGAAGGCGTAAGCAAAACCAATCCCGATTGTATGACCGGACGGACGGATACGAATAAAATTGTAAATTTCCCGGGAAATGAATCCATGGTAGGCCGGTTTATTCCGGTTCGGATTACAAAGGCGCATACCTGGTCGCTGAACGGGGAGATTTGGAGGATAGAACATGCCAATGAATGAAACCATTATCCAAAAGGCGCAGGAGCTCGCGGAGGCGATAGCGCAAAGCGAGGAGGCTCTGCGCTGGGACAATGCGCAGGAAGCCCTTTTATCGGACGAAGAAGCGCAGGAGCTTTTGGCAAATTACCGGGAGCTCGCTCAAAGCCCTTATCCAAGAAAAGAGTTAATTCTAACCGCAAAGGAAAAATGCTTGAATAATGAAGTTTGCACGGAATACTGGAATGCAAAGGATTCTTACGATCAGCTCATTACCGCGGCCGAAGGTATCTTGAATTTTCTGCTTGCCGGCGAGGAGAACGGTGGAGGCGGATGCGGCGGAAACTGTTCTGCCTGCTGTGGCTGCAACTAGAGGAAAGGAGGATGACCAATGGCAGAAAAACTATCTCCGATGCTGGCGCAGTACAAACGTATGAAAGAAAAGTACGACGGCTGCATTCTGTTTTTTCGGCTCGGAGATTTTTATGAAATGTTTTTTGAAGATGCGTTGCTGGTTTCAGGCGAGCTGTCTCTGGCGTTAACGTCCCGCGCCTGCGGCTTGGAAGAAAAAGCCCCAATGTGCGGCGTACCCTATCACAGTGCAACCGGGTACATCGCAAAGCTGGTGGAAAAAGGGTATAAAGTAGCGATCTGCGAACAGATGGAGGATCCGAAAGCGACAACAAAGCTGGTGGAACGCGACGTCATTCGGATTGTAACGCCGGGTACGATCACGGATCCGGATCTTTTGGAAGGCGGTGCGAACAATTATCTGTGCACCTGCTACAGCTGTGATGAAGAAAGTGCGCTGGCTTTCTGCGATATTTCAACGGGTGAAATCTATGTGACACGGACGGACAGCCTGGAAGCGGATGCAGTGATGAATGAAATTGCACGCTATACGCCCAGCGAGTTTATTTTGGGCGCAGAGGCTGCGGCCCGTTATGAGGCCTTGATTCGGGAACGGTATCAAAAGAGCATCAACCGCTTTGAACAGGAAGGGGACGAGGCGGTCTGGCGGGAAACCATCGCAGAAAATTGTCCCGACGGCGCGGGCCTTTCCGACGTATATGCCCATAAAAGTACAATTTTCGCGCTGGGCATGACGATTGAGTATTTAAAACAGACGCAGAAATCGGCTCTTTCGAACCTGGACGCGGTCATTTTTTATGGAATCAATGAATATATGCAGATGGATGCAAACGCCATTCGGAATCTGGAGCTTTTTCAGACCGTGCGCGGCGGCGAGCGCCGGGGCAGTTTGCTCTGGGTGTTGGACAAGACCAAAACGAATATGGGCGCCCGGCTGCTGAAAAAATGGATGGAAAAACCCTTGCTCAATCCTGCCCAGATTTCGCGGCGCAGCTTTGCAGTCAAGGAATTTTACGATCATGTGGAAGGGCGCAGCGCCCTGCGGGAGGCAATGAGCGGAATCCGGGACATTCCGCGGCTCATTACCCGGATTTCCTTAGGAAGCGCCAATCCGCGTGATTTGCTGTCGCTGAAGGAATCGTTTGGCGCTCTGGAGAAAATCGAGCCGCTTTTGTCGGACTATCAGGGAAAACTCTTAAAATCGCTTAAAAAACGGTTTGATTCCATGCGTGACCTGTTTACCCTTTTGGATGATGCCATCGATGAAGAAGCTCCCGTTTCCATCAAGGACGGCGGGATCATAAAGAAAGGTTATCATGAGAGGGTAGACGAATACCGGATTGCGATGACCGAAACGACGTCCTGGCTGGCAAAAATGGAAGCCGAGGAACGGGAAAAGACGGGAATTAAGACGCTCAAAATCGGCTACAACAGGGTTTTCGGATATTACATAGAGGTGAGCAAGTCTTTTGTAAAGAACGTGCCGGACTATTTTATCCGCAAACAGACGCTGACCAACGGCGAACGATATATTACGCCTGACTTGAAGGATTTGGAAAATAAAGTGCTCAGCGCCAAGGAAAAACGGTTTCTTTTAGAAGAAGAGCTTTTTTTGGAAATTGTGGAACAGCTTAAGGGCCAGATCGGACGGCTGAAAAATATGGCTGACGTTTTGGCGCAGCTCGACGTTTTGTCCTGCTTTGCCCATGTTGCACAGGAGAGAAATTTTGTTTGCCCGGAAGTGACATTGGGCAATGAAGTGATTATTCGGGACGGACGCCATCCTGTCGTAGAATTAGTGTCGAACAAGGAAATCTTTGTCCCAAACGATACGGCTCTCGGCAGTGCGGAAAATCAAATGATGATTATCACCGGCCCCAATATGGCGGGAAAGTCCACTTATATGCGGCAGGTTGCCCTGATCGTCCTGATGGCGCAGATCGGCTGCTTTGTGCCGGCTTCCTATGCAAAGATCGGGATTGTCGATAAAATCTTCACCCGGGTCGGAGCATCAGATGATTTATCCACGGGGCAAAGTACCTTCATGGTGGAAATGAACGAGGTATCCTATATATTAAAGAACGCGACGGAGAAAAGCCTTTTGATTTTAGATGAAATCGGAAGAGGGACGAGTACCTACGACGGGTTGTCCATTGCGTGGTCGGTAGTGGAATACATTGAAAAGAGAATCAAGGCCAAAACGCTGTTTGCGACGCATTATCATGAGCTTACGGAGCTGGAAAAGCGGTACGAGGACGTCAAAAACTTTTGCGTTGCCGTGAAAAAGCGCGGCGAAGAGATCACATTTTTGCGCAAGATCATACGGGGCGGGGCAGACGAGAGCTATGGAGTGGAAGTAGCCGCCCTGGCCGGGATTCCAAAAGAAGTTGTTACGCGGGCGCGCCAGATTTTAAAAGGGCTGGAAGAAAACGATGCAAACCGTCCGCAGAATGTGTCGGGCCGAAGAAATTCAGCACAAAAGGAACTGCCGCCGATGGAAGCGCTTGCACGGGAAGCGCTTTGGGAGGAGATCAAAAAGACGGAAGTGCTGGTATTGTCTCCGCTGGAGGCACAGGCAAAGCTCAATGATATTGTAAACAGGGCCAGGAACTTATAGAGGAGAATGCCATGAAGAACATCAATGTTTTGGACGCAAGCGTTGCCAATTTGATTGCCGCCGGCGAAGTAGTAGAACGCCCGGCTTCTGTCGTCAAGGAATTGGTAGAAAATGCGATCGACGCGGGAGCCGATAAAATTTCCGTTTCCATCCGAAACGGCGGCGTGGCGTCAATTACCGTGACGGACAACGGATCTGGAATGGAACGCGAGGACGTGCCTTATGCCTTTTTGCCGCATGCCACCAGCAAAATCCGGACTTCAGAGGACCTTGCTGCGATCGGCACACTGGGATTCCGCGGAGAGGCATTGGCCAGTATTGCGGCTGTGTCCCGTCTGCATGTGACGACGAAGGTACATGCGGACGAGCTGGGAAGCTATATGGAGATGGAAGCGGGAGAATTGTCTGATATCTACGATATGGGTGCGGCTGACGGGACGACCATTGTGGTGGAGGATTTGTTTTTCAACACACCCGCCCGAATGAAATTTTTAAAGCGGGACGCTACGGAGGGCGGCTATGTCGGCGATATCTTAACCCGGTTTGCGCTGGGATATCCGGACATTTCATTTAAGTTTGAAGAGAATGGAAAAATAAAATTCGTAACGCCGGGGAATAACAGTTTGCGCGACTGTTTTTATATCTTATACGGAAAAGAGTACAGCGACAACTGCCGTGAAGTGGAGTTTCGAAACGAATATGCCGGGGTGCAGGGACTCATTGTCTCGCCGAATATTGTTCGGAAGAACAGCAACTTCCAGAGCTTTTTTGTCAACCGGCGCTATATTAAGAGCGTATTGCTGCAGACGGCGGTAAAGGAAGCTTATAAAGAAAAGATGGTGGCGGGAAACTTCCCGGTCTTTTGTCTTGGCATTGCTGTTAATCCTGCGCTGGTCGATGTCAATGTCCACCCTTCCAAACTAGAGGTGAAATTCTCCAATGAACGCGAAGTGTTCAATGCAGTCTATTGGGGAGTGAAAAATGCCTTAGCAGAAAAGGCGGTTTACGAAATCGAATTTCCGTCTGAAAAAAATAGTGCAGAAGAGGCGGGCATTTCCGATAAGGCAAACCGGAACGAGGTCGGAATGTTCCGCGATGCGGCGAATGTTCCCTACATTGCGTCAATGCCCGAGAAACAGCCGGAGCCGCGTTTGGCTGCTCCGGTCAAGACAGCCGTTGAGAAAACAAGACAGACGAGCTGGGAAATGCCGGCAAATCCAGTCTGGCAAACACCAAAGATTTTAAAAGAGACTCTCCCGCCGGCTGCGGCAGAGCAGAATGAAAATAAACTGAGTGCAAAAAAGGAGCCGGAGCCGAAAACAGAACAGATTCGGATGGAAGCAGAGCAGGCGCTGGAAATTCCCTACCGGATTATCGGCCAGCTATTTCACACCTATATTTTGGTCGAACAGGGCGACGAACTTTTATTGATAGACCAGCATGCGGCGCATGAGAGACTGAACTTTGAGCGGCTCCGGGAACAGTATAGGAGGAAAGAGACTTTTTCGCAGATGCTTTTGTCGCCCGTCATCATTGATTTTTCTTCCATGGAGCACAGCAGGGTAATGGAGCAGCTGGAGTTTTTAAAGCAGATTAGGTTTGAGGCCGAGGATTTCGGCGGAAACTGTGTCGCTGTGCGGTCCGCGCCGCAGGGAATCGACACGGCCCGTCTGAAAGAGCTGTTTTTAGAGGTTGTAGAATTGCTCGATTCGCGGGGGAGCGCGGAGGAAATTGTGGAAAATGCGCTCCACATGGTTGCCTGCAAGGCGTCCGTCCGTGCAAACGACGCGCTCTCGCCGGATGAGATGAAGGCGCTGCTTCGGCAGGCTCTGTCGCTGAAGGAAGCGAATACATGCCCTCATGGCAGGCCGTTTGTCCTGCATATGAGCAAAAAAGAGATTGAAAAGGGGTTTTTGCGGATTGTATAATAAAATACCCGTGCTTGTCATCTGTGGGCCGACTGCCTCCGGTAAGACGAAACTTGCCGTCGAAGTGGCCAAAGCATTGAAAACGGAGATCATTTCGGGAGACAGCATTCAAATATACCGGCATTTGGACATCGGAAGTGCAAAACCGACGAAAGAGGAAATGGGCGGCGTCCCGCATCACATGATCGATTTTTTGGAGCCGGACGTGCAGTTTTCTGTGGCGGATTTTGTCGAAATGGGGCGAAAGTATATCGATCAAATCAGCCGGACGGGAAAAATTCCCGTGATTGCCGGCGGAACCGGGCTTTATATTTCCTCCCTTTTGAGTGGGGTGGAGTTTGACGCCAAAGCGCCGGCCAATCCCGCTTTGCGTCAGCAATTAGCCGAGGAAGCGCAAAAGCGGGGCAATGGAGCGCTGTATCAGAGACTGTGGGAAATTGACCCAGACAGCGCGACAAAAATTTCACCGAATGACACCAAGCGGCTCATCCGTGCCATTGAGATTTACGAAACAACGGGAAAAACGAAATCGGAGCACGATGCAAAGCAGGTAGAATCCCCTTATATGCCTTTTTTGTTTCTGATTGATTATCCTAGAGCAGAGCTGTATGAGCGGATTAATAAGCGTGTAGATATGATGTTTGAAGCGGGACTGGTTTCCGAAGTATTGGAAATCCTGAAGATGGGATACAGTCCGCGCTGCGCCGCCATGCAGGCAATAGGCTACAAGGAAACGGTGGATTATCTGCGCGGTTTGTGTACCCTGCCAGAAGTAAAAGAGATCATCAAACGTTCGACCAGACGCTATGCCAAACGGCAGATGACCTGGTTTAACCGGGATCCGCGCATTGTGCACCTGGATCCTTATCAAAGCAGCTTATGTGAAAATATCCTAAAATTGGTAAATAATTGCCTTTACAGAGATTAAAAAAAATGATATAATAAATCAATTCGAATCAAATAATACAAAAGGAAAATGAAACCTTAGCGTGCCGAACAGTCTAAGGTGGATGACAGGTGGTTTCTATGCTGCCATAACGGCAGCCGGCAGTGTTTTGGAGGATACATATGAAGAAAGTATTGGCTGTCATTTTAGCGGTGCTGGTAATTGGCGGCTATGTATTTATGAATCAATACAACAAATCAGGAGTGGAAGAACAGCTTGCGGCCAGTGTAGTATATGAAGACGCCGTCAAGGGCAAAGCGCTTTTTATTCGGGACGAATCCGTTTATGACATTGAGTCTGCCCACGCATATGCCTACGTGGAGGATGGAGAGCGGGTATCCAATCAGGAAAAAATACTGGCGCTTTATACCACGCAGGAAGAGCGTTCTGCTATTGAACGGATCAATCAGCTGGAGGAAGAAATTGCCGAAGCCAGCGTTCCTATGACTTCGGTCGACACAGATAATGAAGCCGCGGTAGAGGCAGAGCTGAACAGGTTGGCTAAGGAGGCTTCCAAGCTGATTTATGAAAAAGATGTAGCGGCTCTCCGCTCTTTAAAAAAAGAAATTGAATCGCTGAAATCACCGCGCGATGCAGTGGCAACAGACGAAGCAGTTCAAACCCTGGTGGAAGAGCGCGATGCGCTGAAAAACCAGATTTCATCGGCCAGCAAAGAAGTCTATTCTTCCAGAGCAGGCGTGTTCGTTTCATTTACAGACGGGATGGAATCGGTATTAACGCCGGATATGTATACGCAGCTGACTCCATCTGCGCTGGATGGATATCTGGAAACTGCGGGAAAGACGAAAAACACCTCGCAGTATAAAATTTTGGATAACTATAATTGGTTTACTGCTATCACGGCGGATGCGGAAAGCGTGAAAGAGCTCAAAGTGGGTAAGACAGTGGATCTTCGCTTTCCGGAGCTGTCGCTTGACGCCATTGAGGCGGAGGTCGTGTATTTGTCTAATGAAGAAGACGGAAGGGTCGTAGTGGTTTGTTCGACCAATTATGCGGTAGATGGGATTTTTACCTGCCGGAGCGCAGAAGTAGAGCTGATTAAAGAGACCTACCGCGGAATCCGCGTGGACAGCAGTGCACTGCGTATGGTGGATGATAAAATAGGAGTTTATGTCAATAACGGCGGCATTGTAAAATTTAAGGAGGTAACAGTATTGATAAATAATGGCGAAGTTGCTATAATTAAAAGCGAAGGTACCAGCAGTTCGCTGATGTACAATGATAAAGTCATTCTCAGTGGACGGGATATCTACGACGGAAAATTGCTGGATTAAAGTAAGGTGGCTTAAATCAATGGAATATATTCGTGAAAATATTGAAGCAGTGCGCGGGCGAATCGCAGAAGCTGCAAACAAGAGCGGCCGCAGTGCCGAAGACATTACGTTGATCGCAGTGACAAAAAATTTCGACGTCTCCTATGTGGATGCAGCTATTGACTGCGGAGTGCGGGACATGGGTGAAAACCGGGTGCAGGAAATGCTGGGCAAAATTGAAACGGCAAAGATGCCGGTGAACTGGCATATGATCGGGCATTTGCAGACCAATAAGGTAAAATATATCATCGATAAGGTTAAAATGATCCACTCGGTGGAAAGCGTAAAGCTCTTGCAGGAGATTGACAGCCAGGCAAAAAAACATGGGGTTGTCAGTGATATTTTATTGGAAGTCAATATATCGGGAGAAGAAAGCAAGTTTGGAATTGATCCGTCCATTGCCTATGAAATGGTGGATCAGGCGCAAAAACTTGCCAATGTGCGGGTAAAAGGTCTTATGACTGTTGCCCCCTATACCGATCATCCGGAGGAAAACAGGATCTATTTTGCCGGGATTCGGAAGCTGTTTGAAGAAATCCGCGCTCAGCAAAGCGGAAATATCGCCATGCAGTACCTTTCAATGGGAATGAGCGGCGATTTTGAAGAAGCGATTTTAGAAGGTTCCAATATGGTTCGCGTTGGAAGCGCGATTTTTGGAAAGCGGGATTATTCGAAAAGAAATTATTAATTTAGGTGAAAATTCAAACGCGAATGAAAAATGAGCAGGAGGAAAAATGGAATGAGCGTTGTAGATAAATTCAAGAACATCTTAGGACTCAGCGAGGAGGACGACGAATTGTATAATGAAGATTATGAAGATGAGGCGGAGCCGGAGATCGAAGAAGTAGAAGACGACTTTGCCCGCTATGGAAAGAACAAAAAGGGAAAAATCATTAAAATCAATACCACGACTTCGCTCAATGTCGTTGTGATGCAGATTGAATCCTTTGAAGAAGCGCGCGACGTGGCCGACCATGTTAAGACAAAGCGTCCGGTAGTAGTCAATCTGGAGAAACTCGATACTGCCGTTGCCCGCAGGGTCGTTGACTTTTTGAGCGGGACAAGCTATTCGCTGGATGGGAATATTCAAAAAATATCCAATGGAATCTTTCTGGTTGCTCCATACAATGTTGGAATTATGGGTGATTTCAAGGACGAGCTGAGAAGCAAGAGCCTGTTTTAATATTTTAAGGAGGGAATAAATTGCTTTCTGTCGTCCGTACAGCACTTCTTCTTTTAGTAGAAGTGATAGAAGTATTGATTTTAGTGCGGTGTTTGATTTCCTGGCTGCCTATTAACCGGGAGAACAAGCTGATCAGCTTCTTATATCAAATAACGGAACCGCTTTTGGCGCCGGTTCGGAAATTGCTGAATAAAACGCCGCTTGGCCGCGGCGGGTTTATGTTGGATTTATCTCCCATTATTGTATTTTTTGTATTGCAGGTACTCATTGTACCATTAATCAGGCTGCTTTAAGGAAGAGCAGCTTGATTTCTTTCCGAGAAACGGAAAAAAGAGAAAAATAGAATGGAATGGGAAATTGTATGCTGATACAAATTTTATGCGTGGGGAAAATCAAGGAAAAATATATGCGCGACGCGATTGCAGAATACCAAAAACGCCTGTCGCGCTTTTGCCGGTTTGAAGTAGTTGAGGTAAGTGATATCAGCATTCCGGACCAGGCCTCGGAAGCGGAAAAAGCGGCTGTTTTAAAAAAAGAGGGCGAGCTCCTTTTGAGCAAAATAAAAAGCGGTGCGTACTTGATCTGCATGTGCGTCGAGGGACAGACTTTGTCGACGGAAGAGTTTGCGAACCGAATGCAGCAATGGGAAATTTCCGGGGTTCGGCAAATTTGTTTTGTCATCGGCGGCTCTTTGGGCCTGTGGGATGAGCTGAAAAAGCGGGCGGACCTGCGCTTTAGCCTTTCGGCTTTGACTTTGACCCATCAAATGGCCAGGCTTTTTTTGGCCGAACAGATCTACCGCGCCTATAAAATAAACCGCAATGAAGTTTATCACAAATAGATTGGCAGGAGAAGAAAAATGGAAATCCAATATCATCATAATTTGTCCGCAGAGGATTATAACCGGCTGCGCCACAGCGCCGGCTGGGTGGATTTAACGCTGGAGCAGGCAAAAGAGGGGCTGAAAAATTCAGCTTATGTCATTGCGGCAAGCTGCAAGGGCGAAGTCATAGGAATGGCGCGCTGTTTGAGTGACGGCGGTTATGTGCGCTTTATCGCCGATGTCGTCGTACTGCCGGAATATCAGGGATGTGGGATCGGCCGGCATCTGGTGGAGAATATTTTACAGGAAATTCGAAAAACCAAAAAAGACGACGAATATATTTCGATTAACTTAATGGCGGCAAAGGGAAAAGAAGCCTTTTATGAGAAGTTCGGATTTGCAGTCCGTCCGTCGGATCAATCAGGCGCTGGACTGACGCTGAATCTGGAACAGATAAAATAGGATAAAGCGAGGAGCCAATATGACTTCATTTGTGACCCGGATCTGCTGCCCAGAAGATATCGAGCAGATTGGCAAACTGGATGAAACACTAAAAAGCTTGGTATTATACCATGGCGATTTTCAAAAGGAAAATATGGTGTGCGCAGCCACAGCGGACGGCAGGCTTTTGGCATGCGGGCTTTTGATGCCCACGGAATGGTTTAGCGCTGTTTCGATGGAAAAGAGCCCGGATTTTGTGCATTATATCAATTTTGATCTGTATTTTGCAGAAGGGTTCCGGCAAAAGCAGATTGCCGACGCTCTGGTGGAAAGGCTGATCCAAAGAGGATACGAAATTAAGGCCCAATATCCCCATAAGAGGATTGCGGTTGCACAATACATGGACATGAACGATCCCAAACGGATCAATTATTATCTGGGGCATGGATTCTGCTTTTTTGATTCCGCAGTAGAATTCCGGTTTGACCTTGGCAGAGAGATTCCGGACTTTCCAAAGCCGGATGGAATTACCGTAAGAAGAGGTATCCTTTGCGATCCAGTAAGTCTGGAACAGTATCATATGGCAGAAATAGAAGCGTTTGACGGGATTTCCTGGTCGATAAGCCAGACAAAATGGATGCAGAATGCGCCGGAGCTTTGTAATTTCAGCGCATATTATGGAGATGAATTTGTCGGAAATACTTCTACCTGGACGGTTGCGCCAGAGCAGGGCGTCACGGAGAATGTTTTTGTTGTGCCAAAGTGGTAGAAGCGCGGCATTGCGCGGTTCGTTATCTGCGAGGCACTGCGGCACTTAAAAAGACAGGGAAAAACGGCCGCGACGTTAGGAACGCAGGGGGAGAACCGCAAAGCAATCCGGCTTTATCACGAACTGGGTTATGAGGTTCAAAATGCTAAAATCCGTGTCGGGTATGAATTGAATGGAAAAAAGAATTAAAAGCGGGATATAGGCGGTTCCTTGCCATTTGAGAGGCAAGGAAGCGTTGAAATATCATGAAATGAAACAGCAGGAGGTTATCATATGGAAGATTGTATTTTTTGCAAAATCATAAAACGCGAGATTCCGGCAAATATTATCTATGAGGACGAACGCGTTTTAGCTTTTTACGATGTAGATCCCAAGGCTCCTTTCCATATGCTGGTTATTCCCAAAGAGCATATCGAGGGTGCAAATGCAATTACGGGTGAAAACTCGTCGATTGTCGGGTATATATTTGAAGTGATCGCAAAAATTGCAAAGGAACAGGGTTTTGCAGAGGAAGGCTACCGCATTGTGAATAACTGCGGAGAAAAAGCGGGACAGACGGTTCATCATATACATTTCCATGTTCTGGCACGCCGTGACCTGGGCTGGCCGCCCGGCTGATTGGATCCGCTGTTCGCCCTTGAAACTTAGAATAAAGGGGCAGGCTTATGAAACCGATCAAAATCCAGTATAAATTGTTTCTCCAATATGCGCTGGCGTATGGATGCGTGAGTATTGTATGCGCATTTATGCCGCTGTTTTTGCAGGACGCAGGATTTCGCGAAACGCAGATTGGACTGGTTTTGTCGTGTTCCTATGTTGTATCGATTTTTGCCATGCCCTTTTGGGGAAGCGTGAGTGACCGGGCGAAAAATAAAAATAACATATTGAAGCTGACGCAGGCATGTGCGTCAGTTGCAATTTTTTTGTTTATCGTAAGTAAAAATAAAATCGGCACGATACTGTCCTATGTTGTTTTTTCCTTCTTTTACTGCGTCGGCGTGTTCTTGACGGATGCCATTGTCATGCAGGTGTTAAAGCAGGAAAATGGGAATTTTGGGAGAGCCCGTCTGGGCGGAACGGTTGGGTATGCTGTGTTTGGCGCTGCTGCCGGTTTGGCGGCTAACTGGAATTTCAATTTTGCCATTTTGATGTATATCGGAATTGCGGTTTTGGAAATCCTGTGCCTTACATTTTTGGTGCCGAAAGTAGCCGGACAGGCGAAGCCAAATGAGAAGAAAAAAGGCGCAATGCGCTCTTTATTTAAAAATAAAAAGATCGTCACGACTGCGGCGTTTAGTTTTCTGATTTATATCAATTTGAATTTCTATGCGTCGTTTTATGGAATTTACCTCCGTTCCCTGGTGGATAACCGGGGATTGGTAGCGATTGCCTTGTCCATGGCCGCATTGTCTGAAATACCCTTTTTTCTGTTTGCGCAGAAAATTGAGGATAAGCTCGGCTTATCCAATATGCTGTTTGGCGCCTTGTGCGTGATCGCAGTTCGGTTTGCGGGATATTTTTTGTTCCCCAATGTCTATGCGGCAATGGGGCTTCAGATGTTGCAGGGGTTTGGAAATACCGTCGTCATTTACTGCATGGTCAAATTTATGTTCTGCTTTACTCCTGCGGAGTATAAATCGACGGGGCAGTCTTTGGCCGGCCTGACCGGTCAATTCGGCATTCCCGGGATCGTTGCCGCTCAGGCTGGGGGATTTTTGGTTCAAAAGCTGTCGGTTCGGGTCGTATTTTTATACAGCAGTATCTTGATAGCAATCATTGCAGCAGTCTTTTTCCTGTTTGGGAAAAAAGTGTTGGAAGGAGCAGAATGTGAGAAGCATAACGATCGGCAAAAATGACGCCGGCCTGAAAATTGAAAAGTTTATGAGCAAGTACTTTCCCTCTATGCCGTCCTCCTTTCTTCATAAATCGCTTCGCAAACGCTGTGTCAAAGTCAATGGCAGGCATGTGCGGGAGGGAGCGGTGCTGGGCGAGGGCGACTGTGTGGATTTTTACATCCGAGATGAGTTTTTTCCAAAGCAGCAGTCCTATCAGCTGGATTTTATGCAGGCAAAAGGGAAGCTTTGCCTTATTTACGAAGACCAGAATATTTTAGTGGCCATTAAGCCTGCGGGACTTCGGGCGCATGACGATGCACGGCACAAAACTGACACGCTGATTGCACAGATAAAAAAATATCTGGTACAAACGGGTGAATTCCGTCCCGATCAGGAGGCAACTTTTTCTCCGGCACTTTGCAATCGGATCGACACAAACACCGAGGGGCTCGTGATTGCAGCGAAAAATGCGGAGGCCCTGCGGGAGATGAACCGGTTTATCCGGGAGAGAAGGATACATAAAACTTACCTCTGTGTGGTTTTGGGGAAAATGCCGCAGCAAAACGGCATGCTGACGGGTTATCTGCAAAAGGATCGTGCGCGGAATCAATCGTTGATTTCCCATATCCAAAAGGACGGGGCAAAGCAGGTGGCATTGCGTTACCGCTGTCTTGGCATGCAGGAAAACGGGATGACGGTTCTGGAAATTGATTTATTGACGGGCAGAAGCCATCAAATCCGCGCCCAATTATCGGAAGCGGGGCATCCGATCGCCGGAGACCAAAAATATGGAGGAGAGACAGCGGGATTTCCGCATCAGGCTCTGTGTGCCTGGAAGCTTTGTTTTGACATTCCAGCGGAAGGGATTCTGGGCAATTTGTCTGGGATGGAACTAAAAGTGGAAAAACCGTGGTTTTTGAAAGACAGTACAATGTTAGAGAGGTGACTTGGATTGGAAATTGAAAAAGTAGTGAAAACCCTTTGCGAGAGCAGCGGAGTATCCGGCGGAGAAAACATTGCCGCGTCGGCGCTCATGTCCGTGCTGGAGCCGCTGGCAGACGAGGTGTATCAGAATGCGCTTGGAAGCGTCGTTGCAGTCAAGCGGTGCGGCAGAAAGGATGCCAAAAAAGTCATGATCGACGCGCATATCGATGAAATCGGCCTGATGGTGACGGACATCGACGAGCGTGGATTTTTGTCTTTTACTACGATCGGCGGCGTGGATAAAAAGACCCTGCTGGCGTCTGTGGTCACAGTCCACGGCCGAAACCGGGATGTCAAAGGCGTGATCGGAGCAGTACCGCCCCATTTGCTGAAAGATGGGGAGGGGAACAGACTGGATTTGGACAAATTTGCAATCGATACGGGACTGTCCGCAGAAGAACTTCGGAATTTTGTTGAAATCGGCGATTTCGTTACCTTTGACAGTGAAACAATCCAGATGGGGGACTGCATGTCCGGAAAATGTATGGACGACCGCGCCTGCGTTGCGGCAATGGTGTATTGCTTATATGAATTGCGCAATGTTACGCTCAATGTGGATTTGTATATCGTAGGTGCAACGCAGGAGGAAGTGGGCTGCCGCGGGGCGATGTGCGCCGCATATGAGATCAATCCCGACATGGCAGTCGCTATGGACGTCTGCCATGCGACAACCCCGGATAATTCTGAAAATGCGTTTGAGATGGGAAAAGGCGTTGTGCTTACAAAAGGTCCGAACATACACAGAGGAGTGGCAGCCGCGCTGGAAAAAGCGGCGAAGGATTATCACATCAATTATCAGATAGAAATCTGCGGCGGGCATACGGGAACGGACGCCTGGGTCATCCAGGTAGCGCGCTGCGGAATTCCGACGGGACTTTTGTCTCTGCCGATCCGCTACATGCACAGCACGGTAGAAACACTCCGAACGGCTGATATTACGGATACAGGCCGGCTTTTGGCGTTTCTGCTCAAAGGGTTAAGCGCGGATTTGAAGGAGGTGTTTTCATGTTAGAACAGCTTTGCAGTTTTGCGGGGGCAAGCGGCGACGAAGGGATTGTCCGTGATTTTATCCGGGAACAGGTCAAACCCTATGCAGACGAGATTACGGAAGATACAATGGGAAACCTCATCGTGCTGAAAAAAGGGCGCAAGGGCGAAAAGAAAATCATGGCTGCCGCACATATGGATGAAGTTGGTTTCATCATTCAGGAAATCACCGACAAAGGCTACTTAAAGTTTGATATGGTGGGAGGAATCGATTCCAAAATCCTGGTGTCCAAGCGGGTTTATGTGGGAAAAGACGCCGTTCCGGGAGTCATTGGAATCAAAGCGATTCACTGCCAGAGCAAAGAAGAACGTGAGGGAAAAATCGATTACAAACGGCTTTACATCGATATTGGAGCTTCTTCCAGAGAGGCGGCAGAGAAAAAGGTTTCTTTGGGCGATTATGCTGTTTTTGCACCGAAGTATCTGGATTTGGGAGAGAACATTGTCTCCAAAGCGCTGGATGACCGGCTTGGGTGTTTCATCCTGATGCGCCTGTTACAAGAGGAATATGACGACGACGTCTATTTCTGCTTTACGGTTCAGGAAGAAGTAGGGCTCCGCGGAGCGAGAACAGCGGCTTACCGGATTCAGCCGGATTACACGGTCGCAGTGGAGACGACGACCTGCAACGATGTATATGGCTCGAAAGAGAGGGAATATTCCACGCGGTATGGTGCGGGTGCAGTTTTGACTTTAATGGATGGGTCATCGATTTCAGACAAGGAGTTAATCACAAATCTGTACCGCAGGGCAAAGGAGCGGGGCATTGCAGTTCAGTATAAAACTCTGGCCCGCGGCGGAAACGATACGGGCGCGATGCAGACGGCCGCCGGCGGTGCGCGCAGCATCTCTTTGTCTCTTGCCTGCAAATATCTCCATTCGCCCGTTTGTATGGCAAATAAGAAGGATATAGAAGCTTTGTATGAAACGACCAAATTGTTCTTGCAGGAGGGGTGTTTAAGATGATGGAATTATTGAAGAAATTATCTTTGTGTATTGCGCCTTCGGGCCATGAAAAACCGATCCGGGACTTAATCCTGGAAGAGATTGGGGAATATATCGACGATTATGTCATTGATCCGTTGGGCAATTTAATCGCTCATAAAAAAGGGCCGGGCAAAAAAATTATGGTTTCCGCCCACATGGATGAAATTGGATTAATGGCCACCTTTGTAGAGGAAAACGGGTTTATCCGCTTTTGCAGCATTGGCGGCATTCGTCCGGCAAATTTGGTGAATACCAAAGTGATTTTCCAAAATGGGATTATCGGCGTGGTAGGCGTGGAAGAAAAAGCTGATCCGGCAAAGCTGAAAGTGGAAGATATGTTCATCGATATCGGTGCGTCAGACCGGGAGGACGCTTTGTCGCTGATTGAAATTGGAGATGTTGCAGGATACTATACGAAATTTGCTTTGATGGGCGGACGCGTCACCAGCAAGTCAATGGATGACCGTGTAGCCTGCTACATTGCGATTGAGACGCTCAAAAACATCAAAGACTGCCCGAATGATTTGTATTTTGTGTTCTCCACGCAGGAAGAAGTTGGGCTCCGCGGAGCAAAAGGCGCAGCGTTTTCCGTTGATCCGGATATGGGAATCGCTTTGGACGTGACCAAAACCGGCGATACGCCGGAGGCGAACAAAATGGCGGTCAAGCTGGGGAACGGAGCGGCCATTAAAATCAAAGACGGTTCCATCCTCTGCCATAGAGACGTAGTGGATATTTTAAAAAATATTGCAATTCGGGAGAACATCAAATGGCAGCCGGAGGTTTTGCTCTCCGGCGGAACGGACGCAGGTGCGATCCATGTCAGCCGTGCGGGAGTGCCCTCCGGCGGTATTTCCATTCCCTGCCGGTATATCCATTCTCCTTCGGAGACAGTCAGTATGGACGATGTAGTCGCATGTACGAAGCTTTTAACTGCCGTCGTGACAGAACGGTTTTCTTCATAATTTTTATAACCGCCCGCTTGATACACGCGGGCGGTTTTTATCCAGTAATCATTTCATTTTTTTCGCGAGGAAAATAACCCCTTTTTTTCGTATGGTTCACTGGTGACGGACATAACGGAATAACCCGTGGCGTTAATCACCTCCTTGAGTGTTTGCTCCTCGATTGGATTTTCTGAAACAATTATGGTCTGCTTTTTCATGTGAGACGAATTCACTTTTTTGACTGGAAAGGCTTTTCTGACAGCGTCGTTTACATGCGCTTCACACATTCCGCACTGCATGCCGTCGACGGAGAGCGTGTATTTTATCATATTGAATTCCTCCTTTTTCAATTTGATCGAAACCAAAGTAAAATTATTTTTGCAGGCTGTCCTACTTTTCACATTTCTCTTTTCATTGCCTCGTGATTTGAATAAGGTAAGGTCCAAGCCTAAACAGCTGAATTCTCTGTGTCGATAAGAGAATATAATTAGCTTTTGCTAACTACATGATAACACCAAATTTTTCACTTGTCAATCAAAAGAGAGGAATGGACCAGGCAAAGCCAGTGGGGAAATCAAAATGGTTCAATATGAGTAGAGAAAAGATATAAGCCTATTGTGATGATCTTATTCTGCCATTTCTTTTATATTTTTACAATATTTAAAACAAATAAAATGAAAATAGTTTTCTATTCGAACAAATTTAGGGTTACAATAAAATTAAATTAAAAATTCGGAAAGCGAGGAAGCGCAATGCCCAACCATTTAATTTTTGAGAAATCTCCCTATTTACTGCAGCATGCAAACAATCCAGTGGATTGGCGTCCTTGGGGAAAGGACGCCTTGGATCAAGCAGCTTTGGAAAATAAACCAATCTTTTTAAGCATTGGATACTCTACTTGCCATTGGTGCCATGTCATGGCCCATGAATCATTTGAGGATACGGAAGTTGCGTCCATTTTAAATGAGCATTTTATCCCGGTCAAGGTCGATCGGGAGGAGCGGCCGGATCTGGACGCGGTCTATATGAATGCCTGCCAAATCATGACCGGATCGGGCGGGTGGCCGCTGAACCTGTTTTTAACGCCGGAACAAGAGCCCTTTTTTGCCGGTACCTATTTTCCCAAGCATAACCGGTATGGTTCGATAGGACTGATCGAATTGATGACAGAAATTACCCGTCAGTGGAACACGAACCGTCAAAAATTAATGGATGCGGGAAAGGGAATCAGAGAAGCCATCAACCGGCAAGCGGCCCAGATCGGGGATGAAACGGCAATTCAAACATTGCTGCAGCGTGGAGTTGAAGCGTTCCAAATAAATTATGATTCGAAATGGGGAGGGTTTGGTACAGCGCCGAAGTTTCCTGCTCCCCACAATTTGATGTTCCTGACAGCCGATTGGGTTGCACGAAAAGAAAAAAGCAGCTTTACTATGGTCGAACACACGCTGGATCAAATGTACCGGGGCGGTATATTTGATCATATCGGCGGCGGGTTCTCCCGTTATTCTACCGATGACCGCTGGCTCGTTCCCCACTTTGAAAAAATGCTGTATGACAATGCTTTGCTGGCCGATCTCTATCTATCGGTTTATCAGCTGACGGGAAAGAAATTGTACAGGCGGATTGTACAGAAGATTTTCCATTACGCCCTCCGGGAATTGCGGGATCCGCAGGGGGGATTTTATTGCGGCCAGGACGCAGACAGCGAGGGAGTGGAGGGGAAATTCTATGTGTTTACGCAAGACGAGATTCAAAAAGTACTGGGCGAAGAAGACGCCCGATTGTTTTGCCGCTGGTTTGGCGTCACGAAAGAGGGAAATTTTGAAGGAAAGAACGTTCTAAATCTCATTCAAAATCCGGATTATGAAAAGGAAAACAATAAAATAGAAGAATTGTGCCAAAAAATATATGCCTATCGTGCAGAGCGAACGGATTTGCATAAAGATGATAAAGTCTTAACTTCCTGGAATGGCCTGATGATGGCGGCTTTGGCAAATGCCGGCAGAATATTGGGCGATTCTTGCTATTTACAGGCAGGCTTAAAAGTGCGGAACTTTATAGCAGAAAATATGAAAGATGGCTCTGGCAGGCTCTTTCTGCGCTGGCGGGACGGGGAGTCTGCAGGGATGGGGCAGCTGGATGATTACGCTTTTTATTCCTACGGGTTACTGGCGCTGTATCAAGCCGCCTTTGAGATTTCTTATTTGGAGGAGGCTATACGAACTGCGGAAAAAATGGTGGAACTGTTTTTTGATTTTGAGCAGGGAGGCTTTTATCTTTACGCCTCCGACGCAGAGCAGCTCATCAGCCGGCCAAAAGAAGTCTATGACGGGGCAATTCCGTCCGGAAATTCTATAGCGGCCTGGGTGTTGCATCATCTGGCGGAATTGACCGGAGAAACCAAATGGAGTGAACTTGCCGGCCGGCAGCTTTCTTTTCTGAGCAGGGCAATATCCCATTATCCGGCCGGCTCTGCCTTTGCTTTGCTCGCAATGCGGGAGGGGACCTCTCAGGCTTGGCATCTGGTTTGTGCTTCCAACGATTCCAATGCTGTAGAACGTATCCATTTATTAACAAATCAGCAGAAAGAAAAACGATTTTCTATTTTATTGAAAACATCAGAAAATGCTGAGCGTTTGGCAAAGGCGGCGCCGTTTACAGCAGATTATACGGTTCCGGAATCCGGCGATAGGTATTATCTGTGTCAGGATAAAACTTGTTATCCTCCCATGAGCTGGAACGAAATAGAAGAATTTTTCCGGAGAGATTGAGATCCTTTCACTGCAATGCTATAATAAAGCTGTATCATTGCAGACTGAGCGTCTGATTTTATTGGAGGGAGCGTGGAGTATGGCGCAGCATATCAGGGTAGTAGCGTATCAAGCGGATTGGGAAGAAGCCTATCAGCGGGAAAAGAAAGTATGGGAGACAATTCTGGGTTCGGAATTGCTGCAAATTTACCACATTGGAAGCACCGCAGTACCGGGGCTGTGGGCAAAGCCAATCATTGATATGATGCCGGTTGTAAAGCGGATTGACAGGGTTGACGTTTTTCAGCCGGAAATAGAAGCCGCCGGATATGAATGTATGGGAGAGTTCGGAATCCCCAAAAGACGCTATTTTCGCAAAGGAGGCGACCAGCGTACCCATCAGGTACATGTCTTTGATGCAGAAAATCAGGCCGATATTATTCGTCATTTAGCGGTTCGTGATTATCTGAGAACACACGAGGAAGTCAGAGAAGCCTACGGCAGTTTGAAAAGAAAACTGGCAGAACGGTTTCCCAACAGCATCGAGAACTATTGTGATGGAAAAGATGCGTTTGTGAAAAAGATGGAACAGGATGCGCTGAGTTGGTATGCCTCCGAAGGCAGCAAGGAAAACGGATAAGCAAAATCTTATCATGGTGGGAAAGATATGAATGAAAAAGTATATCAATTTGAAGCGGAGCTCAAAAAAGTGCCGGATTTGGACGGCGCTTATATTGAGTTTCCCTATGACCTGAGACAGGAATTTGGAAAAGGGCGGGTTAAGGTTCACGCTACCTTTGACGGGGTGCCGTACGACGGGAGCCTGGTAAAAATGGGAACTCCCGGCCCGATCTTGGGCGTACGGAAGGAGATCCGTCATAAAATTGGAAAACAACCTGGGGACATCATCTTTGTTACGCTCAGGGAGCGGCAGTAATCCGAGAGAGGGGACTTTGCAATGCTTGATTATGTGAAAAAAATAGCAGTTGCTGATCTGGCAAAACGCAGAAATGCACTGCTCGATATACTTCGTGAAGAAAACATCCCTTTTCGCTTAGAGCGCGCCAGACAAAATACGCACTGGGTAGAAAACATCATAGTGTCGTTTGGAAATGAGGAAAAAAAGCTTGTGATCGGAGGTCATTATGACAGCGTAGACGGCAGCTGCGGCGCCGTTGATAACGCTTCTTCCGTTGCTATTTTAATTCGGCTGGCCAAAGAGATGACCCTCCGCAGAAAAACGGGAATCGAAATCGTGTTTTTTGACCGGGAAGAATACGAAGACCATGGAAGCGAACAATATATTCAATCGATCGGTGCGGAACGGATCAGCGGAGCAGTCATACTGGATATGTGCGGTTTCGGCGATACAGTTACCGTTATTTTAAAAGGAAACCGCAGCAATCCCATATTTGGAAAACTGCTTTCAGACAGCGTATTGGAAACGCATTTAGTATATTGCGCTCCCGCTCTGCCGTTTCGTTTCAGCGACGACGAACAATTTGAACAGGCTGGAATCCCAAATGTGGCTTTGACGACTTTAAAGCAGGAAGAAGCAAAGTGGTTCGTTGAAGTGTCGAATGTTTATTTGGAAACCGGAAATTTTTCCAACGCTCATCGGCAGGAAATGAAATCATTTGAATCCTCTCAGACATTGCACAATGGCTCGAAAGACAAAATAGATACGGTTTTAGAAAAAACGATGCAGCAGGTCTATTCTTTTTTGGCCGATGGGTTGCTGTAACCTGTTTCCATAGCAAAATAAAAGCCAGGTAAGCCGGGCGATGCGGTTTAGCAGATGGAGAATAACGATAGGGAAATCGCGGTTCGATCACACATATCAAGTTTCTAAAATCAAAAAAAAATCAGTGAAAAGCATATCGTTCTGCTCTGATTTTTTAAATCGTAAAAATCAGAGCAGAACATTCCCGCATAACTTGTCTGTTTACATATATGCTTCTTGCAAAATAACGATATCTTCTTCTTTTGCCACACCTTCGGAAATAATAATATTTCTGGTATTTTCATAATATTGACAAAAGCTTTTGCTGAGATTGTGGCCGAATGCGGCATCGTCCCCTGTCTGAAGGCTGTCTAAAATAATAAACTGCTGATCTACAATATTTTTATAATAAACCGATTTGTTTTTACAAAAATACAGGCAATGGCCCCAATAGAGCATTTTTCGAAGCTCGATCAATACCGTTTTTATCATTCCGTTGCAGGAATGCAGTATGACAAGATCCAAAAACCGTGCCGTTCCCAATCGGGCACGGTCCATTTCATCTGCGTTGATAAGATATTGTCCCATTTCTTTGATTTCCAGATTCGTAATCCGGTCTGCCGCAAGAACAGCGGGTTTGGAGCAGATCAAAGCGAGAAATTGGAGGGTATATAAATAACGCATCGCGCTTTCTTTTATAAAATCCTGGCCAAAGGGCAAACTATCTTTCCAATCTGACTTTGAAACTACTCTCGTTCCAATTCCATTGGCCGTTTCCACAATCCCACACTGCCTCAGGATCTGAAGCGACGAACGGACTGTGATTTCCGATAATTGATATTCTGCGGCTAAATCTGCAATAGAAGGAAGAAACGTCTGTTCCCGATAAAATCCGCTGTCAATCTTTTCTACGATTTGGAATACTACTTTCCAATAAAGATAATTATCTCCTTTTCCGGCAGTCCAGGTGAACGGTTGCTGTTCAAATTCCGGAGTTTTGGGAAGAGTTTCAAAAAAATGATCGGCTCTTTCCTGAACTTCAAGATAAAGATTTTTTGTGAGCTGAAAAGAGAGAACAAAATCTTTTTGCTTCGCAGTTTCTGCAATTTGTGTAAGGTAATGGTGTACAGACACGAGCGCCGGTTCCAAAAATTTCGCCTGTTTGGCGAGATGGAAAGGGGTTAGCTGAAAAAGAAGCGTTTTTC